>PKCY01000298.1 GCA_002862985.1 Haliea sp.
AGGCGTCTGACGTTTCCAATGACCGCACGGGCATTATTGCGGGGTCTGGCGGAGCATCCTCAGCAAGCCAAACTGAGGCCTCAGATATTCTGCGTGAGAAGGGCCTCCGGCGAGTCGGGCCTTATCGCGTCACGCAAACAATGGGCAGCACGGTATCTGCCTGCCTGGCAACACCGTTCAAGATAAAAGGTGTGAACTATTCCATCTCTTCCGCCTGCTCTACCAGCGCCCACTGTATCGGCAATGCAATGGAGCAAATTCAATTGGGTAAACAGGATGTGATATTTGCCGGCGGCGGGGAGGAACTGCACTGGACGCTCAGCTGCCTGTTCGATGCCATGGGCGCCCTGTCCACCAAATACAACGAGACTCCCGAGCGTGCCTCACGCGCCTACGACGCGGATCGAGACGGGTTCGTCATCGCTGGCGGTGGCGGTATGTTGGTAGTCGAAGAGTTGGAACACGCGAAAGCTCGAGGAGCAAAAATCTATGCTGAGCTAGTGGGTTACGGCGCGACCTCTGATGGCCATGACATGGTCGCGCCTTCCGGAGAAGGTGCGGTAAGGTGCATGAGGCAGGCTCTGAGCACTGTGGAGGGTTCGATTGACTATATTAACGCGCATGGCACAAGCACGCCCGCGGGTGATATTCAGGAACTGAAAGCTGTACGGGAAGTATTCAAGGACATGCCCAGCATACCGGTAGTTGGCTCAACCAAGTCCTTGTCCGGACATTCTCTGGGCGCGGCGGGCGTGCACGAGGCCATTTACTCACTACTCATGCAACAGGCTGGTTTTATCGCGGCCTCGGCTAATATCGAGACTCTCGACCCCGAAGCAGAGGGTTTACCCATCGCCAGGATCCGTCACGATGACGTTGACTTACAAAGGGTAATGTCCAATAGCTTTGGTTTTGGTGGAACGAACGCTTCTTTGGTGTTTCAGAAATACTCCGACTAGCCTGGTTAACTCATCCGAAGGTCGCCTCTACCGGGCTAATGAATCCAACAGCAGGATTTCCACCTTATCGCCTTTGACCACGGTTGTGCCTGGCGGCACGACTGCCAGTGCGTTGCTGTGACTTACCGAACTCAGCACACCGGAGCTCTGATTAGCGAATATTAAGGCTTGGAGGCCCTGCTCAGTATTCTCGAGGGTTACTCGCAGGTAGTCCTGACGGATTCCGGGCTTTTCTACGCTAAACGCTGCTCTCGCCTCAAGGCGCGGCGGCTCTGCCTCCTCAGCCCCCTGCAACTTCAACAGAAACGGGCGCGCGATCAAACAAAAAGTGACAAACACGGACGTCGGATTCCCCGGCAGACCGATAAAAGGTGTCTCACCGATACTGCCAAACGCTAACGGTTTACCTGGTTTAATTGCCAGTTTCCAGAGACGCAGATGGCCGAGTTGCTCTACCTGGTTTTTAACGTGATCTTCTTCACCTACGGAAACGCCACCTGTGGTGATAACGCAGTCAGCGCTACTGGCAGCGTCGTGCAATGCCCTGTAGGTGGCCTCAGGATTGTCCGCAACGATACCGCAATCGATCATCTCCATATTCAGGTTGCGCAGTAAACCGGCGAGGGTGTAACGATTCGAATTGTAAATCTCGCCCTCGGCCAATTGGCCGTTGCCCGGCTCTACCAACTCATCGCCCGTCGACAGAGCTGCTACCCGTAACGGACGGAATACTTTCACCTTTGCGCAGCCAACGGATGCCAATAGCCCCAGATCCTGTGGACGCAATACCCGGCCTTTGTTGAGCATAGTTTCTCCGGCGGCTAAATCCTGGCCACGCGGACGTATATTCTGGCCCGCACTAACGTCGCCCGATATCGTTACCACCCCCGCTATCTCGGAGCAGTCCTCCTGCATGACCACCGCATCCGCCCCCGGGGGAATTGCTGCGCCTGTAAAAATTCGTGCGGCAGTACCACGGGTGAGGGGCGAGCCGACGATTCCGGCCGGGATGCGCTGAGTGACTGGCAATGCCTGTGACGCATCGCCTAGACGCAGCGCGTATCCATCCATAGCGCTGTTATCCAACCCGGGAACGTCGATGTGAGATACAACAGACTCGGCCAACACCCGACCCAGACCATCCAGCAGTGGCACTTCAATGACTGTGGGCTGCGGCCCTGCGTGAGCAAGAATACGCGCAAGCGCGTCTGCTACAGGCAGAAGCTCGCTCAAAGGCTCCGCTCCCGCACTCCCAGCACACCAACGAAATTACAAGGGCGATGGCTGCTATCCAATTGCTCACGAATAAGCCCATTCCAGGCCGTCTTGCAGGCTCCCGTGGAGCCTGGCATGCAGAAAATCACCGTATCGTTGGCGAAACCCGCCACGGCACGCGACTGTACCGTAGAGGAACCGATTTCCTGGAACGATAAGGCACGAAAAACTTCACCAAATCCATCGATATCCTTATCAAAAAGGGGTCGCACAGCCTCTGGTGTAGAATCCCGTCCGGAGAATCCTGTGCCACCTGTCACCAACACTACATCGATATTCGCGTCTGCAATCCACGCAGATAGCGTCGCTCGTATCTGGTATATATCATCGGCGACGATCGATCTCGCAACAGCCCGGTGCTTCTGTGCCTCCAGTGCCTGGATCAGGTAGTTACCTGACGTATCATTCTCATCTGTGCGGGTGTCCGACACCGTCAATACCCCAATTGACAGCCGCTGTGGACTGACCTCTGCCACTTTTGCCATGGGAACTCCCTTTACTGTTGTTCTTCATGATAATGCTTCACTAAATCGCCTATCGCACTGCGCCAGGGAACTTGCCGGATAGCGAAAGTGTCTCGCACCTTGGCGCAATTCAGTACTCGATTAAGCGGCAATAGACCTTCAGGTTGGCGCTCCAACTGCACTGCTGTGGAACTGAACTCAAAGAACTGGGATGCCGCAGCGAGCAACGCTTCGGCAAATTCATAGTAGGTGGCAGTATCAGAGCTGCCATAGTGATAAACACCCCACGGCTCTAGACCGGTACCAAGTTGGTCCAGCATGGCCAATATAACTCTGGCTCCATCGTCTGCAGCCACGGGGCAGCCGCGAAGATTATTATCCAGAATCAGGGTCTCGCCCTCTCGTAAATGGCCCAGCATCTGGGTGATGAGATTCTTACCTTCATAAGAAAAAATTGGGCCCAGGCGCAGAATCAGGTGACGTTCGCAACCTGCACTGACCACTTCCTCGGCACTGGCCAGCAGTTGGCCCGCGTCTTCCTGATTATCCGCTGGATCTCCCTCCGTATAGGGACGCTCCAATTGACCTGAAAAGACCCTGGAACTGGAGAGGTAAAGGTAGGCGGTTGTGGTCCGCTGACAGGCCTTCGAAACCCAGTGGCAACGCTGCAGATCCAGCTCCTGAATCTGAACGCCACCATCGCCTGCAGCTTCTATACGAACATCCACCACGATATCGCTTTTGGCGCGGACAATGCTCTTCTTCGCCTGGCGTTCGCTCTTCCAACGGCAGGCCGAACGGCTCATGGAAACAATATCATGGCGCCCCAGGAGCGACTGCCTAGCTACCAGCGCCATGCCTAATGGCGTATCGGAACCCAGAATGAGTAATCGCACCGTTGATGTTCCACCGACCGGATTCTATTGATCTATCATTTGACGTCTCTCCCGTCAGAACGGAATATCGTCATCGAAGTTTCCAAACTCACCGCCCGGGGCCCCAGCATCGGCTGCTTTTTTCACTGGAGCCTCTCTCGGCGCAGGCTCGTGGGTCTCACCCTGCATGGGATTGCCACCACCTTGACCGGCACCACGGGAATCCAGCATTTGCATTTCATTGCCTACAATTTCGGTCGTATATCGATCCTGGCCTTCTTTATCCTGCCATTTTCGAGTACGCAAGCCGCCTTCCAGATAGACCTTGGAGCCTTTGCGCAAATATTCACCAGCAATTTCCGCCAGGCGATTAAAAAAAACTACCCGGTGCCACTCGGTTCGCTCTTGCGGTTGGCCGGTTTGCTTGTCCTTCCATGTTTCGGAGGTTGCAACCGAGATATTGGTAATTGCGGCCCCGGCCTGGGTGTAGCGAATTTCCGGATCATTTCCGAGATTTCCTACCAGAATGACTTTATTGACGCCCCGTGCGGCCATAGATTTTCCTCATTTTTTTCACTGACATTGATGCGAGATTCAACGCTGACTATAACAACCCACTCATGCAATTGCGACAGCCTCACCGACCAAAGTCCATCATTACAGACAGCCGCACTGCATTGTCTGCGCTATGCAGAACAACACCGGTTAGCATTTATACCCCGGGGACCGGACCTGGGCTGACACTCTCCACCTCTAGGCGCTTGGGAGCCCGGAAAACAAGCAACCACCAGGCACCCGCCAAAGCGAGGCACACGCTAATCAAGCCATTCTCACCTAGGTCTTGCACCAGAATACCGCCGACTGCACCACCTGCGAATGCGCCCAGGAACTGACAGGTGGAGTACACACCCATCGCACTCCCTTTACTGTCGGCGATGACCGTCTTACTCACCAGTGATGGAAGCGTAGCCTCAAGATAATTAAAACCCACAAAGAACAGGCACAGGCCCACGTAAAACAACAGCGCCGTCGAGGCATATCCCAATAGAGTGACCGCCGCAAATACCAATGCGATGCCCACTAGAAACGCCATGCGCAACCGGCCCCCACGCTCCGCCAGCACCATCAAAGGCACCATACCCGCCAGCGATAGCAGCAGTACTGGCAAATACACCTTCCAATGCTGTTCTCGGTCGACCCCAAATGACTGTTCGAGCAAGCCTGGAACCAACAGGAAACTCGCCGTGAGGATAAAATGCAGTACAAACACGCCAAAGTTCAGACGCAGCAGAACCCGGTTCTCCAAACTCCGTCGCAGCACGCCCATATTGGCACCCACCACCAGTCTCTCACTCACCACGGGTGCGGACGGCACCAGAACAGTAACGATAACAATACCGATAACCGCCAGCACTGCCGTAAACCAGAAAACGGCAGACAGGCTGCCCACTGCGGCCACTGCAGGCCCGAGGACAATCGCCACAGCGAAAGACAGGCCAATGCTCACACCCACGACCGCCATGGCCTTTGTGCGCTGCTCTTCGCGCGTCAAATCCGCCACCAGCGCCATGACTGCACTGGCTATCGCCCCGGCGCCCTGCAGAGTACGACCCAAAATAATACCGCCAATACTATCGGCCATCGCGGCAACCACACTGCCTAGAATGAAGAGCAATAGCCCGGCAACAATGACGGGCTTCCTGCCCACTTTATCTGACAACCACCCCAGAGGAATCTGCAGCGCGGCCTGCATCAGACCGTAGATACCTATAGCTAGTCCAATCTGAGTGGGCGTAGCCCCGGGCAAGTCAGCCGCATACAGCGCCAGCAGTGGCAGCACCATAAACAGCCCCAGCATTCGGAAGCAGTAAAGCAATGCCAGCGAAGATACGGATCGGCGCTCCTGCGCTGTCATGGGGTTTTTCGTAATCACAATGGTTAAGTTCACCGTAGGAGAGCCAAAAACTCAGCAGGACATGATACCAGTTTCACCCGCCACGGAACATCAATCCCGGTCTCTGGTAATAAATTCAGTCAGGGTTTTGCCTTGCGCGCGGCTGTCGGCATATACTGTTCGGTTTCCGTTTCCAAGCTGCACCGGAGTTCATATGGACACGATTCAAGTTCGCGGCGCGCGAACGCACAACCTCAAAAATATCGACCTCGATATACCCAGAGACAAGCTGGTTGTCATTACCGGTCTGTCTGGCTCCGGAAAATCATCTCTCGCCTTTGATACCCTCTATGCAGAGGGACAACGTCGCTATGTGGAGTCCCTTTCGACATACGCCCGGCAGTTCCTCTCCCTGATGGAAAAACCGGATATGGATCATATCGAGGGCCTGTCGCCAGCAATTTCGATAGAACAAAAGTCGACTTCCCACAATCCTCGCTCCACTGTCGGCACCATCACTGAGATTTACGACTACCTTCGCTTACTGTACGCCCGCGTAGGTGAACCACGCTGCCCGGACCACGGCATCAATCTGCAAGCCCAAACCGTGAGCCAAATGGTGGATACGGTTCTGAGCTTACCGGAAGGCACTAAACTCATGTTGCTAGCACCGGTAGTGCGCGAACGCAAAGGCGAACATCTTCATGTGCTCGAGGAATTACGGGCAGGCGGCTTCGTTCGCGCTCGTATTGACGGGATCGTAACCGACCTCGACGATGCACCCCCACTGGAGAAAAAGAAAAAACACCGTATAGAGGTTGTCATAGATCGCTTCAAAGTGCGTACCGATCTCGGCATTCGTCTGGCGGAATCCTTTGAGACAGCACTTGGCCTCACCGACGGATTAGCCTCTATTAGTTATATGGAAAACGAGAGCAAAGATATCAGCTTTTCTGCCCGCTTTGCCTGTGGAGAGTGTGGCCATAGTATTGATGAACTAGAACCTCGTTTGTTTTCATTCAACAACCCAGCCGGCGCCTGCGCTAGTTGTGACGGTCTGGGTGTTAAGCAGTATTTCGACGAAGAACGACTAATCCTGTTCCCCGAAGCGAGCCTGGCAGAAGGTGCCATTCGCGGGTGGGACCGGCGCAATGTTTACTACTTTCACATGCTGAGTTCTCTGGCTGAGCACTATGGTTTTGATATCGATACGCCCTTTATCGAATTAAGCAAAAAGCATCAAAAAATCATTCTTCAGGGCAGCGGCAAGCAGGAAATAGCATTCTCTTATATCAACGACCGTGGTGATGTTTTTAAGCGTACTCACACTTTCGAAGGCATCATTCCCAACATGGAACGCCGCTATAGAGATACGGACTCTCAATCGGTAAGAGAAGACCTGGCCAAATTCCTAGCCACCCAGCCCTGCCCAGACTGCGAGGGCACAAGACTTAAACGCGACGCGCGCCACGTTTTCGTGAATGACTACAATCTTCCCAGAATTACGGCTCTGCCGGTTGGCGAGGCAGAACTCTATTTCGAGCAGCTGCAATTGAAAGGCAGGCGCGGCGAAATCGCTGACAAAATTCTAAAGGAATTGCGTGCGCGATACCGCTTTCTGGTGGATGTGGGACTGAACTACCTCACCCTCAACCGCAGCGCCGAAACCCTTTCGGGCGGTGAAGCTCAGCGGATTCGCCTGGCTTCCCAGATCGGGGCCGGTCTTGTGGGTGTGATGTATATCCTTGACGAGCCTTCAATTGGCCTACACCAACGTGACAATGAACGGTTGCTCTCAACTCTCACTCACCTTCGAGATATGGGCAATACCGTATTAGTGGTTGAGCACGACGAAGAGGCCATTCGCAGCGCTGATCATATTATTGATATTGGACCAGGAGCCGGGATTCACGGAGGCCAGGTGGTCGCATCGGGAACGATTCAGGATATTCTCAACAGCGACCAATCCCTTACTGGCGCCTACCTTTCGGGAAAGCGAGAAATCAGCATACCCGCCCAGAGAACCATCAGGGACCCTCAAAATTTACTCACTCTAAAAGGGGCAACCGGGAATAATCTGCAATCGGTATCTCTGGAAATTCCACTGGGTTTGCTTACCTGTATCACCGGGGTTTCCGGCTCCGGAAAATCGTCGCTCGTTAACAGTACCCTGTACCCGATAGCGGCGACGGAGCTCAACGGTGCCACCACGCTTACACCGGCACCCTATGAATCGATTACAGGTATGGAGCTGATCGAC
The DNA here is from genome assembly GCA_002862985.1 of Haliea sp. Lineage (GTDB taxonomy): Bacteria > Pseudomonadota > Gammaproteobacteria > Pseudomonadales > Halieaceae > Marimicrobium. The sequence continues at coordinate 7,728 of PKCY01000298.1, forward strand.
AAATGTATCGATATCGACCAAAGCCCTATCGGCCGAACACCTCGCTCCAATCCAGCCACCTATACGGGTATATTCACTCCCGTACGTGAACTCTTTGCTGGCACGCAAGAGGCGCGGTCCAGAGGATACAAACCAGGAAGGTTCAGCTTCAACGTTAAAGGTGGCCGCTGCGAAGCCTGCCAGGGTGACGGCGTCACCAAAGTGGAAATGCATTTCCTGCCAGATATTTATGTGCCCTGTGATGTCTGTAAGGGCAGGCGCTACAACCGGGAAACGCTGGAGATTCGATACAAAGGCAAAAATATCCATGAGGTACTGGAAATGACCGTCGAGGACGCACTGCCATTTTTTGAACCCGTGCCATCCATCGCACGAAAGCTACAAACACTAATGGATGTTGGACTCACCTACGTTCGACTGGGTCAAGCCGCGACCACCCTGTCTGGTGGCGAGGCGCAACGGGTAAAGCTCTCTCGAGAGTTATCGAAGCGAGACACGGGGAAAACCTTGTACATACTCGACGAACCGACTACGGGGTTGCATTTTGAGGATATAAAACAATTGCTGGAAGTACTCCACCGCTTACGCAATCACGGGAACACTGTAGTCATCATCGAGCACAATCTGGATGTGATAAAAACAGCGGATTGGATCGTAGACCTGGGGCCAGAAGGGGGAAGTGGCGGAGGGAAGATTATAGCTGCTGGCACACCAGAAGAAGTGGCCAAGACAAAAGGCTCTTTTACAGGTCACTTTCTCGCCCCAATGTTAAAACGCAAAGCGGGGAAACATGCAGCCTGATAGCCCCTGACAATGCCGAAAGAACGACACCAATGCAGATAATGCCAGGCAAAAAAAAGCCGGGAAATTACCCGGCTTTTTAATGTCGTGGAACGCTTCAGGATTAATCAATCCTCATCATCCTCAGAAACCTCAACCTCAGGTCTGTCAACCAATTCAACATAGGCCATAGGCGCCTTATCCCCAGCGCGGTATCCGCACTTCAATATGCGAATATAACCGCCGGGGCGCTCTTGGTAGCGAGGGCCCAGTTCGCCAAAAAGCTTGCCAACGGCGGCCTTGTCGCGTGTCCGGTCAAAGGCCAGGCGACGGTTGGCGACGCTATCATTTTTTGCCAGCGTGATGAGCGGCTCAGCATAGCCTCGCAACTCTTTCGCCTTAGGCAAGGTGGTCTTGATCAGCTCATGCTCTACCAGAGAAACGGCCATATTTCTAAACATGGCTTTTCGGTGAGAGCTGTTTCGGTTTAATTGACGTCCACTGTGACGATGACGCATTTTTACAATCCTATTTTTCGTGCTATCGCAGCACTACTAAGTTGTTAGTCTGATCCAGGGTCTAGTTAAGCGCTCAGAACTCGATCGTCGTTTTTCAAGCTGGCGGGCGGCCAGTTGTCCAGGCGCATACCAAGTGACAACCCACGAGATGCCAGAACATCTTTAATCTCAGTAAGCGATTTCTTACCCAAGTTCGGTGTCTTGAGGAGTTCTACTTCAGTTCGCTGCACCAGGTCCCCAATATAGTAAATATTTTCGGCCTTCAAACAGTTTGCGGATCGAACCGTGAGTTCAAGATCGTCAACCGGACGCAGCAGAATCGGATCTACCTCATCCTCTTCCTCAACAAATTCAGATTCGCTTTCGCTTTCAAGGTCGACAAACACTGCCAGCTGCTGCTGCAGAATCGTTGCCGCGCGACGAATGGCTTCCTCGGGGTCGATAGTGCCGTTAGTTTCCAAATCCAGTACCAGCTTATCCAAATCGGTACGTTGCTCCACCCGGGCTGCTTCCACCACATAAGAAACGCGGCACACCGGCGAGAAAGTCGCATCGAGCTGCAAGCGGCCAATGGAGCGGGTTTCTTCTTCAGGATTAATGCGGGAATCGGCCGGGGAATAACCTCGACCAAGCGCCACTGTCAGCTTCATGTTAATTTCCGAACCAGTATTGAGATGGCAAATTACGTGCTCTGGATTGCGAATCTCAATATCATGATCGACCTGAATATCGCCTGCGGTAACCGCGCCTGGGCCTTTTTTGCTCAGGGTCAGTTCGGCTTCTTCTTTGCCGTTCATTACCAGAGCGACGCCCTTCAGGTTGAGGAGGATTTCAATAACATCCTCCTGAACGCCTTCAATCGCACTGTATTCGTGAAGAACACCGTCGATCTCTACTTCTGTTATTGCGCAACCCGGCATGGAGGACAGCAATATACGCCGCAGCGCATTCCCCAGGGTATGTCCAAATCCACGTTCCAGTGGCTCAAGGGTCACCTGTGAGCGCGTACTGTTCTTTTCATCAACATTGATAACGCGGGGGGTCAAAAATTCGTTCACTGCACTCTGCATGGGGGCACCTGTATTTTAGGTTGATCCTATAATGGCTTACTTAGAGTAAAGCTCGACGATCAGGTTTTCATTGATCTCAGAAGACAGATCCTGACGGTCAGGTACGGCCTTGAAGACTGCTTCTAACTTTTCGCCGTTTACGTCAATCCATTCAGCCTCACCGCGATGAGAAGCCAGCGCCAGGGCTGACTGCACGCGCAGTTGCTTTTTGGCCTTCTCTCGCAAAGCAACAACGTCTCCCGCCTTCACCTGGTATGAAGGAACATTTACAACAACACCGTTCACAAGAATAGACTTGTGGGAAACCAGTTGGCGCGATTCGGCCCGTGTTGAACCAAAACCTATGCGATAAACTACATTATCCAAACGGGTTTCCAGCAGCTGTAGCAGGTTTTCGCCGGTTGCACCTTTGAGACGAGCTGCCTCTTTGTAGTAATTGCGAAACTGCTTTTCCAGTACGCCGTAGATACGACGAACTTTCTGCTTCTCTCGCAACTGCACACCGTAATCCGACAACCTGCCGCGACGCGCTCCGTGCTGACCTGGGATAGCTTCCGCCTTACACTTGCTTTCCAATGAGCGCACCCCGCTCTTCAGGAACAGATCCGTTCCTTCACGACGGGAGAGCTTGCACTTGGGTCCAATATATCGAGCCATGTCAATTCTATCCTGTGAGCGTTATACGCGACGTTTTTTGGGTGGACGACAGCCATTATGTGGAATAGGCGTGACGTCGGTAATATTAGTGATCTTGTACCCGCAGGAGTTGAGCGCTCGAACCGCTGATTCCCTACCTGGCCCAGGACCTTTCACTTGTACATCGAGATTCTTGAGACCGTACTCTTTGGCTGCTTCCCCTGCCCGCTCTGCAGCGACCTGCGCAGCAAAGGGAGTACTCTTACGCGAACCGCGAAAGCCGGATCCACCAGAAGTTGCCCAGCTCAGAGTGTTTCCCTGACGATCCGTTATAGTAATGATGGTGTTATTGAAGGAGGCATGAACATGCGCAATGCCATCGACAACCGTCTTGGTAATTTTCTTTCGAGTGCTCTTGGCACCAGGCTTAGCCATACATATTTCCTAATTTAATATCAACACTGCGCAAATGGAGCAGCTACACTAATAGGGATTCGTAATAAATAGTGACTACTTACGAATCGGCTTGCGCGGCCCCTTGCGGGTACGAGCATTGGTTTTGGTCCGCTGACCACGCAGTGGTAAACCTCTACGGTGGCGAAGACCACGATTACAACCGAGATCCATCAAGCGCTTTATGTTCATGGAGACTTCGCGACGCAAGTCGCCCTCTACCATCATGTCGCTTACTTTCGTCCGCAACCCGTCCATTTCCTGCTCAGTCAATTCACTAATCTTGACATCTTGGGCCACACCAGTGTCCGCACAGAGGCGTTTGGCCTTACTGCGACCAACACCAAAAATATATGTCAATGCGATAACAGCATGCTTGTTATCTGGTACGTTGACGCCGGCGATACGAGCCATTCAACTTTCTCCAATCATTTGTCGTTGCTGGACGCTGTAAACCCATTGCCGCCCAATAATAGATGCCGCAGCATCCAAGGGCGCTTACAAAAGGCGCAGTAGTCTAGCGATATAGTTCCTAAAAATCAACTACAGCAAGCCGCCCTACCCCTGACGCTGCTTGTGTCGCGGGTCTGTATTACAGATCACACGAACAACGCCTTTGCGGCGAACAATCTTACAGTTTCTGCAAATCTTCTTTACTGATGCACGTACTTTCATAACACCTACTCCGTACCAGGAAAAACCAGGACTCACCTATCTATCGGGCGCGCCCAGTTCCACCATAATTCTTCAAATTCGCCTTCTTCATCACTGAGTCATACTGGTGAGACATTAAATGGCTTTGCACCTGTGCCATAAAGTCCATGACCACCACGACCACAATCAATAGCGACGTACCACCCAGATAAAAGGGCACGTTCCACATAACAACCAAAAACTGCGGCATCAAGCAAACCAGTGCGATATACGCAGATCCAAATACTGTCAACCGAGTCAGGACACCATCGATATAGTTGGCAGTCTGAGCCCCCGGCCGAATTCCGGGCACAAACGCCCCGGATCTCTTCAAATTGTCGGCAACCTCCACAGGATTAAACATCAATGCTGTGTAGAAAAAGCAGAAAAAGACCACAAAAACTGTAAACAGTAGAATATTCAGCGGTTGCCCTGGGCCAATCGCCACGGCCATATCCTGAAGCCAATCGGCTGAGCCGGCGGAACCGAACCACTGCGCGATAGACGCCGGGAACAGCAAAATACTACTGGCAAATATAGCGGGGATCACACCCGCCATATTCACTTTCAAAGGCAAATGCGAACTCTGGGCCTGATACATTTTGCGGCCCTGTTGTCGCTTGGCATAGTTGACTGTGATCCGCCTCTGACCGCGCTCAATAAACACGATCATGTAAATGACTGCGATAGCCAGTGTCAGGATAAACAGCAACACCAAAATATTAAGCTCACCCTGCCGTGCCTGCTCCAGCGATTGGCCAATCGCCGCGGGCAACCCCGCTACAATACCTGCAAAAATTAACAGTGATATGCCATTGCCTACGCCCTTTTCAGTGATTTGCTCACCGAGCCACATCATGAACACAGCGCCAGTAACTAAAGAGGTAATAGCAATCACAAAGAACAGGGGTGAACTGTCATACGCCATGCCCTGATTCGCCATTCCTACCGTCATACCCGTAGCCTGGATCAACGCCAGCACTACAGTCAGGTAACGTGTGTACTGACTAATCTTACGCCGTCCGGACTCACCTTCTTTCTTCAGTGCCTCCAGCTGCGGCGTCACAGCAGACATCAGCTGCATGATAATAGAGGCCGAAATGTAGGGCATAATTCCAAGCGCCAATATACTCATACGCTCCAAGGCGCCGCCGGAAAACATGTTGGCCAGGCCCAAAATTGTGCCCTGGTTCTGATTAAACAGCGCAGCCAATTGAGCTGGATCGATTCCCGGCACGGGAATGTGAGTTCCAATTCGATAAACAATAATTGCCAGTAAAACAAATCGAAGGCGAGAGAATAACTCGCCAAGACCGGCCTTGTTTATTGAAGGTGGCTGTGCAGTTGCCATCTATTCCTCTACTTTCCCGCCGGACTTCTCTATGGCTTCACGTGCGCCCTTAGAGACAACGAGTCCTTTTAACGTAACGGCTTTAGTCAATTCGCCAGACAGGAAAACACGCGCGCGGGTAGCGTTATCTTTTACCAGATCAGCATTTTTCAGCGCCGCCAAGTCAATAACATCAGCATCGATGGCATTCAGTTCACCCAGTCGTATCTGCGCAGTAGTCCGCGCCATACGCGATGTAAAACCATACTTGGGTAGTCGCTTTTGCAAGGGCATCTGACCGCCCTCAAAGCCTGGCCGAACGCTACCGCCGGAACGGGACTTTTGTCCCTTATGACCACGACCCGCGGTCTTTCCGGTTCCACTGCCGATACCACGACCGACGCGTTTTGCATCTTTTTTCGCACCGGGCGCTGGACGCAGACTATTCAGTCGCATAATTTCTGACATTACCTACTCCTCTACCTTAACCAGGTAGTGCACTTGGTTGATCATACCCCGCACGGAGGGCGTATCTTCAACCTCTACAGTGTGACCAATACGACGCAGACCAAGCCCCGCGACACACGCCTTGTGATTCTTCATGCGCCCACAGGTACTTTTAACCTGGGTTATTTTAATAGATGCTTTAGCCATGACTTAGCCAACCTAAAAGTTTAATTCAGTATTTCTTCGACAGTCTTACCGCGCTTCGCGGCCACATCTCCCGGGGAAGACATTTCGCGCAGACCATTGAACGTTGCTCTTACTACATTCACTGGGTTAGTAGAGCCGTAGCATTTCGCCAGCACGTTATGTACGCCAGCAATCTCCAATACCGCCCTCATCGCACCACCGGCAATAACCCCTGTACCTTCTGAAGCAGGTTGCATATATACCTTAGAAGCTCCGTGAGCAGCCTTAATGGGATATTGGATAGTGCCGTTATTCAGATCTACCTGAATCATATTCCGGCGTGCTGCCTCCATAGCCTTCTGGATTGCAACAGGGACTTCCCGCGCTTTCCCGCGACCAAAGCCCACCTTGCCCTTGCCGTCACCAACAACTGTTAACGCCGTGAATCCGAATATTCGGCCACCCTTGACTACTTTAGCCACACGGTTGACCTGGACCAGCTTTTCCTGGAGATCGCCATCCTGTTGTTGCTTCTTCTGATCGTTAAAAGCCATATTTATATCCTAGAATTTCAGTCCAGTTTCACGAGCAGCGTCGGCTAATGCCTTTACACGACCGTGATACTTGTAACCACTGCGATCAAAGGCCACGGCCTCCACTCCCGCGTCAATAGCTCGCTTCGCCACGAGCTTACCTACCGCTACAGCTGCCGAGATGTTCCCAGTTGCGTCTTTGCGCAAATCTGCATCCAGAGTTGACGCACTGACCAGCACCTTGTCGCCCATCGGCGCTATGATCTGCGCATATATATGCCTAGGAGTTCGGTGCACGCACAGACGGTTAACACCTTTATCACGCATTCGAGTACGAGCGCGGCGAGCGCGACGTAATCTTGAATCATTTTTTGCACTCATCTCAATTACCTACTTCTTCTTGGCTTCTTTACGGCGGACATGTTCATCCGCGTAGCGAATACCTTTACCTTTATAAGGTTCGGGTGGACGAAAGCTGCGTAGCTCTGCGGCAGCCTGACCAACTGCATGCTTGTCAATTCCCTTCAGGACAATCTCTGTCTGACTCGGGCTCTCGGCAGTAACGCCCTTTGGCAAAGCATATTCCACAGGATGAGAAAGCCCGACTGTCAAATTGACAGAGTTGCCTGCGACCTTCGCCCTGTAACCAACGCCATTAAGCACTAGCTTCTTTTGCCAGCCTTCACTGACGCCCTTAACCATACTGTTCAGTAGCGCACGTGTAGTACCGGCGATCGCGCTCAATTTATCGTTGTCGTAAGCGATCATCAGAACATTGTCATCCTGACTGACCTGAATACCCGCTGCCAACGACAATCCCAAGGTACCTTTACCACCCTTTACGGACAGGTCGCTACCATCTTGTTTTACCTCCACACCGCTGGGCAGCTGTATGGGACTTTTTGCGACTCTAGACATCTTAAAATGCTCTATAAATCAATAAAAATTAGAAAACAGTGCAAAGAACCTCACCACCGACACCGGCAGCACGCGCAGCACGTTCAGTCATTACACCTCGCGAGGTGGAAATAATAGCAACTCCGAGACCGGCTCGAACGGAAGGTAACCCTCCCTTGCCACTATATCGACGAAGACCTGGCCTACTAACTCGGTCGATTTCGGCAATCACAGGCTTTCCGAGATGATACTTAAGGTCTATCGCCAGGCGAGGCTTACCGCCTTCGGTGCTGGCAACAAAATTCTCAACATAACCTTCGTCTTTCAGCACCTGGGCAACAGCAACTTTTAATTTGGACCCAGGCATCTCAACCCTGACCTTACCGGCCATTTGGGCGTTACGAACTCGGGTCAGCATATCTGACAGCGGATCTTGCATACTCATATCTATTTAGTCTCCGTAGACCTACTCACCGATTACCAGCTTGATTTAACCAGCCCGGGCACGTCACCGCGCATAGCGGCCTCGCGTAATTTGTTACGACAGAGACCGAATTTACGATACACGCCGTGTGGCCGCCCCGTGATCTGACAACGACGCTGCCCGCGCACTGGGCTAGCATCTCGTGGAAGCTTTTGAAGCTTTATCTGCGCATCCCACTTTTCATCGTCAGCTGCACCGGTATCATTCAAAATAGCCTTCAAAGCCGCACGCTTTACCGCGTACTTGGCAACCATTCGCGTACGCTTTTTCTCACGCGCTATCATTGATTTCTTTGCCATAAATAGTGCCTCTTAATCCTTCAGCGGGAAGCCAAAAGCGCGCAAAAGTGCGCGACCTTCATCATCCGTACGAGCTGAGGTAGTAATTGTTACGTCCAATCCGCGTAACGCATCTACCTTATCGTATTCAATTTCGGGGAAGATAATTTGCTCTGTCACACCCATCGCAAAATTACCGCGGCCATCAAAAGATTTTGGACTCACGCCGCGGAAGTCTCGAACTCGCGGAATGGCGATGCTAATAAGACGCTCCAAGAACTCGTACATCCGCTCAGAGCGAAGAGTGACCTTGCAGCCGATAGGCCATCCGTCACGAACCTTGAAGCCCGCGATTGATTTTCGCGCCTTGGTCACAACCGCTTTCTGACCCGCAATCTTCTCCATGTCAGCAACAGCGTTGTCCAATACCTTCTTGTCGCCCAGCGCTTCACCAACACCCATGTTCAGTGTGATCTTTGTAATGTGTGGAACTTCCATCACATTATCCAACCCCAACTGTTCTTGCAGCTTGGGAACAAGCTCGCTTCTGTATTTTTCTTTCAACGTTGCCATGTCTTTTACCTGTCGACCAGTCCGCCACCTAAGGCTTAGGAGTCAATCTCCTCGCCATTGGATTTAAAAATTCTTACTTTGCGATCCCCGTCAATTTTGTAACCAACTCGGTCAGCCTTATCACTAGCAGGATTAAAAATCGCTATATTGGATAATTGAATTGGACTTTCATTCTCAAGGATACCGCCAGCCACACCCGCTTGAGGATTTGCCTTAGTGTGCTTCTTAACCATATTGACCCCGGAAACAATAGCCTTATTGTTACCCATCAACTTACGTACTTTCCCGCGCTTACCCTTGTCCTTCCCGGCAAGGATAATCACTTCGTCATCACTTTTGATTTTCATCGCTTTTCTTCCGCTTCTTACCCGGCTACCTAAATGACTTCCGGAGCCAAGGAAATTATCTTCATGAATTTTTCGCCACGCAACTCTCGAGTTACCGGTCCAAAGATACGCGTGCCAATGGGTGCGTCTTGGGCATTCAATAACACAGCCGCATTATCATCGAACTTGATGAGAGACCCGTCAGCGCGGCGAACGCCTTTACGAGTTCTCACAACGACAGCAGTCATCACCTGGCCTTTCTTGACCTTACCCCTAGGATTCGCTTCTTTAACTGAGACCTTGATCTTGTCTCCTACTCGGGCATAACGACGCTTGGAGCCGCCCAGGACTTTGATGCACATCACACGACGTGCTCCGCTGTTGTCCGCGACTTCCAAATACGACTGTGTCTGAATCATCTCTTACTCCCACTTGCGGCGTGGCCGCCAAGCTTTTGCTGCCAATATCAGGATTAGTCCTGAGCTGCGTTCACGACCACTTCCAACAGTTTCCATGTCTTGCTTTTGGAAATTGGTCGCGATTCGGCTACGGTAACGGTGTCGCCTATCCCACACTGATTGTTCTCGTCGTGGGCATGAAGCTTCGATGAGCGCGTTATGTACTTACCGTACACCGCATGCTTTTCTCGACGCTCAATCAACACAGTAATTGTCTTGTCCATCTTGTTGCTTACAACTTTTCCGGTAACAACCCTGGTACGCTTTTCTGCTGCTGACATTTCTAATCACCCGCCTTTTCAGTGAGTAAGGTCTTCACACGTGCAATGCCACGTTGGTTTTCTTGCAGCAGGTGAGTCTGCGACAGCTGCCCAGTTGCTTGTTGCATGCGCAGCTTAAACTGCTCTTCACGCAATACTAGCAACTGCTTGTCCAGATCTTCAGCAGACTTCTCACGTAATTCGTTCGCTTTCATCACATCACCGACCGTTTAACAAATTGTGTAGCGATAGGGATTTTGGCTGACGCCAGTGCAAATGCTTCACGAGCCAACTCTTCAGTTACACCCTGCAATTCGTATAGCACCTTGCCAGGTTGAATTTGGGCCACCCAATACTCAACATTACCCTTACCTTTACCCTGTCGCACTTCCAGAGGCTTGCCGGTAATCGGCTTGTCCGGAAATACTCGAATCCAGATCTTTCCGCCTCTCTTGATATGCCTGGTCATCGCCCGTCGAGCGGACTCGATTTGGCGCGCTGTAAGGCGCCCACGACCAGTCGCCTTCAATCCGTATTCGCCGAAGCTGACCTTACTGCCACGATGCGCAAGACCACGATTGCGGCCTTTCATCATTTTCCGGAATTTTGTACGCTTTGGTTGAAGCATCTGCGTAACCCTTAATTAGTTGCTGTCTTCTTGGCGCTGTCAGCCTGGCTGTCAATGCCAATAACCTCGCCCTTAAATATCCAAACTTTCACGCCCAAGATGCCATAAGTGGTAGCGGCCTCATACGTAGCGTAATCAATATCTGCTCGCAATGTGTGCAGAGGCACCCGACCTTCGCGGTACCACTCTGTACGCGCTATTTCCGCGCCGCCCAGGCGACCACCGATCTGTACCTTGATACCTTCAGCGCCTTGGCGCATAGCGTTCTGCACCACTCGCTTCATGGCGCGACGAAACATCACGCGGCGTTCCAATTGCTGTGCCACATTCTGCGCGACTAATTTTGCGTCGAGGTCAGGCTTGCGGATTTCTTCAATATTAATATGCACTGGCACACCCATTCTCTGGGTAAGATCTTTACGCAGCTTATCTACGTCCTCACCCTTCTTACCAATCACTATTCCTGGACGTGCTGTGTGTATCGTAATACGTGCAGTTTGTGCCGGGCGCTCAATAACTATGCGACTGACAGAAGCATGATCCAGCGTCTTTTCTATATAGGCGCGAGTTTCCAAATCAGTAATCAGCTGTTTAGCGTAATTTTTGTCGGCATACCAGATCGACGTATGTTCTTTGACAATTCCTAAGCGTATGCCTGTGGGATGTACTTTCTGACCCATTTACTCGTCTCCTAAGCTTCGCTGTCGCTGTCAGCAACTTTTATAGTGATGTGACAACTACGCTTCAAAATACGGTCTGCACGGCCTTTGGCACGTGGACGCAAACGCTTCATTGTCATACCTTCGTCTACAAAAATGCTGGACACCTTTAGTTCGTCGACATCAGCACCTTCATTGTTCTCGGCATTGGCGATCGCCGAGTCGAGCAATTTCTTGACCAAGTGTGCGGCTTTTTTCGAGCTGAACTCCAATACGTTCAAAGCCTCTTCCACACGCAGACCACGCACCTGATCTGCGACCAGACGTACCTTTTGCGCTGAAATTTGGGCGCCTTTTAATCTTGCTGCAACTTCCATCTTCTAAACCTCGCTACAGATAAGCGTCTAGCGCTTAACCTTCTTGTCCACAACGTGGCCCCGAAATGTTCGGGTAGCCGCAAATTCTCCCAGCTTGTGTCCAACCATGTCTTCATTAACAAGAACCGGAATGTGCTGTCTGCCGTTATGCACGGCGATCGTCAAACCAACCATATCGGGCGACACCATGGAGCGGCGAGACCAGGTCTTTATCGGGCGACGGTCGTTTTTTTCGATCGCAGCTTCAACTTTCTTCATTAGGTGAAGGTCTATAAAAGGACCTTTCTTTAGTGAACGCGGCACAATGTATTCCTCTAATCTGCTTGATCTAACGACCGAACTTATTTCTTACCACGACGGCGTACGATCAAATTATCCGTACGCTTGTTCTTTCGAGTCTTGTATCCCTTGGTAGGTGTGCCCCAAGGACTCACAGGATGGCGACCGCCTGAAGTACGGCCTTCACCACCACCGTGGGGGTGGTCAACAGGGTTCATTGCCACACCACGCACGGTCGGCCGGACACCGCGCCAGCGTGATGCACCGGCTTTGCCCAACTTACGCAGACTGTGCTCAGAATTGGATACCTCGCCAAGGGTCGCCCGGCAATCCGCTAGCACCTTGCGCATCTCACCAGAGCGCAGACGCAATGTGGCGTATTGCCCTTCTCGCGCAACCAACTGCACCGAAGCGCCGGCGGAACGTGCCACCTGCGCGCCCTTACCCGGCTTCAATTCGATACAATGCACAATCGAACCCACCGGGATGTTGCGCAGTGGCAGGCAATTACCCGCTTTTATTGGCGCAGCGGAGCCTGACTGAAGCACATCGCCTGCCTTCACTCCACGCGGAGCAATAATGTAGCGACGCTCACCATCGCTAAACAGGAGTAGCGCAATGTGTGCTGTACGATTTGGATCATATTCCAGTCTCTCGACCCGTGCAGGAACCTCATCCTTAGTTCTCTTAAAGTCGATCAGTCGATAGTGTTGCTTGTGACCGCCGCCAATATGACGGGTCGTTATCCGACCTTTATTATTGCGGCCACCGTTTCTAGTCTGGTTTTCCAGTAAAGGTGCATACGGTGCACCCTTATGCAGATCGTCATTGACCACGCGGACCACATGGCGACGACCAGGGGAAGTGGGCTTACTCTTTAAAATTGCCATTTCGCTAGGTCTCCTTATTCCGCCACAGCAAAGTCAATTTCCTGACCCTGCTCAAGCCTTACGTAAGCTTTCTTCCAGGTCGATTTAGTACTAAACCCGTTTCTGTTGCGCTTGACTTTTCCCTTAACCCTCAAGGTGTTGACATTGCTGACCTTGACCTTGAATAGCTGCTCGACAGATTTTTTAATTTCTGCCTTGGATGCGTCAATTGCGACTTTAAATACATATTGATTATTGGCATCAGCGACGATGGCCGCCTTTTCTGATGCGTGCGGACCTTCCAGCACTTGAAACACGCGCTCCTGGTTCATCCCAGCATCTCCTCAAACTTCTTTACAGCATCAACAGTAACCATGACCTTGTCATGACCAATGAGGCTTAGTGGATCGATACCATCTACGTCACAGACATTGACTGCATGAAGATTTCTCGCAGCCAGATACAAATTTTCGCCAACTTCTGCGGACACAATTAATACGTTTTTGACGCCATACTCGCCCAGTTGCCTGGCAAGCAGCTTTGTTTTAGGCTCTTCCAGATCCAGACTTTCTACCACCATCAAGCGGTCTTGACGCGCCAATTCAGACATAATTGACTGCAGTGCAGCACGATACATCTTGCGATTCACTTTCTGTGAATGGTCCTGTGGCTGCGCCGCAAAGGTGACCCCTCCGCTACGCCAGATAGGAGAACGAATAGTTCCTGCTCGAGCTCGCCCCGTGCCTTTCTGGCGCCAGGGTTTCTTGCCACCGCCACTCACTGCGGCCCGATTCTTTTGAGCACGCGTACCCTGTCGAGCACCTGCCATGTAAGCGGTAACCACTTGGTGAACCAATTCTTCATTGTATTCACGGGCGAACGCAATATCAGAAACAGACACTTTGCCCACTTCGCTGCTACCCGGTTTCAGTACACTCAATTCCACGTTAGAGACCCCCTAACCTTAAGCCTTGACTGCGGGACGGACGATAACGTCACCGCCGGGCGCACCAGGTACGGCGCCCTTGATAAGCAATAAGTTGCGCTCAGCGTCAACTCGCACAATTTCCAGACCCTGGGTGGTTACATTCACAGAGCCCATATGGCCTGACATTTTCTTACCCTTCCAAACACGACCAGGAGTTTGGCACTGCCCGATCGACCCTGGAGCCCGATGCGAAAGCGAGTTGCCGTGGGTCGCGTCCTGCATGGCGAAATTCCAGCGCTTTATGACACCCTGAAAGCCCTTTCCTTTGGATTTGCCAGCGACATCTACTTTTTGACCAGCTTCAAATCGCTCTACAGTCAGCTCAGAGCCCACTTCAGGCGCTTCATCGCTGTCGGCCAAACGGAATTCCCAAAGGCCAGTGCCTGCCGCGACTCCCGCCTTGGCGAATTGCCCTGCCTGTGATTTCCTTACTCTGGAGGCCTTACGGCTTCCCCTGGTAATCTGAATCGCTCGGTAGCCATCGCTCTCGATGTCTTTGATTTGAGTAACGCGGTTTGGAGACACCTCCACTACGGTTACTGGAATTGATGCGCCGTCTTCGGTAAAAACACGCGTCATACCGGACTTACGCCCGACTAAACCAATAGTCATTTTACTAACCTCTCAAGTGTACGGGGCTTAACCCTCTATGGCCGCCCCTCTATCTTTGATAACTTTGCGGGGCGTTACACGCTCAGGACTCACGCCGTGAGCAGGTCTTGCTAAAAACTGGAGTCAACCAAGACTAATCTGTACTTCCACGCCTGCTGCCAGGTCGAGTTTCATAAGGGCGTCCACTGTTTTTTCTGTGGGCTCCACTATGTCCAATAGACGCTTGTGGGTACGGATCTCGTACTGATCACGGGCGTCTTTGTTAACGTGCGGAGAAATCAGCACGGTAAATTTTTCCTTTCGCGTGGGCAGGGGGATCGGTCCTTTGACTTGGGCGCCAGTGCGACGCGCTGTCTCTACGATCTCCTCGGTGGATGAGTCAATCAAGCGATGATCAAAGGCCTTGAGGCGAATTCGAATACGTTGGTTCTGCACCTGAATGAACTCCAAACAATAAAAAACCAGAGGCCCGCAAGGGACCCCCCGAAAAAGGAAAACGAAGTCTAATGATCGCTCTCTACACTGTCAAGCCGGGGATGTATTTAATTGCACAATCGAGAGCCCCTGTCGGCCTATTACCAAATTTTGGTTATATTAGTCGTAACCGCCATAACCAAACAGCAGCCTCGCAGGAGCCTCGCCGCACAATTACGCAGGATCAGCGCAGCGGAGCCACCAAATTAAGCGTTTGGCCGACATCAGCCAAACATCTCACCCACCCATCTGCAGGCGCTTAGGCCACCAGCTACATACAACGATTAGAAACAAAAAGCCCGGCACTGAGGCCGGGCTTTTGTCTCGGGAGGACGAGTTTCAAATCTATCTCCCGACTGCAAAGCAGCCGTTTACTCGATAATTTTGGCAACCACACCGGCGCCAACAGTACGACCACCCTCACGAATCGCAAAGCGCAGCCCGTCTTCCATCGCAATAGGCGCAATCAACGTCGCTACCATCTGCACATTGTCCCCAGGCATCACCATCTCAACACCCTCA
>PKCY01000020.1 GCA_002862985.1 Haliea sp.
GAATGCGGTGGGGGAGAAACTGCGCGCAAACCGCAGTTCGGTTACAGTGCGCACATCACTGCGTTCAGCGGGTGACAGCGCTCCCAGTCGGCGCAACAAATCATTAGCGATGGTGTTGTACACCGCCTGAAATGGGTCGTGGGTGCTGCGGGTGGTGCTCTGATAGGCATATCGGCTGGAAACGCCCGTGTAGGTTTTTTCCATCCAGACGCGGCCGCGCGCATCGGTTGCGGTAATCGAGAGTTTTAATTCCTCGCCGTCGGAGTGCAAAATCGTCCCGCGAACGACGAGGTCGGTAATCTGTGAGTTATTGGGTACAACGCGCACAGCCCCCCAGGCACCGCTTTCCTGCATCGCCTCTGACAGAAGTTTAGGCATATAGCGCGACTCTGCGTTGCGAACTTCCGGATAGATTTGCTCGTCATCTTCCTCGTCGTAGTCATCCACGCCCGGATTGAACACCACCACGGAAACATCGAGCAGCAGGTCTTCGGAAACGGCGGTAGCAGGTGTCTCAATGGAGGGCACAGAGGTGCTCTTGATCGTCTGGTTTACACAGGCTCCCACACCCATGCACAGTACCGCGCAGGTCAGCAGCCGCAGCGCGATCACGGCGAGATCCCCTTGTACTTACGATACTCTGCCCACAACTTTTCGCGCACCGCAGGATCGGGTTCGCGCATGGCGGCCTCACGCAATTGTCGTGCCACCACGTCATCATCGCTGCCACTGGGAATATCTTCCGGGGCTGGAAATCTGGCAGTATTTTGCGGCGCTCCGCCCCCGCGTGTCCCGCCGATGCCACCACCCGTGCTATAGCTGCCGGCGTCTGCGATGCCTCCGTCGTCATAGGGGCTGCTGCCCTCGCCGGCGCTCCCGCTATTGGTGCTGGTGGGTGTGGAGGATTGCTGTGCAGCCTGTTCCCTGGCAGCGCGTCTCTGTTCCTGTTCCGTTTCGAGAATCATGGCGTCAAAGTCTCCGGCGCCTTTTGCCAGCTCGGCGTCAAGTATCGCCACCTGCTCCGCTGGGGTGAGAGGGCCGCTGCCACCGACGCCAGCGCCCGCAGGCGTGCCGGGCCAGGCGCCGTAAGTGCCGGTGCCAGCGGGCCCGCTGTTTCCCGGAGGTTGGCTGCCGGATGCATTGGCGCTGCCTGCGCTATCGGTAGCTGAATTGTACCCACCAGGCGCACCCACTTGGGTGCCGGGGAAACTCGCTACCGTCTGGGGCACATCTTCCAGGCTGGGTTCGTCGCGCAGATCCGGTAACGGTTCGCCCCCACCGGGCTCATCACCAAACCCTGCTTCTGTGCCGCCGCCAGCGGCGTCACCGGGATTGCCGTCAGCGGAGGCGGTTTGGTCGCCATTGCTGGCTGCGGCTTCCTCCGGCGGGCCGACTGTATTATTGCTTCTCTCGACTGAGGAACCTGACGCACTGTTGGCGTCGCTATCAGCGGATGCCTCGCTACTGGCTGGCGAGCTAGGAGAAGGCTGTCCGGCGGTGCTGGGAGAGCTGCTGCCGGCGCTTCCCGAAGAGCTGCTGGAACTGCTCGAGGGCGGTGGCTGGCTGCTAGGAGGTGTGGATTCTTTGGGCGGATTGCTGGCGGAGGGACAGCCGCTCAAAATCAGGCAAAGACAGGCCGCGCTCCCGAGGCTGCTAATTTGCCTGAGTCCGGTGTTACTGAATGTTGAATGTTTTGACAAGGTTATGTGTCTCTAATGGTTGTCCGGCTTCAAACCGTGGCCGAAATCTAGTACGCCGCAGTGTGCGCATAATATTACGGGCCTGCCGCTCGAAGTTATCATTTTCATCCAAACGTTCTATATCTTCCACTTTCCCTTTTTCATTGACACCGAAAGTCACCCGAATATGAGCCTCCTTGGGGTCCACTGACGACGGCAGTGGACTCAGCGAAGCAAAGTTCGGTAGTGGCACCGGCTCTCCGAACAGCTGCGCGGTATGGAATTGGGCATCGTCCTGTTCTGCAAGTTCCGCTTCTGCGGCACTATAAGCCTCGAAGGCGTCCGCCGAATTACCATTCCACAGTCGCCAGTCCCCCAGCATCACCAGTGTTTGGGCGAGGTTAAGCTTGTCCCGGGCGAAGTGTTCCTGTTTTACTGTGTAAATGGCGTTGATAAGAGCGTTTCCCCTGGCGTAACTTTTGCCCTGATAGCGGTTGAAACGCACTATATCCTGATCCAGCCGCTC
Source organism: Haliea sp. (assembly GCA_002862985.1). Classification (GTDB taxonomy): domain Bacteria; phylum Pseudomonadota; class Gammaproteobacteria; order Pseudomonadales; family Halieaceae; genus Marimicrobium. The sequence goes on from PKCY01000020.1 coordinate 2,206, forward strand.
CGATTCTTCCCCGAAACGTGGGACCGGTTCTACTAATCTATGGCTTGCTATGAGGTATTGCGCCTGCAGCATTCCATACAGAGGCGGCAGTTGATTGGGTGAGGTCTTCCCTTCGCGGGCGATCACATTGTCCCGCGCGCTTTCATAGTAATCCGACATCGCCATCAGCCGCGTATACCCCTCGCCCATGCCCAGCCGGTAGGCCTGGAATTGCCAGTTTGCGTGCGCCTCCAGCGCAGCAGTTAGTGGTTCGCCACCGGGAAGGGCGCGCATCTGCACGCGCAGGAGGTAATTCTGGCGCTGGTCCGCCAGCGTGAAATTCCCCGTCGAGACATGGCTGCCGATTTCACCTGATAGCAGCGGAATCTGCTGCTCGCAATACAGCCCCTCGTTAATGCGTGCCAAATGGCTGCCACGCCGGAACAGTTCGATGGCCTCAGTATGTCGATTCTGGGACTGTAGGTTGCGGGCCAGGCTAAGTAGGGATTCCGAAAGACCTTCTGCGTAAGCGCCGTCGGTGGATTCGATCGTGGCAATGGCCTTGCGATAGGCTTGTTCCAGCTGACTGCTCTGGCGACTTATCGCTCCTGCAGTCTCCTGTTCGATGCCCATCACCGGTAGAGCGCAAAAGGCAACCAGCACTAGCGAGATAGAGCACAGATTTGCGGGAAAGGACGTTGCAGACATCTCACACCCCCGTGAAAATGCTGGCAGGCCACCCATTGGTGGTGGCACTGAAAGCTTGGTAAGACTATACATTACAGACTCAGGCGGACAAAATACCCCCCCGCTGCCGCATTGGCAATGCGCTATTACCCTGGGAGTGTTATGAGTCAGTTTGCACAAGAAACCGCCATAGAGTGTATAGGAGACAATATTTTTCGCGGAGAGTTGCATGCGCAATGGCGGATTGGTGCCGTGCCTAATGGAGGTTATGTGCTGGCAATCGCGGGGCGCGCGCTGCGCGCCGTATTGCCACATAAGGATCCGCTTAGCGTGAATGCCTTTTACCTGGCACCCACTGTTGTGGGTCCTATAGAGTGCCGAGTGGAAATTCTGCGCTCTGGGCGCAGCACCAGTTTCGCCGAGGTCGGTATGTATCAGGAAGGGGAACTGAAGATAAAGGTGACTGCTGCTTTCACCGATTTGGACAGACTAACTGGTGAGAGCTGGTCTGCCGCTGAGCGTCTGCATCAAATTCCCTGGGATGAGTGTGAACCCTCGCCTGATCAGGGTCTGGAGTTTCGAGAGCGGGTGGAATTGCGGCTGGTGTCCGGAAAGGAGGTGTTTAGTGAGCGTAAGACTAATGGCAGCGGCGAATTTTGCGGTTGGGCGCAACTGCGTGATGGCAGTGTTCCAGATGTCATTTCGCTTCTTATGTTTGCCGATTCGTTTCCACCACCCATTTTTACTGTTTATGGGCTGGTGGGCTGGGTGCCGACTGTGGAGCTTACGGTGCAGGTTCGTGGACATCCTGCGCCTGGTCCGCTGCAGGTTCGCTTGTTCTCGCAGCACCTGACAAGCGGTGTGGTTGAGGAGGATGGTGAGATATGGGACAGCGCGGGGCAGTTGGTGGCGATTAGTCGTCAGACGGCGAAGTTTCGTTTACCCAAGCGCAAGTAACTGGAATCGCGCATTGATGTTGCCGATCAGTTTTATTTGAGCTAGTACCCCGCTACCCATCCACCCGGCCGTCGAGTATCCGTGGCACCATACAACCAGCCGTTTTCAAGCATGATGGAATTAGTGCGCCCCGTCGTGCGATTGCCCACGTCCAGCGTATGGCCCATCTCCCGCAGCAGTTTGATCGTATCGGGGCTGAACCCCTCTTCCAGCTTTAACTCATCGGGCAGCCACTGGTGGTGCATTCTTGGCGCGGCTGCTGCTGTGGCGATGTTCATGTCAAACTCCATAGCGTTCAGTATTGTTTGCAATACTGTACTGATAATCACGCTGCCCCCGGGGCTGCCAGTGGCCAGCCAGGGTTTGCCCTCGTGCAACACAATCGTGGGGCTCATCGATGAGAGCGGGCGTTTACCTGGCTCGATACTATTAGCGTCTCCCTGGACCAAACCGTAGGCATTGGCGGTACCGGGTTTGCTCGCAAAATCTCCCATCTCGTTGTTGAGCAACATGCCAGTGCCAGGCACCGCAATGTGCGAGCCGAAACTGAAGTTTAGCGTGTAGGTATTGGCCACCACATTGCCGAAACGGTCGGCGACGCTGTAATGCGTAGTGTCAGTGCTTTCATCGCCCACCAGTTTCCCTGGCGCAATTTCCACTGACGGGGTGGCGGCGCTGCTGCTAATGCGTTTTCTTTGACGTGCGGCATACGCCTTGTCTGTCAGTGCGGCGACAGGTACGTTGACATAATCCGGGTCACCCAGATACTGGCTGCGGTCGGCATAGGCAAGCTTCATACTTTCTGCGAGGTGGTGTACATAGCTGGCGGAGCCTTGCCCCATGGCCTGCAGGTCGTAGCCTTCGAGAATACTCAATATCTGCACTATATGGACGCCGCCAGAGGAGGGCGGCGGGGTGGAAATCACTTCAAAGCCTTTGTACATGCCACGCACGGGTTGCCGCTCAACAACGGAGTAGCCGGCCAGGTCAGCGGCGGTTATGAGGCCACCACCGCTTTTCATTTCGTCGGTAATGCGCTGGGCCACCGCTCCGGAATAAAATCCGTCTGCGCCCCGCTTGCTGATTTCGCTCAGCGTCCAGGCCAGATCTGGCTGTCGCCAGGTCTCCCCAATCTCGTAGGCCGAACCGTCAGGTTTAAAAAACAAACGTGCGGCCTCAGCATTTTTCCGCAATTGGTCTGCCCTGGCATTGATCTCGTAATAGTGGCTGAAGGAGACGATGAGGCCGTCTTCCGCTAGTGCAATGGCCGGTGCCAGTACTTGTGCTCGGCTAAGTATGCCGTATTTCTCCTGCGCGTAAAGTAGTCCTGCCACGGTGCCGGGGACGCCCGAAGACGTCAGGCTGAAATACTCGCGCATCTTGTCAACGTTTCCCTCCTCGTCCAGAAACATGTCACGGGTTGCAGCTGCAGGAGCGATTTCACGATAATCAATAAGTGTTTGCCGGTTTTCTTCGGCGAGGTGAATGAGCATGAATCCTCCGCCAGCGAGATTGCCCGCCCGGGGATAGGTCACCGCCAGAGCGAAGCCGGTGGCTACTGCCGCATCAACTGCATTTCCGCCAACGCGCAAAATTTCCATTCCCACTTCGGCCGCTAATTTTTCTGCGCCGACCACCATGCCGTGCTGTGCCACTACTGGAAGAAAGCGCTCTTTGTAGTTAATGATGGGTGTTTGAATGTGCGATTGGGCCGCCTTCGCTTCCGGCGTCTCGGTCTTTGCAGATTGCGTGTATTGCGTCTTAGCATTAGTGGTACATGCCGATAATACGCTCAGCAAACTCAGTGTTAGTAGTAATAGCCGTAGATTGTTCAAAGGGTGGGGCTCCCATGTTTATCAAAGGCAGACTTTAACTGTTTTGCTTTGCCACGCATACTCGTAGCTCGAACATTGCAGCGTCAGGTCAGTATGGCGGCGTTCATTTAAGAGGTGGCTTTATATGCAGGTGCTAGAAGAAGAACTCGAGCAACGTTGGCGGAGGATGTTTGCTGCTTTGGCGGCTGGCGAAGATGTACCACCCTCACACAGACTGCGCGCGGAGGGCATGATGGAGGCCATAGTCTTGATCGGGAGCACCGCGCGTGATGAGCTGACGCTGCGCATGTGCAGTAGTTATCAGAGTGCTTTTGGGCGGAGCCTCGCCGAAGCCTTCGGTAATGATTGGCAGGCGCTGTTCCCCTTTCCCCAGATTCCTGCCATGGCGAATCGCGCCCCGGTGTATCCCAGCACTCAGGACTGAGCCGTCAGCGACTACGGAGTGACGCGTCAGCGCGGCTCGCGCCACATGAACCAGACTGTTGGGCCGTTTTTCCCTATCGCCTGTTGAGACCTGATCTCGAAGCCGTGGCGTTCGTAAAGGGGTACGTTGCGGGGGTTACTGCTTTCCAAATAGGCGGGCATGCCGCGGTAGTCACAAACTGTTGTGCCGCGCTTGAGGAGTTCGGCGCCAATACCCTGTCCCTGACTACTTTGTCGACAACCCAGAAATTGAAGGTAATAGTGAGGCTCTGCTGGGTGGTGCCTGGCAAACACCGAACCCTGTTGATAGACGCGCACCACCGGGCGCAAGCCATCATGCCTTATCAATTTCAAGCCAAACTTGAGCAGACCCAAGCGGGGAGCTAACTCAAAGCGCTCCTCCGGTGGTAGCCACAAGGCGGCGGCGCGTCCACTCTCTTCGATGTGTACGATCCCGCGCGGCAAGTATACGTCTCTCACCAGCATGTGAAAGAAAAACGGATAGAGCTGCGTTCTGGGGAGCACCCAATTGAACATTGGATCGTGGGTAAAGCTATCGCTGAGCGTATCGACCAGGGTGCCCAGGTCATCGAGGTCAGCGTTGCGAATGTTCGGGGGTACATCCATGGTGCCAGGTTTTGCCTCTATCTCTTGTGACGGTTATTATGGGCGTCTAACAGCGTAGCAGGATTTGAGTTTGCGATACGAGGAATTCCGACGGGAATATACAGCGGGCGGGCTTTCACTTGAGATGCTCGATGCCTGCCCGCTGCGTCAGTTTGAAATCTGGCTTGAACAGGCCGTGATTGCTCCTCTGGAAGACTCCACTGCCATGGTGTTGGCGACGATCGATGAAAACGGGAGGCCGTGGCAGCGTATCGTGTTGCTTAAAGGCCTGACTGCCGATGGTTTCGTCTTTTACACCAACTATAAAAGTAACAAGGCCCGTGCGATTGAGCGGCAACCTGAGGTGTCATTGCTGTTTCCCTGGAATGCGCTCGATCGGCAAGTGATTGTGGGAGGCAGGGTGGAAAAAATGCGTAAATCCGAATCTGAAACCTATTTTTCTTCCCGACCTCGGGAGAGTCAAATAGCCGCATGGGCTTCCCAGCAGAGCCGGCCGATATCCTCGCGTGCAGAATTGGAACAACAGGCGCAACGTATTCGTGAAAAGTTTGGTGAGGCAGAAATCTCTATGCCCGACTTTTGGGGTGGTTATCGAGTGGTGCCACGGCAGATCGAATTCTGGCAGGGTGGTGAACACCGGTTGCATGATCGCTTTTTGTACCGGAAGAATTCTAGGAGTGGCTGGGACATCGAACAGTTGCAGCCTTGAGCTTTGAGAGAAAGGTGAGAAGATAGCGGCACTGATGTTAAAGAAGTTATGAAATGTAGGCACAAAAGAGCGTACCCGCAGGCGGGAACGTTTGCGGTCAAGGAGTGTCTTCCCTGTTTACAGGCACGACCAAAGTCAGCCTGCAGGAATGTATTTACGGCGTGTCCCGATAGCCTGAACTAGAATGTGCGATGATCGAAGCACTAGTATTTTAGAATCCTGAAAAACCGGCCCCATTAGAATCAACGCGCGCCCCGTTGTGCAAAATAGCGCGGTTCCTCATCAATACCCAGTAACAGTCGCCGCACATTATCGAGCGCACTGGCTGCAATCATTGTCTGGAACAAGGAGCGCTCCACCGGCCAGCAGAGGCAGCGAGTGCGAATGTGCTCGCGGTCTCCCCAGGCCAGCCACACCGTACCCACCGGTTTGTCAGCTGTGCCACCCCCCGGACCGGCGATGCCGGATACGGCAATCGTGTAGTCTGCGGCTGAGCGCTTCAGGGCACCGCCTGCCATTTCCCGCACGACTTCTTCGCTGACGGCACCATGCTCACTGAGGGTTTTCTCACTCACGCCCAGCACCGATTGCTTGATGGCATTGGAATAGGTGACGAAGCCCGCGTGGAAGCTATCTGATGACCCAGGAATACGGGTCAACATGGAGGCGATCAGGCCGCCGGTACAGGACTCTGCAGTGGTCAGGCTGGCACCACGTTGGCGTAGCAATTGCAGAACACTCTGCGGTAGCGTGACAGCGCCCTCGCCAATAATGTGATCGCCGAATAACTGCTCCAGCGTCTTTCGGCATTGCTGTTGCGCAGCGGTGGCCGCGGCGTTGTCGATAGTGAGCTTGATTTCCATTTGTGGTGCGCCGGCGCGAAAGCCCAGGTCGACCTCCTGCGGCCAGTCTGTGACGTTGTCGCTGATAATCTGTTGGGCGGTGGATTCGCCTAACCCGAAGGTCTGCAGGCGCAGTATGTTGCGACCAGGTGGGCGCTGCAGGCGCGCGGCGAGTGTGTCGACGATGTCGCCCATCATTGCGATTAATTCGCTGGGTACGCCCGGCGTACAAATGACGCGACAGTCACCTAGAACCATTTCAAAGCCCACGGCGCTGCCAACGGGGTTGTCCACAATACTGGCGCCCGCAGGAAGCATGGCTTGCTTAAAATTAGCAGCGTTAAGCTCCAGATTGCGTTTGTTACACCACTGTTGCAAATGGGCCACTGCCTGCGGATGTTCCTGCAGGCTGACCCCGGCGGTCGCGGCGAGAATTTCTGCGGTAAGATCGTCAATGGTTGGACCCAGTCCACCGTTGACGATAACCAGGTCGGCGGTGGCCACCATGGCGGCCAGTTCCGTCTGCAGTAGTGCCACATCGTCGCCAACGGTGACCTTGCGGTAAACACCAATGCCGACTTCTCCAAGGCGCTGCGCAATTAGGGCGGAGTTAGAGTCCACTGTGTCGCCACTCATAATCTCATTGCCGGTTAGTAGTAGTTGAACCTTCAGTTCGGAATCTGCCATGGGGATCTCGTGTGGTGAAATAGATGGTCAGCATAGCGCCAATGCTTTTGCCAAGGCAAAGTGCTATCGTTTGGGCTCAAGGAGCGTGAGCTTGTCCGACCTTAATTACTGTCCAGAATGCGCCGGCCCTTTGTTGAGCCACCTGGTGGGCGGCGAAGAGCGCAATCACTGGTATTGCCAGCGCTGCCAAACACCGCATTACGACTATCCCCGTGTGGTTGTTACCACTTTTATCGCCAGTGGCGACCGTTTGTTGTGGGTCCAGCGCGGGTTGGAGCCACGCCGCGGTAGCTGGGCGATCCCCGGCGGCTTTATGGAAAATGACGAGACTCTCGCCGAGGGTGCGGCGCGGGAGCTGCAGGAGGAGGCCGGCATTGTGCTGCCCCCGGATCAACTGCAGCTCTACATGATGGGGACTATCACCTTTATCAATCAGATATATGTGGGCTTTCGCGCCACTGTGGATACCTTGTTCTGTCTGCCTGGAGAGGAGTCGATGGATTGTCGTTTTTACACTCGCGATGAGTGCCCTTGGAGTGAGGTTGCCTACCCACAGGTTAACGATTCTATCGCCCAGGCCTACGATGATCTCGACAGCGGCACCTTTGATATCTGGCAGGCGGAGATGACCGAGAGTCGTTACGAGCTGCGCCCGGTTTCCCGGACCCGTACCGATGAGGCCTAAAACCCCTTGTGCTTTTCCAGGTAGGCGAGCTCCGCCTCGCTGGACTGCCGGCCGAGAATGGCATTACGGTGTGGAAAGCGGCCGAATTGTGCAATCACATCCCGGTGGGCAACAGCGAAGCGGCTGAAGCCAGCGAATTGCGCAGCGCTGCTAATCGCTCTCAGGTCTTGAAATAGCGCAACACATTCGTTTTGTACTTCAATGTCCTCGCAATGCTCTAAAGGCAGGTAAAGAAAGACCTGATGAATTGCCGGCAAGCGCAGATGATTGCCAGCCTTGACTGTCTGTTGCGCTAGAGCAAGCGCATGCGAGTCGCCGGCGAAGGCCTGCGCCGTGCCTCTGTGGATGTTGCGTGCAAGCTGATCGAGCAGAATCACCAACGCGATAAGGCCTCTGTCGGTCTCCGCCCACACATCGAGCTTTCCGGCCAGGGCAAGTTCCAGCCACGCCCCGAAACGGGCGCGGCATAATTCATCGTTATGATCATCGGCACTAAACCACAGCGCGTAATGGTCTTCTATGCACAGGCCTGCCTCATCCAACTCACCGAACCAGAAATCGTGAATAGCTTCAATAATAGTGTTCGGCATAGGAACTAGCCCAGTGAGTGTGCGAAATGGTAAAGTTTGCGTCTCTTTTTATTCAGCATAGCGGAAAAGTCTTATGTCACTAGTACCCGAGGTACAATTAAACACCGACGAGCAAAAAGCCAGCTACGGTTTTGGCCTGCAGTTTGGCGAGCAGTTACGGCGCAACGATTTCAAGGGCCTGGACCTGGAGGCGGTATTGGCGGGCATTCAGCACTGGTATGGTCAGCAGGAGGCCGCTTTGACGGACGACCAGATAAACCCCAGTTATCAGGCGATTCAGGGCCGCCAGAAGGCCAAAGCGGCAGAGCAGGCGGGCAAGCGTGCTGTCCTGGCTGAGACATTTATGACCGCTAATGCGGCCCGCGATGAAGTGTCCACGACGGCCAGTGGCCTGCAGTTTGAGGTGCTCGAATCTGGTAGCGGCGAAAGCCCCAACGCGAAGTCTACGGTGGTCACGCATTATCATGGAACACTGGTAGATGGCACTGTTTTTGACAGCTCTGTGCAGCGCGGCGAACCCGCCGAGTTTGGCGTTCATCAGGTGATTCCCGCCTGGACCGAGGCGTTGCAGATGATGTCGGTGGGCGACAAGTGGCGCATCGCGTGTCCGCCGGAGTTGGCCTATGGTGAGCAGGGCGCAGGCGATGCCATTCCACCCAACACCGCCCTAGTGTTTGAAATCCATCTGCTTGAAATCAAGGCCTGAGTGCGAATGAGCGCTAGCATCAATCTGCCGAGAATTTTGCGTGTCGGCGCTGGCGCCAGTGGGCAACTAGTGGCGACATTAGCTGAGCTTGGACTAGCGCGGCCACTGTTGATCACCGACCCCTATATGAAAGAGTGCGGTTACTGTGAGCGGCTACAGACGCCCCTGGAAGAGTCGGGCATTGCCTACGGCCTATTCAGTGGCTGTGTGCCAGACCCTACTACCGACAGTGTCTACGCCGCCCTCGCTGAATTTCATAACGGCGATTATGATTGCGTGGTGGCCTTGGGGGGTGGCAGTTCGCTGGATACCGCTAAGGCGGTCGCCGTGCTGGCGGAGCACGGTGGCGTTATGCGCGACTATAAAGTACCTCGTCAGGTGGTCTCTGGCCTGCCCATTATCGCGATTCCGACCACCGCAGGGACGGGCTCTGAGGCCACGCGAGTGTCAGTGATCACCGATACCGAAACGCAGGAAAAGATGCTGTGCATGGGTCTGGGCCTGATGCCGGTGGCTGCCTTAGTAGATTTTGAACTGACCCTCACCATGCCCTATCGTCTAACCGCAGATACCGGTATCGATACCCTGTGCCATGCGATGGAAGCCTATGTCAGTCGCAAGTCCAACCCGTTTACTGACAGCGTGGCCCTCACTGCCATGCGCACTATTTACCAGAATATCCGCACCGCCTGCGCTGAGCCTGACAACCGTGAGGCGCGCGAGGCGATGATGCTGGCAGCTACCCAGGGGGGTATCGCCTTTGCCAATGCGTCGGTGACCTTGATTCACGGTATGAGTCGCCCCATTGGTGCCTTATTCCATGTACCCCACGGGCTGAGCAATGCCATGCTGTTGCCTGAGGTGACTGCCTGGTCGATTGATCATGCGCCGGTGCGGTATGCGCATTGCGCGCGCTATATGGGTATTGCCGGTGAATCGCACGATGACGCAGAGGCCTGCGCCAGACTGGTAACGGCGCTGGCCGCGTTGACCACCGACTTGCAGGTGCCCGGACCTCAGGTATTTGGTATCGCCCGCAGCGATTGGTTCGATTCCCTGGGGCTAATGGCCGAGCAGGCACTGGTCTCTGGCTCTCCGGCTAACAACCCGCGCGTTCCTTTGGCCGAGGAAATCGTTCAGCTATACGAGCGCATTTGGTAAACCAGAAAGTATTGCCCCAAGCACGGTGTTGTCGGCGAAAAAATCGTCCTTGGGCGTCCGCTGCGCTTACATTCACAATCGCCTTTGATTACACTATGCAGCTGTTCTTAACCTCATTCCACGAGGGATAATTTGCTTATGAAACGCGTCGTATTCAACCAAAAAGGTGGGGTTGGCAAAACGAGTATTGCCTGTAATCTGGCGGCGATCGGAGCTGCGATGGGCTATCGCACGCTGGTGGTGGACCTCGATGTGCAGGGGAATACTACTCATTATCTGGTGGGGGCGGTTGATGCGGATGCCTTTCCCGCTGAAGCCCAGGGTGTGGCCGGCCTGTATCGACAGACGGTGGGCACGCGCAAGATGCGTCAGAACCCGGATTCTTTTGTGTGGGATACGCCCTATGAAAACCTGTTTCTAATGCCCTCCAGTCCGGTACTGGCTGATATGGAAAAAGAGCTGGAGTCCCGCTACAAAATCTACAAGTTGCGCGACGCCCTGGAAAAACTGGATGAAGAGTATGATCGTGTGTATATCGATACGCCGCCCAGCTTCAATTTTTATTCCAAGTCGGCGCTGATCGCCGCCGATTCGGTGCTTGTTCCTTTCGACTGCGATAGTTTCGCGCGCCAGAGCCTGTACTCGCTGATGGACAACATTGGTGAGCTGCAGGAGGACCACAACCCCGACCTGTCTATCGAGGGCATTATCATTAATCAGTTTAATTCCCAGGCGCGTCTGCCGGGTGAGCTGGTGAGTGAACTGGAAGGGGAGGGGCTGCCTATCTTTAAGTCCTATCTCAATAGTTCAGTGAAGATGAAAGAGTCCCACCGCGATCATCGCCCCCTCATCGATCTGGCGCCAGGGCACAAGCTGACGGGCCAATTTCTGGACCTGCACGCGGAGCTGGAGCAAAGCGGCGGCAGGGTCAGCGCGGCTGCCTGATTTCCATCCTGGCATGGCAGTGCTGGTGCCAGGCGGGCAACTAGCTATATGTATATACGTTTCAGTTATTTGTAACTCCCTTTTTGATTCTATAAAGTCCGCTTCCCGACGCTAGAAACGGTTGCGTGAATCCGCGTGGAACTGGACATCGACACAGTTAACAAGACCCTGCGCCACGCCAGCGCTGACGAGATTGTGCAGTGGGCGTTAAGCCTGGGTCGTAAGACAATCGCCACGACAAGTATGGGCCGTAACGCAGCGGTGATGCTGCACGTGGTGGCACAGGTCGATAAATCTTTGCCGACCATCTGGGTCGATACCGGCTACAACCTGCGCGATACCTATGTGGTAGCCGAACGCTTGATTCGCGATCTGGATGTCAACATCCAGGTGTATTCGCCCGAAATGACCTCCGAACGGCGCAATGCCATCATGGGCGGCATACCGACAGTTGATGAGGAGGAGCGGCATCAGGATTTTACCCGCCAGATAAAGCTGGAGCCTTTTGCCAAAGCACTGGGCGACTACCAGCCAGAAATCTGGCTGACTGGGATTCGTCGGGAAGAAACCGAATTGCGCAAGAGTCTGGATATTGTCTCCACCGACGGGGCCGGCATCATTAAGGTCGCGCCGATATTCTATTGGTCTGAAGACGATGTCGAGAATTACATGGAGCAGTACGAACTACCCACCTGCAAACACTATTTCGATCCTACAAAGGTACACGACGGCCGCGAATGTGGCCTGCATACGGCTGCCTGAGGAAACGCGTTATACTCCTCGCTGTAGAGTGGAGAGTGCGCCATGTTATCACCTGTTATGAGGAAAGCGCGATACCCTCTGCGACCCTCGCCTGGTCGCGGCTGCCACGCTGCATTCGCAATTTTTTTTTGTACCACTTTGCTTGCCTGTTCTACTACCACTCCCGATATCCGGCTGGTCAGTCATCTGCCTCCGTTGCCGTTGGGCGACCAGTTAGTTGCTGTCGCCGATGTGCAGGCGCGGGTGCCTACGCCTGACCTGCTCGCGCTGAATGAGGACATGCGTGAATTTGTACAGCGCTACACGGAGGGTGTGGGTCGCGATCGCGAACGTTTGATGATGCTGCATCGTGCGATCAGAGGGCCTGCCACGCTCGGTATTCAGTACGACTCTCAGGCCCAGGGAACTGCACAGGATGTATTTTATCGCGGCTCCGCCAATTGTCTTTCCTACGCCGCACTGTTTATCGCGCTGGCGCGGGAGGCAGACCTGAATGCAAACTATCAGTGGCTTGAGGTGCGCCCCCAATGGACGCAAGAGGGGGAACGCGTGATGGTGCGACGACACGTCAACGTGGTGGTGCAGCTGCCGCGTATGGAACGGTACATGGTGGATATCGATCCACAGCCGTCCCGTGACATCGCGGGCTCCGTCCAGATGAGTGATGCTGATGCGCAGGCTGTTCACCACAGTAATATTGCCATGGAGGCCCTTGCCGTGGGTGATACCGAGCAGGCCTGGTTGCAGGGCGTGCGGGCGTTGCAACTCAGTCCCGGTTTAGCGCACTTGTGGGTCAACCTCGGGGTAGTTTATCGCTCCAATGGTCAGCATGATGAAGCTGAGCGCAGTTACCTGTACGCCTTGCAACTCGATTCCAAAGAACGGTCGGCAATGAATAATCTGGTCGTTCTCTATGCTATGCAGGGGCGCGAGGACGAGCACAACTACTGGGAGCGGCGAGTAGCTAAGTACCGGGATGCCAATCCGTACTACCATGCCTGGCTGGGAGACCGTGCAGCGAAGGACGAAGATTGGAAAACAGCCGCGAGCTTTTACGAGAAAGCGGTGGCGTTATCCCCGCAGGAAAGCCAGCTTTTGTCCGCCCTTGCAGAAAGTCATGCCCAGTTGGATGAACCAGAAACTGCATTGGTTTATTTGCAACGCGCCATCGAGTTCGCCACTTTGCAATCTGAGCGCTTTGGCTATCAGCAACAGTTGGACGCCATGCAGCGAGAACGTTTGGCGGGGACATAGGTGTAATGACGTGCGCTTGTCAGATAGACGCGTAACAAGTTGCGACTACTCCCTTTCATTATCTGCCGTGCTATCCAATGCTTGCTCGGGTTGCGACTCTTGAGGGTTGGCAGCTTGGTGTTCTACAGAATTTTCAAAATCTCGCTAGCCATCCTTGCTTACATTAACGACAAACGCAACTTTGCGAGTGACTTTAAGAGAGTATGGCAGTCTGCAGTTTTGTCCTTTTGTGAGCGCACAATCCTGTTACTTTTAAGTGGACTGTCTAGTACCGGATATTCTAGCAACCTCTTCGAGCCTTGGGGGGCAAATCAATACCGGTTATCTAGGGATCGATTCGTATGTAAGCCCGGCGCGCCATTTTTCCGGTAAGATGCGAGAAAAAATCCGCCGCCAACATTTGCCAACCGTATTTGCGGCGCAGTGCGGTCAGGGCGGTGTTCATATCGGCAGGCGTGTCCAGCACATAGGCGTGAGTATCGCGCCACTCGCCGGTGAGTGTGCCGTTCATCGTGCAGGTAGCAATACGCGACTCACTGAAATTGCGCAGGCGCTTTACCTTGCCAGCTTCCCCGGCGGAGAATACGTAGTAACTGCCGCGGTCTGGCGCAAACCAAACCGGCGTAGCGACCCAGTCGCTGGAGCGTTTGCGTGTGGCAAAGCTGACGTAGTTGCCGCTTACCACAATATCTGTTTCATTGGCGTTCATGGGATAACCTGTAAGCTGAGAGCATTGATTGGTGACCGCAGTAGCCATTAGATCGACAATTGGCTTAGGTCACAATAGCCGCAACGACAATCGAGGGAAGATTCGACATGAACCGTTTTGATGCTAGCTCCACGACTGATCACGTCATCGAGGGCATTTCTCTGGCCGGAAAACTGGCTGTAGTGACTGGAGCCTCTTCGGGACTGGGTGTGGAAACTTGTCGCGTGCTGGCCGTCGCGGGGGCGACGGTCATCATGGTCGCCCGCAATGAGGAAAAGCTACGAGCGGCCGAGCAGGAATTGCTGCGGGAGCGGCCCGGGGCAAAACTGCATACACAGTGTATGGACCTGGCTGACCTTACGAGTGTGCGTAATGCCGCTGCCGAGATATTGCTGAACCATTCTCGGATTCAGTTGTTGATCAATAATGCCGGCGTTATGGCATGCCCGTTGTTACGCACTGAGCAGGGCTTTGAGATGCAGTTCGGTACCAATCATCTGGGACATTTCCTGTTTACCGGCCTGTTAGCGCCGGCACTGATTGAGGGCGCGCCAGGCCGAGTAGTGAACCTGAGTTCAGCGGGGCACAAATTTGCACGCTTTGACTTCGACGATCACTCTTATAAACACCGCAAGTACGAAAAATGGCAGGCCTACGGTGAATCTAAAACCGCGAATGTGCTGTTTTCGATAGGTTTGGATCTGCGCTTGCGTGAACGGGGTGTGCGCGCCTTTGCCGTTCACCCCGGTGCGATTATGACTAATCTCAGTCGGCATATGCAGGAGGAAGATTTTGCTTCGCTCATGGAGTATAGACCCACGGATAAACCGCTGGTGTTCAAATCTGTCCCTCAGGGCGCAGCTACCACAGTGTGGGCTGCCTCGACGCTGGAGTTGGCGCATCGCGGCGGTATTTATTTGGAAAACTGCCAAATTGCACAACCAGCCGAGGAGGGTGGCGAGGATGGTGTTGAGGACTATGCTATCGATGCCGCTGAGGCGGAGCGACTTTGGTCATTATCTGAGGCGTTAGTAGGGCAATCGTTTGAATTTTGATCGGTTGAGTCTTGTCTGTCATGACTCGTTTCAGAAAACGACTGGTAGGCAATAACTGCTTTAGGTAACCTACTCCGTTTCCAACTTCGTCAGGACAATAAACTGCGCATGTATGATCACAGTCCAATCGTTGAACTCATCAAGGGCAGGGTAGCCCTCGGCGCGCAGGTAACCGTTAAGGGCTGGCTGCGCAGCAAACGCGATTCCAAGGCGGGAATATCTTTTCTGGCCGTGCACGACGGCTCTGCCTTTGATGCCATTCAGGCGGTGGTGCCCAATACCTTGGACAATTACTCATCTCATATATTGCTGCTCTCCACTGGCTGCGCGGTCATTGTGCAGGGTGAGCTGGTGGAGTCTCAGGGCAAGGGGCAGAGTGTTGAGATTCAGGCAACTTCTGTCGAAGTAGTGGGTGTCGTGGACGATCCCGAGACGTACCCCATCGCCAAAAAGCGCCACAGCTTCGAATACCTGCGCACGCAAGCCCACCTGCGTCCGCGCACTAACACTTTTGGCGCCATAACCCGGGTGCGAGCTACTCTATCCAATGCCATTCACAACTATTTTTACGACCACGGCTTTAACTGGGTTAATACGCCCATCATCACCGGTAGTGATTGTGAGGGAGCGGGGGAGTTGTTTCGTGTCAGCACGCTGGATTTTGCCAATCTACCTCGCAGCGGATCGGGTGCGGTGGATTACGAGCAGGATTTCTTTGCCGGTGAGTCTTTTCTCACTGTGTCGGGACAACTGGAGCTGGAAGCGTATTGCCTGGCCATGAGCAAGGTGTATACCTTTGGTCCCACCTTCCGTGCAGAAAACTCCAACACGAGCCGCCATCTGGCGGAATTCTGGATGGTTGAGCCCGAGATTGCCTTCGCCGATCTGAATGATAACGCCGCGCTCGCAGAGGATTTGCTCAAGCATGCCTTTGCGGCGGTGCTTGAAGAGCGAGAAGACGACATGGCGTTTTTTCAGCAGCACATCGATGAGGGTGTGATGCTGCGTTTGCGGGGCGTAATCGATAACAACTTTGAGCGTATGGAATATTCCGAGGTTATCGATATTCTGAAAAGCAGCAAAGCAAAGTTTGAATTTCCGGTGGACTGGGGATTAGATTTGGCTTCTGAACATGAGCGCTACCTGACTGAGAAACATGTAGGACGCCCTGTCGTGGTGATGAACTATCCACGCGATATCAAGGCGTTCTATATGCGTTTGAATGATGATGAAAAAACGGTCGCGGCCATGGATGTACTCGCACCGGGTATCGGCGAAATTATCGGCGGGAGCCAGCGCGAAGAACGTCTTGATGTGCTCGACTCACGCATGGATGAACACCTGCGCGAGTCACTGTGGTGGTACCGGGAACTGCGGCAGTATGGAACTGTGCCGCATGCGGGATTCGGCTTGGGCTTTGAGCGGTTGTTGAATTATGTCACCGGTATGGAGAATGTGCGGGATGCGATCCCTTTTCCCAGAACGCCCGGACATGCGATCTTCTGAATACCGATCCGCTCCCTGGCCTCAAAAAATCTGACCCAAATAGGTACTTTCGCGGAGATTGGAAGGGAAACTACCCATAATGTCCAAGAATTCACGCAGATTAATCGCTTTACTCGACCATACTAAATCTATACGTAGACGAGCTGTGCCGAGAGCGGTAGCAGTGGAGGATGGAAGGTGGCGCACGCACACGAAACTATCGAAGATTGTCAGATCAGTGAGATGGCAATCGTGGATGCCTTTACCAAACTGATTTTCGGTGAGGAGCAGGCATACTCCAGCCGAGAGTTATTAATTGTTCAGGCTCTCCGCGTAGTAGATATCCGCTTGGTACGGCATAGTCATCAAGAGATGGGAGGGTATCTGCGGAACATGAGTGTTCGGGAGATGATTCAACTTGTCTCACGAATGCGGGATCAATTAAGCGAGAGTATTGGCGCACTCCCCTCTGATCGTTCGCCGGAGGTTGGGGCAGCAATTGCTCGTCAACCGCAGTAAACCATTCGCTGCGCCGACTAGCTTTTGCTCACCGTTGGTTTTAGCCCGCAAGTTGCCAGCGGTTGAAACAGCGCCTGATACAGAGTCTGGCCGCCGATCCCAATAAAGTGCAGTTCCACCGGCTCGCCTAATTGAAATCTTCGAGTTGTGCTGGTGAGACTGGCCATCCATTTGTCGTAACTGAACTTTTCCTGATCTTTACGCAAATCTACAAACCCTTCCAAGCCATTGTTGTCCAATCGAGCGGTAAAACCACTACTTGTAACGTGGCTGATCGTCGCTTTGAAGATCACCGTTTCTTCCGCATTTGCCAGTTTGCTCAGATACTTGCTTGTCAACCAGCGCTCTGCTTCTCGTGTAGCGACCCGACTGGCGGCCAGGCGGGTTTTCAACGCATCGATGGTGGGCAGGTCAACAATTGTTGGTTCGGCCCCGTTTAAGGCTGCCTTGATTTGTCGCTGCACCAGGAAGTCCACATACTTGCGCAAAGGTGATGTGCAGTTGGTGTAGCAGTCCAGTGCCATGCCCATGTGTGGTGCTGGCGCTGTGGCGATATCGGCACGTGTGAGCAAGCGATTAACCATGGTGCGAAGGGGTAGCGTATGGTCGGGGTTTGCAAGACCTTGCATGATGTCGCGATAGCCTTCCACTGTACTAGGGTCGAGCTCAGCTAGCTCTGGTACATGCATGGATAGAAATTTACGCAATTCGTCGTGCCGTTCCGCCCGAAACCCCGGGTGTGTGACAAAGGGCCCACTTGCTTGACGTTCGTTGAGAAAACGTGCCGCACATTGGTTGGTAGCGACCATGCATTCTTCCACGAGCTTTTGCGATAGAAGTTTTTCTGAAGGCTCGATAGTTTCAATCTGTTTGTTGTCGTTGAGGATCCACCGAAACTCCTGACGATCTTCCATAACCAGGCCGCTTTCTTCCCGCCGTGCGCGCAACGCCCGGAACACCTGGTAAAGGGCTTCCAGCGGAGTAGCGTGACTCATAAGTTCATCATACTGACCGTTGAGGTAGCGATTTACTGCGTAGTAGGACAGTTTTGCGCGGGAGCGCACGGTCGCTTCGATAAACTCGAACTCTCCCACTTCGCCGCCGTCGCTAACGGCAATTTTGCAAACCAGCGAGGGACGATCATCTCCTTCTGATAGGGCGCAGGTGCCCTGGGAAAGAGCCTCAGGCAGCATCGGCAGCACATCGCCGTGGAAGTAGATGGAGGTAGCGCGGTCTGCCACATCGCGTTGCAGCTTGGACCCGGATTCAACATAGGCAGTCGGGTCGGCAATAGCCACAAAGAGCGTCCAGCCGTCGCTGCTTATCTCTGCGTAGAGAGCGTCATCGATGTCCAGTGTTTTTGCGGTATCTATAGAGACGAATTCGAGGTCGGTGAGATCGCGGCGCTTTTGGGCCTCCAGGGGTTTGCTATGAGTGACACGCTCCCCCAGATCCTGCTTGGCTTCTTTGCTCCACGCGGTCGCAAGTCGATATTTGGCCATGCTGTACAGGTTTTCAATTCCCGGAGTCTCCTCATTGCCTAATACTGAGAGTACTTTGGCCTGCGGTTTGCCGTCGCGAATGGGGTGCCGCAAAATCGCGCAGCGCACATAGTCCCCTTCTTTGACGCCGTTGCGTGCCTGGGGGGGAATGAATAGCCAGCGGTTCAGCTGCGGTAGGTCGGGTTCTACGAATATCGCTTTGCCCTTGCGGACACAGCGCCCGGTAAAGTCCTCCAGGGGGCTGTTTACCAGTCTTTCAATATCGGCGATTGTTTTGTTGTCTTTAGTGGGTCGAATACAGACCCTGACCCGATCATCCGGAAAGACTTTCAGCATCTCTTGTGGGGGAATGAAAACCTCGCGGCCATCATCCAAAACGGCAAAGCCATATCGGGACTGAGTGCCCTTGATGACCGCTTCGGCGCGTTCTTTTTCGGCCTCCATTTGAGATTTTAGGCCTTGTAACTGCGAGAGCGTATCCTGATTGAGCATTGATGAAACAACTTTAAACTAGAGATAAGCAGAGTATCGTAGCTGAAATCATCACTCCTGTCTGTGAGTTATGGCGGATTCGGCAATTCCGCCTGCAATTGAGTCGCGCAGCATTGACAGCCCGACGCCCGGGGTTTAATAATCGGGAGAACGCGGTGGTAATCCGCTAGGAGGAGCCTTTGCCGAAACCCTGGACACCGGATAAGTGGTTGAAGACCAATTATCGTGTGTCGACGTGTAAGCACCTGAAGGTAACCAGTCGATTACAGCTGGTGGCTTGCACACCTTTGACAATTGCGATCCCGCGAATTTACTCTTACTCTTTTCTTAAATCTTATCCGACCGGACGTATCGGGCAACGCTCACAACACCCTAACCCCCCTTTCTTTTGAACACATTATGAGGATTCCTCTATGGACTCAGGTTCTACGCTGCGTGTAGAAAAAACCACTCCCCTGAAACCCGTTATCAAGAAGACGTATGTACTGGACACTAATGTCCTGTTGCACGACCCCATGGCTGTTACGGCCTTTAAGCAACACCATCTGGTCATACCCATGACCGTTCTGGAGGAATT
Organism: Haliea sp.; assembly: GCA_002862985.1. GTDB lineage: Bacteria > Pseudomonadota > Gammaproteobacteria > Pseudomonadales > Halieaceae > Marimicrobium. The sequence continues at coordinate 21,394 of PKCY01000020.1, forward strand.
GGACGACATCAAGGATCGGCGCGACAAAACCGTAAGCCGCGAAGCGCGTATTGCCATCGGAATGATTGATAAGGTGGTCGATGCGGCCTCTCCGCAGGAAATCCAGGCCGGAGTCCCGGTAATTGGCTCCATGCTAGAGGGGCAGATACTGGGAACACTGGCCATCTATCCCGATCAGCGTCTGAGCGAAGAATCCGAAGTTCCCTACCTCGATGGCACCAAGGATCAGGCCAACGACAACAGGATCATCAACGTGGCATTGCGTCTGCAGGCTGAAAACCCCAAGGAGTTCGTCTGCCTGGTGACTAAAGATATCAACATGCGCATCAAGGCCAAGGGCTCGGGTTTGATGCATGTGGAGGACTATCGCCGCGATCGCGTGCTTGATGATATCGACCTGCTTGCCACCGGACATGAGCATTTACCCGGGGATTTTTGGTCGACTATTAGTGAGGTGGATACGCTGCGCGAGGGTGACTGTACCTTGCATCGGATTCCGCTCAAATCACTGCCCCAGGCCTACCCCAATATGTTCGTCTACGATGATCAGGAGTTCATGGCGTTTGTGAAGCGCGTTGACCGGGATTTCGTCTATCTACGCTGCGACAGTCGCGATAATTTAATGCACAAGCGTTTTTGGGGCCTGGCTCCACGCAATATGGAGCAGGCAATGGCGATGTCGCTGCTCGATGATGACAACGTAGACATGACGGTTATGACAGGGCCTGCCGGTTCGGGTAAAACGCTGCTGGCGCTATCTTACGGCCTGCACGCGATACTAGAGCAACAGAAGTTCAGCAAATTGATTGTGGCGCGATCCACACCACCCATCGCTGAAGATATTGGCTTTCTGCCGGGAACCGAGGAAGAGAAAATGGCGCCCTGGCTGGCGGCCTTTGACGATAACCTGGAGATTCTGCACGGTTCGGACGAGTCCTGTAATGGGAGCATTAGCTATGTCAAAGAGCGCGCAAATATTCAGTTCAAGTCCCTGAACTTTATGCGCGGACGCTCGTTCAATAACGCTTATATCATCATTGATGAGGCACAGGGGCTGACGCAGTTCCAATTGAAGTCTGTTATCAGTCGGGTGGGAGCGGATTCAAAGATTGTCGTACTGGGTAATCTCGCGCAGATCGACAACAAATACATCTCGCCTCTTACTTCCGGGCTGACTTACCTGGTGGAGAAGAGCAAGGCGTATCCCCATGCGGGCATCATGCACGTCAATGGTATTGTTCGTTCGCGGCTGGCGGCATTTGCGGAGGAAAACTTGTAGCCTGTAATAGGTGATGTTTGATGCCCTGGTTTAAAACTGGGTTCAGGGCATCAATCGCCGCCTGGGCTATTTTCGACGAAGAACGTCACAATGTTGTCCTGCAATGAGCCTCTGTAATCAGCAACCAGACCCCCCGTCGCAAACGTTTCCGATACCGTCACCATCTGCATCGGCCTGATCGGCATTGGCGACGTCCGGACAGTTATCCAGGTCATCCCC
>PKCY01000160.1 GCA_002862985.1 Haliea sp.
CCATTTTTAAATACGGGAATTCTGTATTCGACGCGCTTCGATGTTTCCGCAAGAGTCTCCTCTAAAAACACGGGCATTTCGAGTTCTGCGTCTTGCCCGCGGATGCCGGAATGCTGGTTGCGCCCCCCTCCAGCGCCGCCAGTGAACATGGAATTGAAGAAGTCGGAATAGTCACCCCCAAAATGCGACGATTCCGCGGTTCCGGCCCCACTGCTTCTTTGCCAGCCAGGCGGTGGCTCAAAGCCTCCACCCTTTGCCCCGCCGTACTGACGAAGCTCGTCGTACTCTGCCCTGCGCTCTGTATCTTTTAAAACCTCATAGGCTTCGGCGGCTTCTTTGAACTTGTCTTCGGCGCCCTCGTCGGAATTCATATCCGGATGGTATTTGCGCGCCAGCTTTCGGTAAGCCGTTTTGATTGCTTTAGTGTCTGAATCGGGTGTAACGCCGAGAATGTTGTAGTAGTCCTTGAAATCCATACGCGCGTCCATCAGCTAAGCTATAGGGTGGTTACGACTGTCAGGTATGTTCACCTGCGGCATTCCTAGTATTCTAATAGCTTCACACAGGTTTTGTTATCTGTATCTTCCTTAGCGCCCTTATTCCCCCTCGCTCCACTGCGTTTAAATTACAAACCGACCTAATATCGAATTTCTCCTCAGAAAATTTGCGGTATGCAACGCTAAACCAGAGACATCGTTGGTCACAGATTATCCTGCAGAAGTTCGCATCTATGACTACTGTGGTAGTCTGCCACTGCCCGCTTTTACTGCCAATAATAAGTAGTGGAACTTCCCATGACCGAAAAATGTCCCTTCCAGTTCGACCTTATGAACCCCATGACGCACAGCAAAAGTTTGCCGTTTGAGTCATTTGCGACGCTGCGTGAGCAGTGTCCGGTTTCCTACCAATCAGGGGCTGCAGAATTTGGCGGCGATTTCTGGGCAATTACCAAGCGCGAGGATCTGGATTTTATCTCCAAGAATCCCGACAAGTTTTCTTCAAGCGTCAATCTGGCTCACCCTCAGCCTGGCGGTAGCGACCCTGAGTCTATGGAGATTATGCGGCAGCTGATTATCAACATGGATCCGCCAAGACATATCAAGTATCGCCGGGTGGTGCGTAATGCTTTTACTGGTAAGGCCGTTGATGCGTTGGAGCCGCTGATGCGGGAATTTGCCCGGGACATCATCGACAAAGTGGCGGCCAGGGGGGAGTGCGAGTTTGTGTCTGAAGTATCTGCGGAGATGCCCTTATTCGTGATCTGTGCGTTGATGGAAATGCCGGCCGAAAAACGTCAGACCTTCGCCAGCCTGGTCGACACTATGATAGGCATGGATGATCCTGAACTGGATGTCTCCGCAGAGGATGGCCAGCTTGCCGCTGCCCAGATATTTGAAATCGCCATGGAGCTAGCGGTCAGCCACAAAGCCGACCCCAAGGGCGGAACAGTCATTGATACTCTGCTAAACGGGGTGGTTGAAGGGGAAAGTTTGGATGAGTTTGAGTTTTGTACTTTTTTCCTGATACTAATTGCCGGCGCTGTTGAAACGACCCGTACTGCAACCAGTCAAGGCATGAGGCTTCTGATCGAGCATCCGGAACAACATCAAATACTTATCGACAAGCCCGCACTGATTCCGGATGCAGTTGAAGAGATGCTGCGATTCTACCCCTCTTTCATTCATATGCAGCGTACGGCGACGGGGGATGTCACCGTTGGTGGGATGGAAATTAAGAAGGGCGACCTGGTAAAACTGTTCTACCCTGCCGTCAATCACGACCCCGAGCTCTTTGGCGACGATGCGGAAGCCTTCGATGTTACCCGCTCACAGCGCATGGCTGATTTGAAAAACCAGCACCGAACGTTCGGGGTGGGGCAACATTTCTGTATTGGTTCCCATCTGGCGCGCAAGGAGCTGTGTGTTATGTTCGAAGAAATTGTCCCACGATTACGCAACCCCCGATTAGTTGGCTCAACGCACAATCTGGTCTCAAATTTTATTCCCGGTATAAAAAAAATGAATATCGTATTTGATGCTGGAAAGTAAATGTTATGACTCGGAAAAGTAACCCATACGCCCTGCTCACTGAAGCAGTTAAACCCTGATCGTAATCTGAAAAAGGTACGACTTTATGTTACAGAAATTTATTTGGTGGACTGGTTTGTCCGACTTTCTGGTAGGGGCCGGTACCTGGGCCGGTGCGATTGCAATTGCCGTGGCGGCCGAACCCGTGAAGGGGCAATTAGTCCCGCTGATTACACTGGGAACGTTTTTGATGATGGCGGCCGCTCTACTGATGTGGGCTTCCCATGATATGGTGAACCGTGCGCCAGTATTTTTCTGGCAGGGACTAGTAAGGTTATCGGCGATATCTGCTGTAATTTATGCCGTTCCGAATGAACTTGCTGAAACCTGGGAGTACGCTCTTTTGGCGATCGATGGGCCTATTGGTCTAGTGTATGTTTTTGGTGCAATGAAGGTTACCGGTTGCTCATTTGGTCAATTGCTTGCGTGTAAGACCATGCCCTAGTAAGTGGCAGGCTGCGACGAAAATACAGCGCAGCCTAAATCCATCCTTTTCTTCTAAAGTAATAGAGTAGTCCCGCTGTGGTAGAAATAAAAACCCCCCAGATGGCAGGATACCCCCACGCCCACTTTAGCTCCGGCATGTGTTCAAAATTCATACCATAGATGCCGGCTATAAAGGTTAGAGGAATGAAAACAGAGGCAAATATCGTGAGCACTTTCATAACTTCATTAAGTCTGCTGCTGATGCTGGACAGGTAGATTTCAAGCAGACTGGAAAGAATATCCCGGTGTATTTCAAGCGATTCGATAATGCGTAAGACATGGTCGTGCACGTCCCTGAGATAAATAACCGTATGCTCATGAATCAACGCTGATTCACTTCGCAATAGCGCCGCTGTCATATCTCTGACGGGCGCCAAGTAGCGGCGCATTCTAATGACTTCCATTTTTAGATCGTGAATTCTCGCGGGTAGCGTAGGATTTGAATCTGAAAATATTTCGGCTTCGAGAGAGACCAAAGTTTCATCTAGGCGATCCAAAATCTCGAAGTTTTGGTCAATAATAGTGTCGAGAATGGCATACATGAGAAAATCTGGGCCGGCGCTACGAGCGCGTCCGTGGCTTTTCTCAAGGCGCTTTAGCACCGGGTTCAGTAGAGGGTCGGTTTTCTCTCTAAATGTAAAGATGATGTTGTCCAGAACCAGCATGCTGACCTGTTCATAGCTTACCGAGAACTTATCCTGGTTAGGCATTAGACATTTCAACACTACAAACAGATAATTTTCATTTTCTTCCAGCTTTGGCCTCTGATGTGTGTTGAGTATGTCTTCTAAGACGAGAGAATGAATGCCAAATTGTTCGCCAATTTTTTCAATAACGCTCGCGTCAGACAAGCCTTCAATAATTACCCATGTGATCGTTTCTTTGTTGTGATAGGCAGTAATTTCATCTGGAGACAATACCGAATGTTGTTCGTAGTGATTTTGGTTGTAGCTAACGACGGCTAAACGAGTGATGGGTTCATGAACATCGCCCACATGAACGAGTGAGCCAGGACCCAGTCCTGCTTTCCCTGACGGATATTTTAGTGAGTTGGACATTACAATTCTCCCATTCTGCTAAGTTGCATTCTAATCAGCGAATTACTAAGTGCGTAAGCACTGCTCGTACAGGCAGAAAATACGAAATCAGGATGTCCTAAGGACAGCCTTTCAGCGATCTTGCTGATCCGCCAATGAGTTTCTCAGCTGCGTCGCGGAACGCGGCGTTGGAAACGGGCTGGTCGAGTTTCATCAGTTCTTGCACTAAAGTGTCGAGGGAGGCTCGGTTGTGAGTAGCGGCGCGGATCTCTTCGTCAAGTGACCGCATTCTTATCGCGGAGCGTGCAGTTTGTTTTCCTTGGGATCGATTTGTCGCTGAGCACTGCGTTTGTGCACTCCACTGTGCAAGTTTAGCGAAAGCCTCACTGTAGCGAAACTCTGAAATGCCGCCTGAACGCAATAGCAGTGTCAGGCTGTAGTATTCTGCGAGGCCCTCTATGATCCAGTCCGCACCCGTCGATCCATGCATACGGCTCGCTACGTGGAAGAGTTCGTGCAGCATCGGACTAGTGCGATTACCGCTTATCAGCGGTCGGTCACTGTGTAGGTACAGCGACCCCACGCCTGATAGACCACCCCGCCACATATCTTTGGTCCCACTGACAATCAGCAAACGTTGTGGAAAATTCGGAAATACGTCGAGCAGTGCAGGCAGCGTCCAGCGCAAAAAGGCCAAAATGTCATTGGCGTGCAAATTGGTGCCCAGAGGGCTCGCTACAGTGATGTGGCGCCCATTCCAGTTTTCGCGACGTACTGCCAGTTCTCCAGCTAGCAACCACCCAAGTGGTTTGTCGAACTGCCGATGCGGATCGCTGATACTAACCTCTTGTCCCGCAATCTCGCCATAGGGTGTTTCTATCCGCCATCCTTCGGGTGCCGTTAATTGAAGGGTTGCTTTTGCGTAGGCACCCTTCACGGTGCGGGCGGTTGCGCGCGGGAACAGGTCGTCCAGTTTTAGTAGCGCCCATGTATCGGTGATGCGCGCATCCGCAAGCCCATTTGACCTGCGGTGGTCGATGATGAAGTCAAAATTCAATACCCCGCCATTTTGCTCGGGCCTCCAGGTGACCCGATCGCCGACAGTGTCGACGGTAGAAGAAGAAGTGCGAATATTCAGGTAGCGTTCGGCGGGCATGATGAACGCTATGCTGCGAACCAATTGACTCGACTGATCCAAAGTCATGCTGACATGCGCATGACCAGAATTGGGGTCCAGACTCGCCTGGAAATTGACATGGTAAGCCTTGCTGGCATCGGGGCCCTGAAATGCTGAAGCGCATGCAATGCTTACCAATAGAAGCGTAGCGTAAAAGAACGTTCTGATTATCAAAAGCAATTGGCCGTGCAATTTTGAGGGTTCGACTGCGTTTGGTCGCAGGGGCGCCGATTGATTATTGACAAGTACGTGCTTCATGACCATCCGGTTATGCGATGTGTGATGAGAGTTAGTGCAAGAATCGTGCTCTAAACAGGAATTTTCCGCAAGGAAACTACGGCAGTAAAGTTCCCCCCGGGTTTCTCATGACTTGCTAGCTAGTGGTGCGATAATCCTTGCGGGTCGCCCTCGGGCGATGATCCAGTATCGTCGTACTTGTTGCTTTAATTGTGCAGACGAATGCATGAGACTCTCCGCGTTTGGGCAGCCTAATGCGCTGCGGATTACTGATGTTAGGGCGCAAAAGGGGCTTATATGTATTGATTTATAAGGAAAAATTGGCGCGCCCGGAGAGATTCGAACTCCCGACCAACTGGTTCGAAGCCAGTTACTCTATCCAGCTGAGCTACGGGCGCGTAAGAAAGAAGGATTATATAGACTATTGGGTTTTGCGAAAGAGCTGATTTAGTCTGGTGGCACTGCGAAGACAGGCGAACTTTTTCGTTCGAAGTCCAGTATGAGCATAGTGAGGCCCAATTTTGTTCGAAACAGATGCCTGGCTAGGCCGATGATGTTTGGTGGTTGGCCTATTCCCGTTGATCTTGCTCGACTACGGGGATGGTCAGTTGCGATTATTCGACTACACTAGGATAAGCCGTATGGTATGCGGAGTATTATTCTCAAACGAAAAAGCTAGGAGATATGAATTATGGCTACCCCAAAAGCTAAGCCAAAATCCAAGAAAGCTCGAAAAAGCCCCGGGAAAGGAAAGTCCTCTGCCAAGAAGGTGGCCGCTTCCAATTTAGGCAAGTACATGGAGCAGATTAAAGTCGGTAGCTACTCGTGGGACGATTTGCTGAAGAGTACGGGTAGTAACATCGATGCTGTGGCCGGCGCTAACCGCGCGATCATTGATGGGTACACCGATATCGCCAAGCGCCAGTATGAGATGTTGAGGGGGTTGCTGAATGAGCTGCGAAAGGTGTCAGGCGATCGTGATGTGGTTGTCAAAGAACTGAAGCAGGTGCTGGAGCGTGCTCGCAAAGATGTGCAAAGTTTGCAGAAAATGGCTAAAAAGACGAATACTAGCGCGCAAAAAATAGTCCAAAAACGCGCAGATGCTAATTCGAAAGCCTGGAAAAAGCTGGTAGCGGAAGCTAAGAAAGTGGTCGGCGGGAAGCAGTCAGCAGGTGCGAAACCTGCCGCCAAGAAGAAAGCCGCATCGAAAAATAAAATCGCATCGAAAAAGAAGGGAGCTGCTAAGACGAAGGCCGGTACTAAGAAAAAGACAGGGACTAAGAAAAAGGCCTCGCCCAAGAAAAGAGCTTCGCCCAAGAAAAAAGCTTCGCCCAAGAAAAAGGCTGCACCAAAACGTAAGGCAGCGGCCAAGCGCAAGACTGCTGTTAAGAAAAAACGGGCTTCTTGAACTCGCTTAGCGGCGAATGTACAGGCTTAATAATCTCGTGTTAACACCGAAAATGACCTCCGGCTCCAGCCGGAGGACCTTTGTGACAAAGCCACTGTCCAAACCGTACAACCGCCCATTGGCTACTACCCACATTGTCGTAGAGGGACTATGAGAGCAGATCCTGAAGATCAGTTGGAGGAGAAATGGCAGAGTAAGAAAAGCCCGGTTTTCAGATGGCTGGCTCTGGCTTTGGTACTCCTAGGAATAGCAGCCTACTGGTTTTGGAGCGGACGACAGGTAGCGGTGGAGGTCACTCCATCGGCACCCCAGATTGCAGTGTCTAAGGTCACGCCTCGCGCCCCCCCGACACCCGATATTCCGCAGCGTCAGGAGCTTTTAGAGGTTGAGGTAGACCAGGTCGAGACAGAGGTTCTACCCGCGTCCAATAGCGCTGTGTCATTTGCTCCACCCGAAGGGGATGATGTATTACGCCAGCAGCTGGACCAAGCAGGCGCAGATGCTAACTTATCTTCTTTAGTAAGCAATGAAAGCGCATTGGATGTAAGCGCTGCCTTGATCGACGGCTTGAGTCGGGGTGTGATCATGCGGAAAATTCTCCCCGTCGATCCTCCCAAGCAAGCGTTTGAGGTGGAAGAGAAGACAGATATCCTTTATATGAGCTCCAACAATTTTACTCGGTATGATGGCTATGCAGACTCTATTGCAGCGCTTGATAGTAATATTTTGATAAATAGTTTTCATACGCTCCGACCTTTTTACGAACGAGCCTATGAGCAGCTTGGTCTCGATGCAGGGGAGTTCGACAATGCCGTCATCCGTACATTAGATGTCATACTGGCAACCCCGGAAATTGACGAGCCTATCGAGTTGGAGCGAAAGTCGGTTCTGTATGCCTATGCCGACCCTGCATTGGAGGATTTGTCTCCGGTGCAAAAACTATTGCTGCGCATGGGGCCAGAAAATGTTCGTCGAATAAAGCAGAAAGCGCAGACTATTCGTGATGGCCTGTTATCGCAGTAATTTCTATGGTGTAAATCTGCTTACTGCGCTACGTGATCGCTATTGCTGTTCCTTTTGCTGTGCAAACCAGAGTTCGGCATAGCGCTCTCCATGGCCCAGTAACTGCTCGTGTGACCCCTGTTCAACCACGCTACCTTGATCTAGAACGACGATCTTGTTTGCATCGATAATAGTGGAGAGACGGTGCGCGATGACCAGGCTGGTGTGGCCTTGGGAAACCTCTTTGAGTGCTTTTAGGATGGTCTTTTCCGATTTACTGTCCAGCGACGAGGTTGCCTCATCAAAAATTAGTATTGGTGATCGTTTAAGGATAGTGCGTGCTATGGCTACCCGCTGTTTTTCGCCACCAGACAGTTTCAGCCCCCGTTCTCCCACCTTAGTATGGTGGCCTTCCGGCAGTTGGCGAATGAATCCGTCGAGATGTGCGAGTTGAATCGCCTGGGAAACATCCTCGTCGCTGGCGCTTGGCCGCCCGTAGCGCACGTTTTCAAACAAGCTGTCATTAAACAGAACGGTATCCTGTGGCACGATACCTATGGACTGGCGTAGCGATTTTTTGCTCACATCACTAATGTCTTCGCCACCAATAGTAATTTTACCGCCATTCAGATCGTAAAACCTGAAGAGTAACTTCACCAGGGTTGATTTCCCAGCACCGCTAGCACCGACCACCGCCACTGTCTCCCCGCTCTTGATGGAGAAAGACACATTGCGAAGAATTTTTCGGTCCATCTGGTAGGAAAACGAGACATCGCTGAACTCGATATTGCCGGCACTGTGCTTCAGTGGTTCGGCTTCGGGTTTATCATTGACGCTGGGTGACACCTCCAACAGGTGCAGCATTTTCTCGATGTTGGCCATAGAGCCCTTGATCTCCCGGTACACAAACCCCAAAAAATTGAGCGGTAGAAATAGTTGGATCATAAAAGCGTTTATGAGTACAAAATCGCCCAGTGTCATTGTGCCGCTGGCAACTCTGGAGGTGGCCAGCCACATCATTGCCGTCATTGCAGTGGCGATGATCAAGGCTTGCCCGCCGTTGAGGGAAAAGAGAGACAGGCGGTTTTTTCGCCGCGCCAATTCCCATTTTCCGAGTTCGTAATCGTAGCGCTCCGCTTCGAATTCCTCGTTTGTAAAGTACTTCACTGTTTCGAAATTTAGCAGGCTATCTACCGCGCGGGTATTGGTGGCGGAGTCAGCAATATTGGCTTCGCGAACAAATTTTGTGCGCCATTCGGTAGCTATGATAGAAAAACTGACATAAGCAACGACGGCTACCGTTGTAATTAGTGCAAATCCCCATCCGTATTTGAACAGAAGAATTCCGACAACCATAAATATTTCTATAAAGGTAGGCACGATGTTAAAAATAAAGAATCGCATTAGAAAGCTGATACCGGTGGTGCCGCGTTCGATATCTCGTGAAAGGCCACCGGTGCGACGGTTGAGGTGATATTCGAGATCGAGGTTGTGCAAGTGCCGAAAAACCTCGAGTCCGATTTTTCGCATAGCACGTTCAGTAACGCGGCCAAATATCGTATCGCGTAGCTCGCCAAACAAGACGTTAGCAAAGCGGGCAAACCCATATGCAAGTACCAATGCAAGGGGAACGGCTATCAGCTTACTGGTATCTGATTGCAGTGCATCGACAATGTATTTGAGGATAAACGGCCCCATAACACTCGCTACTTTGGCAAAAATCAGGCAGCCCAATGCGAGCAGAACCCGACTGCGGTATACCATCAGGTAGGGCCAGACAATCCGGATTATCTGCCAGTTGATCTTCTGATTTGGTTCGTGGTCGTAATTGCCGTGATTCATAGGTATGCCTGTAGAAGTAGAGACAGCATAACCGATCTTTGATGTTGAAGGTGTTCTGGGGACGCACTGGTTGGGCTGGGCAAACTGACATAGACTGGTGACATCGTCGAGACTACGTTACCAACCACTCCATGTTTAAGGTGTTTAGACTAGTACTTCTGCTCTTACTGCTGTTACCGGCACTCTTTGTGGCGGTAACAGTAGGCTTGGCCTTCTACACCTTGGAGAGCAAACCGCTGGTGCCCGAAAAACTACCCGTTGACTATGCAACTATCGTGGCTGGTAAGGAATTGCTAAAGCGAGTAAATCGTCAAATTGAGTCCTCCGATAACGGGCAAATCACGGTGGTCATTACTGAGACGGAGCTTGAGAATCTCGCTCGGATGGGCGCGCATACGTTTGATTGGTTTAGTGCCGAATCCAAGTTCGACAGCACCAGTGTTCACTCAAGCGTGAGTTTACGATTGCCTCCCAATCCCGCCGGGGATTATTTCAACATGAGCGTTCAGCTTGATCAGTCCAGTGAGGGTGTTCATATTGACCGCTTGACGATTGGCCCCGCAGATTTTTCAGGCCGATGGCTGCTGCCATTGATGGCGAGAATCGGTGATGCGGTGCTCCAGGACCAGCAGGCCACCTTGCTATTGAGCAGTGTTCGTGGGTTTCAGCTGGATGGGAGTACCGCGCTGTTAAGTGTCAATCCGCCACCCAACGCCAAGGCACACCTCAAGCGGGCTGTTAGAAAACTGCAGGCCTCACGTTTTCCGGCTGCGGAACAGGCGCGAGTGGTGCACTATTATGATCTGCTAGCCGGGATGGGGAATCAGTGGAGACACAGTCATCTATCGTTCAATGCGTACCTAACACCTCTCATGGCAGAGGCGCAGAGCCGCGGGGAGCTAGGTTCTGCTGTTGACGAAAATCGCGCAGCAATGTGGGCGATGGCGATTTACTTTAGCAATGGAGCGTTTGAGGCGCTGTTAGGTAAACTGGTCTCAAGCGACCACCGTCTTTCTCGGCCGCCTGAATACGTTACGCTGGGAGGTCGTCAGGATTTGATGCTTCATTTTATCTATTCCGCCGGCATCACGTTGGCGACACAGGAGGGCATTGGATACGCAGCCGGGGAGTTCAAGGAGCTACTAGACTCCGGCGACGGAGGCAGTGGTTTCAGTTTCGCCGATCTTGCTGCCGACAGGGCTGGAATTAGGTTTGTGGAGGCGGCTACCGCCAGCGAGCCTGATGCCAGGCAATTGCAGCAGAGTATGGTTAACTACAACAGCGAGAATGCATTTTTCCCCGGTATCGAAGGTATGTCCGAGGGTTTGAGTGAAGCGCAATTTCGTCGGCTGTATGGCAGTACTGAGTCAGACGAATATGGTCATCAGGTGAGACTAATCGATGAACGTATCGCTCGTCTGTGGATATACAGCGCACCTGGCAGGTGAATTCTGCCGATGGCGGACGTGCGTGTACTAGGCGTCAGTCATCTGGGTAGCATTCAAAGCCCGGTGTTTGCGTGCCGATGCTGTCTGTTGCTCGCCCTGTGGAGTCCAGCCGGGCGGCCGAAACAGGTAGTTGAAGCCCTGCGATAGACTGTCGGCCTTTTTTAAGTCGCGCCACAGCAATAAAAATTCGCCGAAGTGCACGTCGAGGAAGCTGGAGGTATTCACCGGCCTGGTTATTCCAAACTCTACTGGCTCGTGCTCTTTCAGTGGTTGCAGTGTGCCCATCAGCCAGTCTCCCAGCAGGGTGATGGAGTTGTAATTGGTGTCCATGTAACGGACGTTTTGGGCGTGGTGAACCCGGTGGTAGGAAGGCGTCTGCATAAACCGCTCGAGCACGCTCCAGCGTCGGCTCACCACATTGTCACTCACATGCAGAATATTGCCCCACACTACATCAACGAACGTCAGCACTGCGATGATAGCGGGGTCCACGCCAAGTAAAGCGGGAATAAAACCCAGGGTAAAGGGCATATACAGAAGAGTTTCCAGGAAGGAGTGATTAAAGCCCACAAATATATTCATAGACCGGGGCGCGTGATGCGGTGAGTGCAGACACCACAGCAATCGCACTTTGTGGGCCAGCCAGTGCTGCAGCCAATAGCTCATCTCGTAAATAAAAAAGCCATAGATCCAGCCAAGGGGAGAGAGGCCTGCGTCGAATGGACTAAGGCTTGCACCCCACACGGCGAATAGCAATTTCGTGACTGGCCCAAGTAATAAGCCCATCCCTAAGCCCGCCAGCATGGTAAAGCCCAGCCCTTTGACGGCCATGCCATATTCTCCGGTTTTTGCCCGGCGCAGCCGGTAGTGCACGAAGGCAAATTCCGCTAGGCCATAAATCAATAAGGCCAACAGGAAAAAAGGCAGTACTTGGACCAGGGGTAGCGTGTCGGGATTGATATTCTCCATGAGGGCCAGTGTAGTCTTGAGGCTGCGAAATTCCAAATCCCGGCGCAGTATAGACATGATCACTTTATAGGCATCAGCTGGATGGGGTACACTGATGTGCTATGTTGAGTTCAATCTAACTCGATCTAACCCGATCTAACTACAGGAGAAGAAGGTGGCCTTGAAATACTCGCACCTTGCGCCATTTCTGCCTGCGGATGATGCTGACGCGATGCTGAGAATTGCCGAGTCCTTTGGCAGTTTTGGGACCTATGCGGACGAGGCCTCATCGGCGGGGCTGGGTGAGCAGTTACCCCAGCGCTTTGACGTTGGCCTTCACTATCTGGATGCGGGCATGGATGGCGGGGGAAATGAGGATGATCCAGCGACAGCGGTGAGTCGCACCAATTATTTTCGCGAGACCTACGCTTATGGTTCAGATATACAAGTTGAAGGCATTCAGGCATTTTTGGAGCATCCCTTAGTCAAAGCATCGGCTTCAGAGATTTCAGGCTGCGACCATATTGTGCCAGCGATTGTCTACGCCAATCTACTAGTGCCCGGACAGGAACTGGCCATACATACGGATGTTCCCGAGTTTAGGGGGGCGAACCGCAAGGTTCTGCCACAGTGGCTACTGGTATGTATGTTGCATTCGGGACTGTTTGAAGAGTGGCGTATTCCTATACTCACTTGTGTGTCCTGGTTCGGTAACCCTCAGGGGGGTGCCTTCACGTTTTACCCAGACGGGCCGGCAGGAACTCGTCACTCTATCCCGGCGGTTCATAATTCTGCCATCATGATTGATACCGATCAGGTGTACCATGGCGTAGAGCGCGTTAACCCAGTATTGCCCGATCTGCCCCTAATAGGGAAAGAAACACGATTGCATCACTGTAGCAATGATCAATGGCAGTTACGTGAAGCGGATACTATTTTGGCTGAGTATACCTGGCCTCAATTACGCTACTCGGTCTCCTGGAAGGCTTACTGTTTCGCCGACAAAGAACAGGAGAATTTGTGGCGCCGGGGAGGCGACGAGCTCACCCTGGACATCATCCTGACTAAAATGGAGTCCGAGCTGCGTCGGCGGGGTGCACTCACGGGAGAAAGGCCTGAGCCCACCCAATTCGCTCTGTTGCTGGTACAGCAATTTGTGCATTTCCCAGAGGTAAAAGCTGCCTGAATGGGCTCCAGCCACAATTGGACAATGTATACAGTGCCAGTGCGATCGTGGACTGGAACTATTTAGGTGGGTAATTCAACTGGCCTAATCAGTTCGGACACCAATATGGTTGGCTCAAGCTAACAATCGAAGAACGGTTAGTTCAACGGCACGTGCCGTCTTTTGCAGGAAGGTATTATGAGAAACACGCGTGACCGCATTGGCATTCGCCCTATTCTGGCTCCAGTGCTGTTTTTGTTCTGTGTTGGAACTTACGCTGGTGACCGTGGATCGGTTACGGCGGTAGCGTCAATGAGCTCGCAGGTCTCAGCTTTTATCGGATTTTCCAGTGGCGCCTTACTCTACTGCACCCGTAAAGGTGGATGCACAGAGCTGGTCAGTACGTCCACCTCTCCGGTCTCCGCAATCGACACGCCTGGTGAGGGCAGCAGCATTCGCGCGTGGGTTGGCTATGAGAACGGGAGTGTATTGTTCTGTAATTTGACGGCCGGGTGTATTGATCAGGACTTGAATTCAAAACCCCAGATTCTGCCGCGTCGAGGTAGCTCCAGCGTGAATAGAAAACTTCCGAGCGAAACGCAATAGAAGGCTCGTCTACGCACTTTTCTGGCCAGCAAAAATGAAAACTGACTTTGGTATCTCCTATATTATGCACTATCACTTTTGGGTCCTTGTTTGCCCTCTAAAAGCCTCTGAATTTATACTTTCTCTGTGTTTAACAAAATGATAAAGCGCATCATTCCTTTAGGTATTGTTATCGTAGCGACGGTGGCTGCAATGTTAATGGTGGCGTCCCGCGAAACGCTTTCTCCGAGAGATGAACCGCAGCCGCTGCCGCAAGTTCGGGCGATTGATATTGCTCTGGGCGATGTACCGGTTACCATCATCGCCCATGGCACTGTCAGCGCACGAATCGAACTTGAGCTGGCCAGTGAAGTGACCGGCAGAGTCGAATCGGTCGCGCCACAGTTTGAGTCTGGCGAGATGGTGACGAGCGGCACAGTATTGTTGAAGGTAGATCCAACAATTTACCGATTAGCGTTGGCGGAAGCTAAAGCTGCACTGGCGAGCGCCAAAAATGCTCTGGCGGATGCGACAGCACTTAAGCGTAGTGCACTGATGCGTGAGAGTGAATTAAATATTGAAGCCGCCCTTCAGCGAATCACTAAAGCAGAACAGGACCTCGCATACACTGAGATCAAGGCGCCTTTTGACGCGGTGGTTGATGAAAAGTTGGTAGATTTCGGACAATTTATTAGTGCTGGCCGTACAGTGGCTCGCTTACTTAGTAGTGATACTGCCGAAGTAAGCTTACCGGTGAAGTCAGCCGATGTGGGTCTCATTGATGCTTCGTCTACAGTGCTACTCAGTGCAAAAATCGGAGAACAACAGCAGCAATGGAATGCCAGAATTCTGCGAATTGAATCCCGAGTTGATCAACGCACTCGGGTGATTCCGGTGGTCGTCGAGGTTAATGCGCCCTATGAACTCAGCGTGAACGCGCACCGGCTGCCACTGGGGTTGTTTGTGAAGGCGACTATCGCGGGAAAGCCGATTAGCGCCGCCGCCCGATTACCAATCTCGGCACTGCAGGCCGATGATAGCGTCTTCGTGTTGTCCAACAACACGCTTCAGCGCAGAAAAATTGAAATTGTTGTTCGCGAAGGGGATTCGGTGATTGTTAATGGTGGGCTCGAAACCGGTGATGTTGTTGTCATCTCTAGGCTCGAAGTGATGTTTGAAGGAATGAAGGTCGAGCGTAGCGATGTCTGAGTCTCGTTACCAGCATGAGAGCGGACTGATCGGATGGATGGCTTCGAATCCAATAGCAGCAAACCTGCTTCTAGTCATCGTGCTGATAGCAGGCATCATTGCTGTAAAGGGAATTCGAAAAGAAGTCTTCCCAACCTTTCCGACTGAAACATTTACCGTCACTGTTCCATATCCTGGCAGCTCTCCCCAAGAGATAGAGCAAGGCATATTGCTCAAAATCGAAGAGTCCCTGAGAGATATTGTTGGCGTAAAAGAAATTCGCAGTGAGGCGCGTGAAGGTGTGGGTGTCGTTACTGTTCAAATGGAAGCGGGCACCGATATCGGTAATGCATTAAATCAGGCGAAGGTGCGCGTGGACGGAATTCCTACTTTTCCCCTTGATGCAGAGGAGCCAATTGTTGAAGAAGTGATTAGTCGAGGCTTTGCAATGCGCGTCAGCGTGTATGGAAATCTTGATGAGATTGGACTAAAGCAGCTGGCAGAGCAAACACGTGAAGAAATCCTCGACCTGGACGGCATTAGTGAAATAAGTGTGCTGGGTGACCGCGACTACGAAATATCCATTGAGGTGTCTAGCGAATCGCTCCTGCGCTATGACCTCGATTTTGACCAGATTGTGAATGCGGTACAAAGTCGCTCGCGAGATTTACCTGGCGGGAGTCTGCGGACAGACAATGGCGCGATCAAGTTACGGTCGGTCTCGCAGGCCTACACGGGAGAGGACTATGCGGCACTTACGCTATTAACGAGGGAAGACGGCACCTCGATTCGTCTGGGTGACGTGGCCCAAATAGTTGACGGCTTCGAAGATCAACCCATTCTCAGTACCCTGAATGGACGTCGTGCGATCACCTTGGTCGTGGATAGGGTCGGTAACCAGGATGTACTGCAGATAACGGATCAGTTGCGTAGCTACATCGCTGCCAAACAGGCTAGTCTGGCTGATGGCGTACATATAGTTGGCTGGATTGATCAAAGTAATATTCTGAGGAGTCGTATTGATTTAATGCTACGCAATGCTGCGCAGGGTGCGGTACTGGTAGTGCTGGCACTAGCATTATTCCTCGATCTTACGTTGGCACTCTGGGTCATTGTGGGTGTGCCCTTTGCGATTATGGGGACGCTGGCGACAATTTATTTCTTAGGCCTGCCCGTCTCGATTAATGTGCTTTCTGTATTTGCATTCATTCTTGTGCTGGGGATTTTGGTCGACGATGGGATTGTCACAGCCGAGAGCGCGTATGCCTATCTTGAGGCAGAAAAGAAAGGTCTTCAGAGTGTATTGCATGGTGTGCGCAGAGTAGCCACAGCGACTATATTTGGTGGATTGACAACCATGATAGCCTTCGGCCCAACGCTACTTCTTACGGAGGGTTTTTCCCGTATTTTGAGTCATATGGGTCCGGTTGTGATCTTGTGCATTTTGTTTTCCCTAATCGAAACTAAACTGATACTTCCTGCGCACTTGCGCCACCTGCGCGTGGGGGAAAAGATTAAAGATGGCTGGCGGGGGCGCATGAAGCAGTTTCAAAGCCGATTTGCGAAAGCGCTGACCAACTTTGCAACCGGCCCCTATCGTCGATTCTTACAATTTTGTTTACATCATCGATACAACACCTTGGCGATTTTTGTCGCTCTATTGATCGTTTCCTTGGCTCTGATACCCTCCGGAATGGTCCGGTTTGTGTTTTTCCCCAGCGTTCCTTCTGATCAAATTCTGGTTTCGCTGGAGATGCCCCAGGGAACATCCTGGGAAAAAACCCATGACTATGCAGGGCGTATCGAACGGGCTGCAAAAAAAATGAACGAGCGTTATCTTGAGGAGGTTGACACATCGACCGACGTGATTCAGCAGCTGTTGGTAGTATCCCAAAGTGATACCACTGCACGTGTAGATATCGACCTGGTCGTTAGTGAGGAGCGAACAATCAGCTCGGTAGTGCTGGCGCAATGGCTACGAGAGGCTCTTGGTAGCCTTGAGGGTACTCGAGTACTGGAAATCGATGCCGTCGCTGGACCTCCAGGGGCCGTATTGGAGATACAGCTAATCGGTCAGAACTTGGAGACTTTGCGGATAGCTGCACGTGATTTGAAGGAAGCTCTGACACTGATGAATGGTGTTCAAGACATCAGCGATAGCTTCAATGCAGGCGGGCGCGAACTGGATATTCATGTCACGGCCGAAGGAGAAGCGCTTGGCCTGGGTGACGTCGATCTTGCCAGACAGGTCAGGCAAGCATTTTTTGGTGCTGAGGTACAGAGAGTTCAGCGGGGTCGTAACGAGGTGCGTGTTTACGTCCGTTTACCGGCGGCAGATCGCGGTCACGTTCAGAGCTTGCATTCACTGTGGATCAGGCTTCCTGACGGGCGCAAGGTTCCTTTTTCTGTAGTGGGTGAAGCACAAGAAATGACCGGCCTAAGTGTGATCAATCGTATCGACAGAAAGCGAGTGGTTACGGTGCAAGCCGATATTAATAAAAAGGTAGTAGAGCCGGGTCAGGTATCGGACTTGATCAAAAATCAATTCATGCCTGATTTACTGGAAAAGTATCCGGGCATCACTTTCAGCTTCGGTGGTGAAACAGAGGTGCAGCGAGACACCTCTTCGGTATTGGGCTACGCCTTTATTATCGTGTTGTTGATGATATTTGGCGCGCTGGCCATTCCCTTGAAAAGCTATGTCGAACCGTTGCTAATTATGTCAGTAATTCCCTTTGGAATCATCGGTGCCATTCTCGGACACCTACTACTGGGTAAAGATATCAGTATCCTATCGGTTATCGGAATTGTGGGGCTTGTTGGTGTTGTAGTGAATGACAGCCTGGTGATGGTGGACTTCATCAATCACCATATCGACGAAGGTCATGATTGGCGTTCCGCCATCGTTGAGGCCGGACCGAAGCGGTTCCGTGCTGTAATTTTGACCTCGGTTACCACGTTTCTGGGGCTTTTGCCCATTCAGTTGGAAACATCGATTCAATCCGAGTTTGTCAAACCGATGGCGATTTCTATTGCGTTTGGCGTTCTGTTCGCAACTCTGGTGACGCTAATCCTGGTGCCTGTGATCTATTGTGTGTCGAAGGATATTGAGCGACTGGTAAAGAAAGCCTGGGCGTAGCCATTCCCGGGGAGAACGGTATGAATGCGCATTTGCCATCGCGCCGTATTCACCCGGAAATTACAATTAATTTTAAGATGAGCCGCTGTCTAGCAAAACAAAAATAATCTCTAGTGCGATGGAAATTGCAATCTATTGTGCTGATGGATCATACGCGAGCCTTCACTCCATCTCATTTAATTAAAATTTCAGAATACCATATGACCCAAGCGATTTTTATGGAGTACACTTTCCGGTAACCTTCAGTAAGAGAGCCGTAGCGATGATCAATGCACGATCTGTGAAAACCATTGAGGACGCGAAACGTCTCATAGCCGGACGAGAACTGACGCATGTCAAAGTTGGGCTGTTTGATGTCGACGGTGTGATGCGCGGTAAGTATATGAGCCGGGAGAAGTTCTTTTCGTCCCTCGACAGTGGCTTCGCTTTTTGTGATGTGGTGCTGGGATGGGACAGTAACGATCAGTTGTATGAGAACACGGATGTCACCTTTACCGGTTGGCATACCGGATACCCCGATGCGCCGGTGCGGATAATCCCCGAAAGCTGCAGGGAGGTTCCTTTTGAGGACAACATGCTGTTGTTTCTTTGTGAATTTGAAAGTAATGCAGCGGCTATTTGTCCTCGCAATCTACTGCAGCGGGTTCTGGCGCGTGGCGATAGCTTGGGTTTTGATGTCTATGCCGCATTTGAATACGAGTTTTTCTTGTTCAATGAAACGCCGGACTCAGCGCGCGCGAAAGGGTATCGCGATCTGCAGCCAATAACGCCCGGTTTCTTTGGTTATTCCATGCTGCGCAATTCGACCCATGCGGAGCTGTATCACGAACTAATCACTCTCGGTGAACAAATGGACTTCCCCCTGGAAGGCCTTCATACCGAAACAGGCCCCGGGGTAATCGAAGCAGCGATTACGGTCGATAATGCAAAGCAGGCTGCTGATAAAGCTGCTCTGTTTAAGACCTTCGTCAAAGTGTGGGCGCAACGACGCAACATGATGGCCACTTTTATGGCGAAGTGGTCCAATGATTACCCTGGACAGTCAGGACACATACACCTGTCACTGCGCTACAAGAAAGGTGGGACATCAGCGTTTCACGATGCATCGCAGGCGATGAGCATGAGTAAGAATCAGCGTCACTTCATTGCCGGGCAGCAAGCGTTGATGCCGGAGTTTCTAGTGTTATTTGCTCAGACGGTAAACGCTTACTCCCGCATGGTGCCAGGATTCTGGGCGCCGACGGAGGCGACTTGGGGCTGTGAAAACCGTACCACCGCATTGCGGCTCATCCCGGGTAGCGAAAAATCACAGCGGGTGGAGTTCAGGTTGGGTTCTGCAGATGCCAATCCCCATATTGCGCTGGCTGCGACCTTGGCTTCCGGTTTGTACGGCATTGAGAATGAGCTGGAACCCTTGGACCCGATAATCGGGAATGCCTACGATCAAAGCCAACCTACTCAGGTGAATCTGCCCGCCACGATCGAGCAAGCCGCTGCGGCGCTACGCGGGTCTAAGGTTGCGCGTGAATGGTTTGGTAACGAGTTTGTCGAGCATTATGCCGCCTCTCGAGAGTGGGAAGGAA
Source organism: Haliea sp. (assembly GCA_002862985.1). Classification (GTDB taxonomy): domain Bacteria; phylum Pseudomonadota; class Gammaproteobacteria; order Pseudomonadales; family Halieaceae; genus Marimicrobium. The sequence goes on from PKCY01000160.1 coordinate 19,333, forward strand.
GGCAGTTTCAACAACATGTTTCGGATTGGGAGCTACAGCGTTACTTCGAAATTATCTAAAACGATTCTGCCTGACTGGAACGGTCTGAGAGAATGAATATGAATGATGCTGAACTTGGCGGTAACTGGAACTTTCCCACTAGCATTACCGCTGGAGCGGGAACGATAGATCAGTTACCAGATTGCTGTATGCAGTTGGGTATAAGAGCGCCTTTGCTGATCACCGACCCTGGCTTGGCAGCGCTGCCCATGCTCAAAAAAATTGTATTGCGATGCAGTGCTGCCGATGTGCATGTTGGCGTATTCAGCGATATCAAGAGTAACCCCACTGGCCAGAATGTTATGGAAGGCGTGAGTGCATTTTCTGCTGGTGATCATGACGGTGTTATCGCATTTGGCGGTGGATCGGCTATAGACGCAAGCAAAGCGATCGCGCTAATGATCGGTCAGAATTGCTCGTTGTGGGACTTTGAAGACTCCGGGGGGAATTGGAGGCGTGTTGACAAGGCCGCCATAGCGCGCATCATTGCAGTGCCGACTACGGCGGGCACAGGGTCGGAGGTCGGACGGGGCGCACTGATTATCGATGAGCAACGCCAGGTTAAAAAAATTATCTTTCACCCTAAACTACTGCCTGAAATGGTTATTCTGGACCCGCTGTTGACACTGAGCTTACCTCCGGCGCTTACCGCTGCAACCGGTATGGATGCCCTATCTCACAATGTGGAAGCACTGTGCTCATCGGTATATCACCCGATGTCGGAGGGGATTGCGGTGGAAGGAATACGGCTGGTGCAGGAGTTCCTGCTGCAGGCCGTGGCCGATGGCAGCAATGTCACAGCTCGAATGCAAATGCTGGTGGCGTCCTCAATGGGAGCGACCGCATTTCAAAAGGGCTTGGGAGCGATGCACGCGCTGGCGCATCCGTTGGGCGCGCTGTATGACGCGCACCATGGTTTGTTGAATGCGATTTTGATGCCCTATGTGCTGAAGGCTAATCGGGAGGCGATTGCAATACGAATTGCGCGTGTGGCGCGCTACATGGATTTGGAAGAATCAAGCTTTGACGGATTCATGGCATGGGTGTTGAACTTACGAGAGCAGGTTGGCATTCCACATGCGCTGAGAGATATTGGGATCGATCTGCAGCAACAGGGGCTGGTAGGGCGGATGGCGCTAGAGGACCCTACGGCGGCTACCAATCCCATCATGTTCACTGCTGATCAGTACGCCGAATTATTTGCGCGTGCCGTCGAAGGAAACCTGTAGCGACCCCCTCGATTTAAGTGCCAACAGATACACAGTTTACTGCGGTAGTACCTCAAACAACGTGACCTCTCCTGTACTGCCCAGACGCATCACGGGGCCCCAGGTGCCGGTGCCGGGAGAAACGTACAGCTGGGTGGATCCCTCCGTGAACAGGCCGACGATTTTGCTAAAAACACGTTTCACTACCAGATTGAACGGTATGATCTGACCATTGTGGGTGTGTCCGCTAATCATCAGATCTACGCCCGCTGCGGCGGCATCAGACAGTCCGTAAGGGCGATGATAAAGCAGCAGGACGAACTGGTCTTGCTCAATACTCAAGGTTGCCAGTTCCCGTTTAACCTGGCCCGGATGGTCGCTGTCGTCAATGCCGATTAGTTGCACCTCACCGTGGTTGAGCGTTCGTGAACGCAAAACCTCAACGCCCAATCGTTTGAGGCGCTGTAGTATTTCTTCCAGATCTTCATAACGTTCGTGGTTGCCGATGGTGAAGTAGATCGGTACGGGGCAATTGCGAAGCGCAGACAACTGTTCTTCATCGATATCCGGAGCATCGATAAAGTCGCCGGTGATACACAAAAAATCCGCATTCAGTGTGTTTACCTTCGTCATCACCCGGGTCAAAAAAGCCGAACTGCGAGAGCCGATATGGACGTCGGTGATTTGAGCGAAACGCAATGGCGATCGTAGTTTGGCGCTGGTTAGCGGCACCGTAACTACGGAGGGTGAATAGGCGTTCCACACGCTGAATGCCATCAGAGCTAGCGCCAGTGCAATCACGACCTTGGCAGCCGTGGCGGGGACCAGCCATCCCAAGGCTACGGGAAGTTCTGTGACCAACAACATGCCCAGTAATAGCGGGCTAATCCCCAGCCACAAATCAGCGCCTCGGCGTAGCCAGAAAAACGGCCCGGAACTGGCGTGGGGTAGGTAGAGTCGTGTAATAATCTGGCTGAAAAACAGTGGTATGAAAATAGTTGCGGTCTGCCAGCTGTCCAGACCCAGCCAGTAACACAGACGCAGGATAGGATAGGCAAACAATGGCAAATGCAGGGGCAGGGCAATAAACATTAGCTGATGGCGTTTTCTCATCCCGCTAGGATACCTCTGTTGGTAGAATTCTGCTGTGCTAAACTTGAGTTACGTGTAATCAGGTATCGCTGGTAACAGAGAGTCATGTGAAGTCGCAGACTAAATGACGTGAGCGCACGTTAGAGTATTATTGCCCCATTGACCGTTTTTCTACTGGGTTCCCTCCGATGGACACTGGCCGAGTACCTTTTGCATTGCTTTGTCTTTTACGCTTCCTCGGTCAACGGCCCGGATGTGAACAATTTTCTCAAGCACCCTGCGCAGGGGAAGTATTTCGCTTCTTGTTGGCAAACCAGCACCCCCGAGAGTAAAGATATGAAGCGGATTACCTCAGCAGGCATATTTTCAAAGCACGAATGGACCACTGCACTTTCGGTGCCCAGTCTGCTGGCGCGACTGTCCAGCGATGAATACATCGCACCTGTTTATAGTCAGCGTGACAAGCGAGCGCTGCACTGGCTGAATGACAACGCCCCCATAAATGCTCGGCGACTCGGCTTGAGTATTGCAGAATACTACACCAGCCGAATGGGTACAGCTGCCGCACTGAGCGCTATCAATGCGGGTACCGAAACCCCGTTTTATGAACTCTCTGCATCAGCCAGTGTTGATCGAGAAGAGGTAACGGAACGCTTTCGGCGCAGTGATCTGGTTATCGACGTTCAAACACATTTCATCGCTAATCACCGGACAGGTCTGGCGGGTGCCGCAGGTGTTCACAATTTTATTCGTCAGGTTGCTCCCGATTTATTTTCGGGTATGAACCGGGAAACGGATTTATCTATCGCAGAATATCTGCGTAGTATTTTTATCGAGAGTGAAACCTCTCTCGCGGTATTGACGTCTGCGCCGGGTACAGAAGACACCAATATCCTCTCCAATTCAGAAATAGCGGCCACACGCGAGTTAGTAGATCGATTGGCAGGGACGGGAAGATTGCTGCATCACTCTATCGTCCATCCCAATCTCCCCGGCGAACTTGACCGCATGTCTGAGATCGTAAGTCGACATCGACCCGACGGTTTCAAGGTGTATACCCTGTATGGGAATGCGCGTGAAAGCGGCGATGCCAGGAACGGC
>PKCY01000164.1 GCA_002862985.1 Haliea sp.
GCATTAAATATGTGAATGAATTCATTTTTCGACATGACGTCTTTCATGTCTATGGTTTTTACAATCTCCCCCGTTTCTGATGACGCTTTGACCAGTTTAGGATACGTAGCCGTATGCACGCCCTCCCAAGACCAAAAATATTCGTTATCCTCAGACATAGAAATGGTGTGATGGAATAGACCCTCCAGATTCCAGAGTACTTCTCCACACGCATCAACTTTCACGATCCCTCCACCGTCTTCGCCCATGGTATAAATCACCGAGCCATCAGGTAGCAATGCTAAGCCGTACATATTTTTAAGCAGATCTGGCCTGGTGCTTTTTGGTAGGTGATCAGTGGACAGTTTCCAGGTATGAACGACTTTCGACTCTGGGTCTAATAGAATTCCACCCCAAAAAGTATCTTCGAAATCTATGGCGCCAAAAATTGCCCTGTAACCCGATTGATGTTCTGGAGCCACATAAATTTTGGGGTTCCCACGTCTTTCGTGTAATTGCGGTACCGGCAATTCGCTTGACCGATCAACGGTGGCATCCGGAATAGTGCTGGGATAGGTAAAGATTATGGGCGCAACGCCGAGTTCATTTTTCAATTTCTCTTGAAGAGTCGTCTTTTTCGCGTCTGGATTCCACGCTATATATTCTTCAATTTTCTGAATATAGCTGTAGGGAAATACTTCGTACTTCCCCACAGCGAAGCCAAAGGCCAGTAAGGCTACGCCCAGAATATAGGCAATCGCAAGTTTTTGAACTAAATTCATCGCAAATATCTCGTGATCAAGTGCTTCGTTTCCCTGGGATAGCCCTGCACACAGCCATCAAAATTTTGTTGCTAGCAATCGGTGATAAGTGGTTAGAGAGGCAGCTAGTATTTTTTCGTCGATGTCCACTGCGGTGTGATTTTCCGGTTGGGTGATACTGTTGCTGATGGATGCCTTATAAGGAATGTTCAGCATTGCCATAAGCCTGGCGAGAGTTTCTGCCGGATTGAGACAGAGATCTTCATAAGATAAAAAAACTGTTCCGACGGGTGCGTGTTCAAGCGTGTAATTGTATGCGTTGACCCACTGTGTAAGCCAATACTCAATAGAGCGCTGGCTAATTACTGTCATTGGAATCTGGTCATCTGAGAAAATAAAGGGTTTATGGTTTAAACCAAATTCATGATGTCCCAGCCAGTTCATGTACTTGAGAGAAAATTTGTCATCGCTTTGAATTGATACAAAGTTTTTATGTTGACGATACAGTGACAATGCGTGCTGTACGGGCTCCCTGAACGGGATAATGATGATTGATTCAGGGAATGATCTTTTAATTCCTGGCAGCCTTAGTAAATTATTATTATTTTTTGAAAGATAGCGAAGGCCATCGGTGGGCTTTGTGCTTCCGATCACTGCGGCAACGTAAAGTTTAAATTGTTTGCATGCTTGATCGTTTAGCACATGACGCTCCAAATACTCCGCTCCAATATACTGTTGGCCGTAAAAAACCCGCCAAAAAACCTCTTCAAAGGCCTCCGGACTATCGTAGTCTATTACAATTGAGTCGCCGTGAGCCCTTTCCATTGGGTGCATATCTCGTTGAAAGTTCGACGAGAATTTCGCCCATGTTGCAGGCATCAAAACAAACGGCATATCGCGGTAGGTTAACGAACGAAACTGGTTGGTTTCATATAGAGACCTCATCAGGATGGTTGTTCCTGCTCTGGCCAAGCCAGACACGAACACTGGGGTTTCGTTCATACCCTCAGGATCAACCTTATTGAGTGCCTGCTCGATATCAAACGATGCTTCGGCCACTATCCGCGAGCCCAGTGCAATCCGATGCAACATTTTGGCCGATAGTGAGTAGCCTTTATTTAACAAGTCGACTCCTTAACCAGAAGTAGCTCATGGCCAAAACGGTAGAGACTGTCAAACCCTTAGCGGTACCCAGTAGCAGAAATACTGACTGATTAGTCAATTTGAAGTGGTCGACGGCGAAAACAGGAATCAAGACTAAAGCCAAAAAGATAAGTATGATACCGGCAAGTTTGAGTGTGCTTGTAAATGATTTTTTGGCATAGACAAGCATTACTTTTTCTTTCCAGTGGTCTGAAATGTGCGGGGACAAAACAGTGTGTATGGCCTTTTTCGACACGCGCAGGAGGTCATTGACGGTCTCTCTTACAGGAAGTCTCAGAAATATTTCAACTGCCCATATTGACACAACAGCAATAATTACATATTCCATGCGTTAATCTGCACCATACCAATTGCCAATTCATAAACCAAAGCTATCTCCAAACTACAGCATATGCAGGCTGTAACGCTGTCTGCGGACTATAAGTCTTGTCCCACCATTGAAGCACACGATGGTTACTGATTTTCAAGCTTTTCACGGAACGTGTGACGAGCATTCAGAGAAAATGTAATGACTGAAGTGATTAGTGTGGCAATTGCAAAAGAGGCGGCGTCACTAAACGACCCCATAAGGTTTTCTATCGGAAACAAAAAGCGAATGCATACAGAGAAGCCTGTAGTGCAAACGAGACCGAAAATAGCAATAGCGGTAAAGGATGACATGGATGCCGCTGTGTCTTCGTTTTCCATATTAACGTGGCTGAACGATACTTTCCGATGCCCGATGTAGCTAGCTACTATTCCAAAAGCATAGACGATTGCAACAGACAGAGCATAGTATTCGGGCGTATCCGCAGGCAATAGCATTGCGATACCTTCTCGGCCACCAATTGCCGCTACTCCTACGATCGCGCCAATCACCAAGTATTTAAGGAAACTCTGGAGGGTTTTGGGCTGCAGTGTGTTGCTTAACTCAAAAAAGGCTTTTCGCGGTGTCATAGTAGGTAATTCGAAGTTTGATTCTATTTCGTCTGTCGGCCCTCAGTGAGCCCAAAAGTACCGAATACAAATCCACAAAAAAACGTCTGGACGCCAATTGCCATAGCGGTGACAGCGGGTATTACCACCCGTAAACTATCTGCATACGACAGCGGCCCAAAGTCCACTCGCTGCCACTTCAGAAATGCGAACACAAACATGGCTGCTCCAACTAAAAAGAGAAAACCCCCGGCAATAACTCCCCATTCAACTGGACTACCATCTAAAAACTTCTGGATTCGGGAGTCGGGTTTGAGCAATCCATTGTGAATAGCAAAGGCTTGCGTAAACATTGCAAAAAATATGGCCTGGAACCCCATTATCATGGACGTGGCACATAAAAGCATCGTATTGGTGTCGAAACTGATGCCGCCGATTTTGAGGGGCCCGGTCGCCAATGCGCCAAAGCCAATAAGGCCGACGGAAAACATCAGCATCCCGGGATAAAAAAACAGCCATTTAGGTGAGAACAGCAGCAAAAATTTTAGATGCCGCCATCCATCGCGCCAGCTATTCAGGTGGGGAGGCCGGCTTCTGCCATCCGGCCTGAGTGTAATGGGCACTTGCTCAATTTTGAGTCCGGAAACTACAGATTTAACACACATCTCTGAGGCAAATTCCATGCCCGCGCAGCGCAGATTGAGCCCCAGTATCGCCTCTCGCCGGAACGCGCGTAGGCCGCAATGGAAGTCATCGACGGGGGAGCGAAAAAAGACCTTACCCATTCCCGATAAAATTGGATTGCCGATCCAGCGATGCTTCCAGGGCATAGCGCCGGGTTCAATGTGGCCACCGCCCTTACTGAGTCGACATCCCATGACAAGATCTGCGCCTTCCCGTAACCGCTCGAGAAACCTGCTGAGTTCGCCAAAGTCATAACTTCCATCGGCATCGCCCATCATCACGTAGGTGCCCTTGGCATTGTTGATGCCACCGATCAGGGCGTTGCCATACCCTCGTTTAGAAACCGGGACAACTCTTGCGCCAGCGTCAATCGCAATGTCCTGAGATCCATCGGTGCTGCCGTTGTCTGCAATTACGACTTCTCCAGCCACACCACAGGCACTGATAGCCCCGAGCGCTTCTTCGATACAGGCGCGCAAGGTCTCAGCTTCATTGAGGCAGGGCATTAGGATGGAAATTTCCAGGTCGTCGGCCTGTGTTGGTGCGTCTGCCGGAGAAACTCCAGACTGCATGGGGGATTACGCCTTTATAATAGGTATCAATTTATCTTAAGTGACGACTGTCATAGCTGTCAAAGTAATAGAATACCAGGATAGTGATCCAGGCCTCAGCCTGGCAAATGATTTGGCTGCTGCATGCCCACCGTCCAATAGCGATGTTTGCTATAGAAATCGTAAACCCGCAACATAGGCAGAGTGCTTTTTTTTTAGATTTTAGCCCACTATATGTCTGCGACATAAAGACTAACATCGCCACTACGCCGCTCAATTAAGAAGAATCAATGCAATCGATAAAACCCTGGCTCCCCGCTTTGACTGGCATGTGCTGTTTTGCACTCGGCCCCGGCATTATGTCAATTTACGGGTTCTTCGTTGAGCCGTTGTCCAAAGAGTTTGACGTCGGCGTCGCGGTTTTGAATACCGGACCAGTGGCACTGTTGCTCGTGCCCGGTCTTCTGGGACCTACAATCGGTAAGCTCGCGGATCGGCTACCTATTCGAAGTATCCTGCTGGCAGGCGCAACCGTAGCCATGTTTTCCCTGTTTGCAATCGGCCATGCGCCTTCGCTGGTATGCGTCGCTCTGGGGTTCTTGGGCTTTTCACTGGGTCTGACACTTTACGGGCCGGTGGTTGTGAACGGTCTCATGGTGAAAGTGTACCCAGGGCGAGAGGCCCGGGCGCTGGCGTTGGTTGCAATCGGCATCAGTTTGGCCTCAGTGACTTTGCCGCCGTTGGTGGGAAGTTTGTTGGGCGCATATGACTGGCGGGTAACATTGCAGGTCCTGGCAATTGGATTGCTAATACTGTTGTGGCTGGCCATCTTGGCAGGCACTCCGCATACTGTGGTGGGAGCGGTGCCTTCTGAACATCTCCCTGACGCGGGCGAGTTCTACCGCAAAAGAGCCTTCTGGCTAATAGGGTTGTGTGTAGCAATGGCGCTCAATGCGTCTATTGTCCTGGCGGTCTGTTATCCCCCGCTGTTTGCCAGCCGTGGATTCACCGTGTCAGAGGCGGGTTGGTTCCTGGCCGTGGCGGGGCTGTCGGGGTTGGTGGGGAAAAGCGGCCTTGCCTGGTTGGGAGATGCCACGCGGCGTTATGTTAAGTGGTTGGCCGCCGCCATGCTGTTGCTCCAGATAGCGGGCCTGATTGTGTTGCTGGGCGCCATTGATGGGTCACAGGTGATTTTAGCTGTCTGTCTGTTAGGATTTGGTTCGGGCGCTTTTATTCCGATGCACCCCTACCTTAACAGCCGATATTTTGACGCGGCTATCATCAGTCAGGTAAATGGCGCACAAATGCCGCTTTTCTTGCCATTGGGTTTGGTGGGAGCGCCACTGGCGGGTTATGTCTTTGACCAGACGGGAAGCTATGAGTGGGTTTTAATCGCACTCGCGGTAATTCTGGGTATGGCGGCGTTACTGGTATTGAGACTGCCTCCACAAGACAAGTAGCCTGCTATTGTGACAAAGTAAGGCGAAGTAGCCGTTTTTTGCTAGTATTCCTTCGCAGTGTTAAAAGTTGCCCCCCCATTCACACAGTGGAGTGCCCCATGCCGATGTTTCTTCGAAAGATACTACACACCTTATTTCTGAGGATAATGAAGGTGGTAGCGAATCTCTCTCCGCCCAGTCGGCATGCGGTGTTTGCCGGAAGTGGCAGTTCAAGCCAGTTATGTGAGCACATTGTCCACACCGGTGCCCGCAAAGTGCTGGTGGTCACTGACAAGCCTTTGCGGGAACTGGGTGTGGTAGACCGGGCGGTCTCTGCCCTCGTCGCGGCGGATATGGACCTTGCATACTACGACGGTGTATTGCCCGACCCAACCTTCGACCATGTCGCCGAGGGCGCTGCAATTGCCAGGCAGCATGGCAGTGAGGTGGTGCTGGCAATCGGTGGAGGATCGTCCATCGATGCGGCCAAAATTATCGCAGCGTCTGCCACCAGTGAAGAATCGCCAATGGATTGGGTGGGATTTGGCAAGGTGAAACACGAGATTTTGAAGCTCTATGCCATTCCTACAACGTCAGGTACAGGCTCGGAGGCGACTATGGGTGCGGTTATCTCTGATGCAGCTACTCATCTAAAAAGCATCATCACCGGGGCTGATCTGCTCCCGCGAGCGGCTGCCCTGGACGCCGATCTGATCACTGGTCTGCCGCCACACATTACCGCCGCCACGGGTATGGACGCGTTGACCCATGGCATAGAGGCTTATATCGGTGTGTGGGACCGTGGTACCCGGGCTGAAGATGCGCGTTTGGCCATCAAGTTAGTCTTCGATTTTCTGCCCACTGCCTATCAGGATGGAACCAACCGCAACGCGCGCAATGCAATGGCGATGGGCGCCTATTATGCAGGTCTTGCGATCAACCAAGTTAATGTGGGCAATGTACACGCAATTGCGCATCAGCTGGGCGGTAAGTATGGCATACCCCATGGCTTGGCGAACTCGCTGGTGTTGCCGCATATATTGGATTTTTGTCGTGAAGAAGTACAGCAGCAGCTTGCGGAGTTGGCCGTGTTGATTGGTGTTGGTACCGAGGGAGAGGACGCCGGCAGTTTGTCACACAAGTTCATCCAGGCGGTGCGAAATCTGCGCACAGAAGTGGGTATTCCCGATAGCATGGATGTCATCAAGGAAGAGGACTTCCCCGACATTTGCCAGTTGGCAATAGCCGAGGGTGCAACCTATCCCGTGCCACGCTTACTGGATCAAAAAAGTGTAAGGTTGATCTTGGGTCAAATTGCAGGATAGCCGACGATAGAGCGGTGGGGCTGGGCTCAAAGCCGTGCGGGTATCCTCTTACAGGGGTGGCAACTGCGGATATCAGGCTTATGATGTCTACAGCTGAAAGATTAGAGTAATGAAATGGAATACGATGCAGGCACACACAGTTTAAAGTGTCCTAAATGCCAGCACGGTATGGAGGAGGTCACCCACGAAGGGGTTGCGATTGATCGTTGTACCCACTGCAAGGGAATGTGGTTTGATGGGGATGAAGCCCACCGCTTGAAAGACCTTAAAGACGGACACCTGTTGGACATTGGAGATCCAAAAGATGGCTGGAAATGGGACAGCCATGCGGATATTAAGTGCCCCCACTGCGGCAAGCAAATGGAAAAAGCGAGCGACTCCAAGCAAAAACATATCTGGTATGAGGTGTGTCCCGACCACGGCATGTTTATGGATGCAGGCGAATTCAAGGACTTCAAATTCGAGTCACTACTGGATCGGTTTCGCAGCTTGATCAAGGGTAATCGCGCTAACATCGCGCCCTGAGTAGCTCACCTAGTCGTAATCTGAGGTTGCCAGGTTCTGCCGGTACCAGTTGACGCCCTCTGCGTTGGTGGTGCGGGTAATACTGCGCCTGCCTAGTAAGCAGTTTAGATGTGCCAGCGTCTCGCCCGTTGCCAGCCCCATTGAGCCTCCGGTAATCTTCTGCTTGAACAGCGCGGGAAAACAATCCACAGCGCGGTGCGGCTTATCGAGATAATCAAACAAATTCTCAAGATCCCGTTTGTGACCCTCGATCATCTGATTCATGCGCACATGTAGGCCGTAAAATGGCGCTTCGTGAGCGGGTAATACCAGTAGGTCGTCCGGCAATATTTCTCGCAGTCGCGCACTGGAGTGCAACCACTCATTCAGCGGGTCTCCTTCAGGTTCTGTGGGAAAGACACTGACATTCGGAGTGATCTTGGGGAGCACCTGGTCACCGGAAATTAACAGCTTCAATGCGGGACAGTAGAGGGTGGCGTGTTCCGGTGAGTGTCCGCTGCCGATGATAACCTGCCAATAGCGATCGCCAATCGTTAGTGTCTCCCGATCGACCAGGCGGCGAAAGCTATCCGGTAGGGGGGCAATGGCGCGGCCGAAGTTGCCAAATTTTTCGCGGTATTTGCCCAGTTGTTCTTCATCGTAACCCGCTCCCCGATAGAAACGTATTGCCACGTCGGGTGCGGGCCTGCCCGTGTCGGCTGTCATGGCCCGACACATTAGAAACTCTTCGCGGGACATCCATAGTTCACAGTCAAAACGCTCCGTGAGCCAACCCGCCAGGCCCACATGATCTGGATGCAAATGGGTGCAGATAACGCGCCGTATGGGCTTGCCCTGCATGAACCCGGCAAACAATTGCTCCCAGGTTTCGCGGGCACTGGGAATATTCAGGCAGGTATCGACTACCGTCCAACCATCCTCATCTTCCAGCAGCCATAGATTGATATGGTCCAGTGACATTGGCATGGAAAAGCGCGCCCAGTACACGCCCTCGGCGATTTTTTCAGGTTCACCTGGAGTGGGATTTGCGCCGCGACTAAAGGGGTAGGTCAGGCCGCGGTAAAGCTCGGGATTGGATTCCAGCATGGATACATAGTCCGTGGTTGTGCGAGAGATCGTGTGCGTGCACCGATATTATCGAGGTATCGCTGTAAGCGGTGACATCGCGGCACACGTGCTGAAGGGCGATGTTCAAGGCTAGCGGAATTGTAAACCCGATTCAAATCAACAGCAGCAGGTGTATTGGGCCCTTTATGTGCAGCGATTTTCGACTTTCAGAGCGTTATTGTTGCGCCGTGTACCAAATCGCGGATGTGACGGCGCGTTCCTGCAGGCTGACAGGTTCGGGTGGGGGTATGTCCAGTTGCACCGCGTCGTAGGTGGTCCAACGGGGTGTGGGGATTTCGATGACGCGGGCGTAGTAAAACGCTTCCTGTTCGGGATCAAATTCGGGGTCTACCCACACAGTCGATAATTGCTCTGCACCGATACTGTTGTCGTAGGTGGCAGTGGTGGCATCAACTGTATTTCCCACGACCGATAAGTGCCCGTTGGCATCAATCTCACGCTGCCCTGCCCAAGCGACATCAAATTGTTTTTCACGCGAATTACCGGCCTGATCCACCCAGCCTTTTACGATTTGTATCCTATCCAAATTGCCGCTTTGAGGGTCGCGAATCGCCCACACCGCGAAGCTCGGCGCAGCCGCATCTCCGGCAGGTAAATCCCGTCCCATCGCGACGCCGCTCTCCTCAGCCAGCTTTATCCAGTTAGGCTGTTTGAACAAATCCGCCGGATAGCCCCAACCCCCAAAGAAGCGTACGGTCATTCGCGGCCCAGAGGTAGCGTAGGTTTCCTTGCGGCGCATGGCGTCATAAAGGGACTCACGCGTATTTTCTTCGGCCCATACAGCCGCCAGGCCCGCCGCGCTCCAGCGCCTCCCGCCGGGCATGCTGGCGGGATAGTAATTGGCCTTGCCCATGCGCAAACCTGCGCTCCCATCGAGAATGGGCAGTTTCCCGTGGTAGTTGTTCTCCTCCACAGGAGAGCTGGCGTTGTGCCCATCGGAACTACCGATAACGCCAAAGCGGTAGGGGTTGAAGCCTTCACTGTGAGACATCTGCAGCCCTGTTCGCAGTGCGTCGCGGATATAACTGCCTTTCGCGCGCGAGTCATCCTGGCTCTGCGACAGCTGAGTGTCATAAATTTCAAATCCAGCGAACTCATCCTCATTGGACAGAAGTGGGTGCGTTTCCGACGAGCCTTTCACCTGAAAAATTTCGCTCAATGGCTCGTTTTCCATCCGCATGCGGGCGTAGTCGGCATCCATGAATTTGCCGTCGAACATAACGCGGTCGTACATGCGCCCATCGCTGACATTGCCGTTATGCGGTATGGCAAATGCCTCCATTCCCTGTTCGCGTTGCTGTTGTAATTCGGCCCAAAGGTCTCGTGGATCTTCTGAATCCACAGAGCTGTAAGGCAGATCCGGTACTTTGGCGCCGCGATAGATCACATTGCGATGCAGATTGCGCTCACCGGGCATCGACGACCACTCGTAGCCGACAAAGGCGGTAAACCGCCCGGGGTCGTTGTGGCGCTCCGCCGTATCCACAATGTCGCGCCAGGCGGCACGGCTGAAATCTTCCCAACCGGGAACGTTGGCGTTTTCCAGATCAAAGCCGAGCATTGTCTGCGCCAGCAGTAAGGTATTGCTCAGGCGGCCGTCGTTAAGCAGTCGTTCACGCAAGCTGCGCTTTTTCAGTGGCAAGTCCGGGTTGGCGGCGCGCAGTACACCGATATATTCGGAGTGATCGGTGACCGCGGCGAAGTCCAGTGGTCGGCTCATGCGAATGCCGTAACCTGCGGCATGCTCAATCTCACCCCCTTTGAAGAATGTGTAGGCGTCTTCAGGGGAGGCTTTTACGCCATTGATATAGGCGTCGGTTGAGTAACTGGTGTGGACGTGGAGATCGCCCCAATACAGGTTGCGGTCGGGGTTATATTGGCTGGTTTGTTTGGGTGGCGGCTGTGTTGCGGTTGCTGCGTTGAATGCTGGAAACAGGCCTGTGTCTTCGGTAGGACTACAGGCACTTGTAAGAAATATTGCAAATACTCCTGCGATCGACAACGTCTGACCAGTTCGATTTCTAATCAAAGTGAGCACCCACAATCTCTACCAGATAAACCAGCCGCTCTTTATGCGCAATACGTTTCAAAATAAGTAAGCGCTAACCAACTCCGCGGTCACTGCCTTCCCAATACTGCGCCCGTACCGCTTTCTTGTCCGGCTTACCCACCGGCGTCAGTGGAATCCCCGCAACAAAATCGATCGACTTGGGCGACTGCACCGACCCTTTCGCTTTTTTGACCAGCGCCTGCATGGCCGCTACAAGCCCATCACTGGCCTCAAAATCCGGCTTCAGAACAACGACGGCTTTCACCGCTTCACCCCACTGCTCATCGGGAACACCAATAACAACCACCTGCCCAACCGCTTCATGGGTGGCCATCACATCTTCCACTTCCCGAGGGAACACATTAAAGCCACCAGTGACGATCATATCCTTGGTGCGGTCGACAATGTAGAGAAAGCCCTCATCGTCCAGCTTGCCAACATCTCCCGTGTGCAACCAGCCGCCGGCGAAGGCTTCGGCAGTTTGCTCGGGCATGTCCTTGTAGCCTTTCATGATCAGGGGGCCGCGAATGCAGATTTCACCCGGCTCACCTGCCGGCACCTCGTTCCCGTCTGGGTCGCGCAGACTCATATGTATCCACGGGCTGGGTCGCCCACAGGAAGACAGACGTTGGGGTTTGGATACGTCGTGTTCTTTGCGCGTCATGTTCGCGATGACCATGGGACATTCGGACTGGCCGAAGAACTGATAAAAAATCTGACCCCATTTTTCGATGCCCTCGATCAACCGCGTGGGGCTCATCGGTGAGGCGCCGTAGAAAATAGTCTCCATGCTGGACATATCAGCTGTGCCCGAGCGCGGCGCGTCCAACAGGAAGTACATCATCACTGGAACCAGCATAGTGCAGGTGATTTTGTGCTTTTCAACCATGTCAAAAAACTCATCGGGGCTGAAGCCCTGCATCACGTAGAAGGCCCCACCTTTTTGCAGTACCGGAATGAAAAAGGCCGCAGCGGCGTGGGACAGCGGTGTTGCGATTAACATGCGCAGGTCTTCGGGGAACTCCCACTCTGCCAGCTGAATTTGGGTCATATAGGAGGTGACGCTGTAAGTGCTCATCACGCCTTTGGGTTTGCCGGTGGTGCCACCGGTAAAGTTGACGGAGGCGATGTCGTCGGGCGAAATGTCCGGCGCCACCAGAGGCTTTGGCTCGAAGGTGGCGGCGAGAGCCAGATAGTCATCACCCAGCTCTGTGGGACCAAATGCGAGCAGGTTTTTCAGGGCCGGTACTTTCTGCTTGAGCGCCGCGGCCAGCTCCTCAAACACGGAGGCGTCGTACACCAGGGTATCGATTTCGGCAGCTTCCAGCACATAAGCATGGTCATCCAGCGAGCCTAGTGGGTGCAGCGGCGTGCCGATACAGCCATTGATCTGCATGGCGGCGATGTTGGACAACACCTCCGGACGGTTGGCAGAAATAACGGCTATTTTGCTGCCCACACCCAGACCTTTAGACTGCAGTGCCTGCACCATCTGGCTGGTACTTTCGCGCACGTCCCGATAACTGGCGACCTTGTCACCAAGAAACAGGCAGGGTTCATCGTTGTAGCGATTGAGCCCATCTATCAACAGGTGGGGCATCAGGGGCTGGTCGCGCAGTGTATCAGTGGTCATGGTCTCTCCAGGGTTGCTGTTCAATGGTTTTCAGGCGTCGATGCTGAGTGCGCGTCGCAATACGGCGAACATCTCGGTTGACTCGCGCTGGCTGATTTGGGAGTGGGCAAACATGCTGGAGCCGTGAAAGGTTCCGGGGAAACTGTGCAGCTCGGTGGCGACTCCTGCCTGCATCAGCCTCAGGGCATATTCCACGCCTTCATCGCGCAGAGGATCAAATTCCATGGTGCTGATGTAAGCCGGCGGCAAACCGGAAAGATCCTGAGCACGGGCAGGTGCTGCATAGTAAGGCACATCGTTCGCGCCGCGCTGGAACTGGTCGCCGAGGTAGAAATCCCAGCTAAGCTCTGCATTGGGCCTGTTCCACATGGGCGTATCCACAAACCGCTGCATGCTAGGAGTCTGGAGACGGTCGTCGACCTCCGGAATACCCAGGTACTGAAAGCAGATTGGCGGGCCACCACGGTCTCTGGCCAGCAGAGCAGTGGCAGCAGAGAGGCCGCCTCCGGCGCTCGCGCCGAACACCGCCAACCGCTCGGGATCGATGTTTAGTTCGGCGCTATTTTCGTTGGTCCAAGACAGAGCGGCGAAACAGTCTTCCAGTGGTCCCGGGTATGGGTTCTCGGGCGCCAGCCGGTAATCTACCGACACTACGACTACACCCAGGTTGCGGCACAGTGTGAGACAGGAACCCAATTCGCTGTCTAACGTACCGATGACAAAACCGCCACCATGAATATGGAGTATTCCCGGCACGCTATGGTTCAGACCCTCTGGAGAGTAGATACGTATCGCCACATCTGGAGCTTCACTGGGCCCTGAAATATTGCGATCCACAATATTTACGCCGCTTCTGTCGAGCTCGGCGTTAAACTGGCCCATGAGTTCCCCGAAACTGGCGCGCGCATTTTCCGGGTCACTAATTGTTAGCGCTGCATCCGGTAAAAACTCCAGAAGCGCAACTAATTCCGGATCGTAGTTATAGCTCATAAGAATCTATTCTCCGCAGAATAATAGCGTGTCGCGCACCATTTACGGGCAATGGTCCGAGGTGCCAGAAACCCTGAGTTTCGCTGTCATTGTTGAATGAAGATGACAGCGTATAGTGTCCCTTTCGAATGTGTATCCCGAGAGTATAAGAATAGATACTTTCCGTCACTGTATTGTCATTGTCCGGACGTACCGAGTACAGCATCAGATAGATGGCTGCGTCTGTCAAAGTGCGCTCCAACAGGAGTTTTCCACCATGAAAACCGACAATTCCCTGATGTTTGAACCGGCCAGGGCAGGCGCGGTGGCTGCTGAGCAGGAGGCGCTCCATGCACAATGAGGTTGTAATTTCTGCCAGATACAACGGACCACCTGCGTCGGGCAATGGTGGCTAGAGTTGCGGCGTGCTCGCTGCACATGTTCAGGGCCCGGCTCGCGTCAGGCTGCATGCACCACCGCTCCTCGCCAATGCAAGTGAAGATCTCGGACGAGGGCGCCGCCCTGTGCGACGGCGAAACACTGGTCGGTAGTGCGCGCCGGACGCACTGGGCCTGATTGTTCCAACGCCACCCTCACTAGCGGTCGCCGAGGAGCCCAGGCAAGGCTTATGAGAAAGATAGGTTTTCAGAACCCAGTTTTCTTTTGTACAGTGCTATATCGCTTTTATAGGCTCTTTCTGCACACGCCACGAGTTCATCGTTGTACATGGTTCCAAGCGTTGGCATGGCGCCTCCATTTTTATAAGCGAGCAACTCGAGCGGGCCAAGTCTATAAGGTTCCTTTTTTGATAGTTTGCGATATCCGTCTGTGCCGTGTTTTGTCAACGGACGCGCATCAATCAGCTCCAGACCAATTTTATCCTGCAGTATTTTTGTTAGCTTTGGAAATTCCTCAAAGGCGAAGTATTCGTCGTACTCTTCATAGACTAAGAAATTGATTTGCGGACTCCAGTGGATGTCAGCGTCTCTAATGCGTTTTTTGCACATACTTTTTACAAAGAACTCGAAGGTAATATCCTCGATGCCAATTTTCTTATGATGAAGATCAACATACCTCCAGGCTGCATTATTCCTATCTACGATCTTGTCCAGATAAACACTTAATAGGCGAGAAAAAGGGCAGCGTAAAATAGTGAAGGAATATTTAGCTTTTGCCAGCTCCGATAGATTCGCTGTGAATGTATCGTTGTTGTGGTGAATCCAGTTGAAATCTGAGTTGTCTTTGATGCAGCCATTTGCAATGGCCAGGGATGTTCTCATTGTTGAACACGCGTTCTTGGGAATAAAACTATAGATGGAATCTGATGAATAAATGTTCAGCGCATGCCGCGCGGCAAAACTGTGCTGGTTATTTTCGCTCAGCTTCCCATAGTTTTTTCTGCTGTAGCGAAATATGCGTGGCATCGACTGACTCCGGGTTCGGTATAGAATGCTATCGGGCTAAGCTGTGAAAATACGCGATATTGAGGTCTTTTTCGAGCCGTAAGCAGACTAAACGCTTGTTCAAGGCTGCTTTCAAGTGTCATTGAACTACCAATACGCTACGAAATAGGATTTCAAGGCGCTTGCCATGACGCAATGACCTGCACTATTCCAATGGTTACCGTCTGCAACCGTTGTTGTGGCCCCTTCATCCTCTGCTGCTCTTAGGGCCTTTGAGGAACTAACAATAAGCTGACTATCATTTTTAGCGGATATTCTCTTGAATCCTATCTTCTTGAAGGGTTCCAGTGTATTCAACTGCAAAAGCAAAAACCGCTACATCCAGAGAGCGTTATTTCGTTGAACCATTATTATTTTGATAGTTTGCGAACAGATGCCGACGTACCTCATCAGTGACCGGTTCATTGCCAAGTACTACAGGCCGAATTTTGTCCAGGTCAACGGCAAATCCTCGCTGTGCTGCGGGTCTTTCAAAGACGCGATCGAGCCAGCTGTCCAGGTGTGGGTAGGCGTTCTGATTCGGGTAGCGAAATCCAAACATTTTGAACCAGGGAAGGCAGGCAATATCGGCAAGGGAGTACGAATCGAGAATGTAGTCGCGGCCATCAAGATGTTGATTTAGTACACCGCGTAGACGTTCTACTTCCTGCGTATAACGATCAATTGGATAGGCAAGCTGTTCCGGTGCGTATTGCACAAAATGGTGTAGCTGGCCCATCATCGGGCCAACATAGCTCATCTGCCAAAAAAGCCACTGGCGACCCAGCGCCTGCGCTGCTGGGTCACTAGGCCAGAGCTTGCCCGCTTTCTCTGCCAGATACATCAGGATAGCGGCGGACTCCCAGAGCAACAGCCGCTGTCCTCCCGGCCCGTCAAAATCAACAATGGCGGGAACTTTACGATTCGGGCATATCTTGGTGTACTCCGGCTGATTCTGATCACCGGCAACAATATCGATAGCGTGCACTTGGTAGGGCAGGCCCAGTTCTTCCAGTGCGATGGAGACCTTTTGGCAGTTGGGGGTCGGGCAATAATATAGGTCAATCATGTGGTTCGATGTACTCCCAAAGTGCGTCTAGTTTGACTGAGGTCTATGGCGGCAATGCATCAGCGTGTTATGTGCACCGGGTGACACCAGTTCTTTCTCCACTGCTCCAGTTTTTCTGCGGCAGACTGGTCACTAAAGTCTGTTTCGATAGCCGCTAAAAACCCGAACTTGTTGATCATGCAATTAGCATTCAGAGCCCCAAATGATTCTCCGCCAATATCTGCAGTCACAAAAACCAGTCCATTGCAGCTTTCGCACACGTGGAACCTGGCATTTCCACTGCCTTGTGTCACAATTTTGTGAAGCCGATCATTGCGTATGCATACATCGATCCGGGAGCCGGATTTGGACACGTAAATTGCATTATTTTCCATACAATAACGGCACCGGCATTTTCTTGGCATCACACTGTAGTCGACAGTATGCCAAAGCAGTTGAATATTGTTGCACTTGCAGCTCCCGCGCATAGCCACGCTAGGTACTACCAAGCTCGCTTGCTTTGTCTTCACCAAACTGACGATAAGCGAAAGCTGTAGGCGATATCGTCAGATAGCGCATAATTCGGGGCTGTTTTTGTTTCTTGTTAGAGTGCATTGCAACTTCCGGGTCGGCGCCTTGGCGTCCATTCAAACTATTCTAGATCAAAAATGCTGTTTTAAGGTGCGAGAGATCAAGCATAGTCGATTAAATATTTTTTTGGAGTCGCGGGCTAATAGCGTCCACTCTGCGCTCTTCAGCCTGTGCATATTTCTAGCAGCTCCTTGAGAAATTCGCTAAATCCGTAATTTGAACTAAGGAAGTACCTAAATGGGTAAATTCGCCTAATTTGCGAACGGCCTCACAGTTTGCCTTCGGCCGCTAGCTGCCTGACCTATATGATGGAGTTATTCGCGAACATAAGACTTTTCAAGGCGGCCCCGATGAAACGTAGCGACGATGAAGACAAGCAGTACTGTGACCGCAGCACGCGAATGTTTAAAGGGAATGACGCGTGGTATTTCATGACCCGCGGCGGTAATACTGTGGGGCCTTTTCGGGACGAGCTGGAGGCTTCCACCCAATTGGAGGTCTATATCCGGCTGGTCAACTCCGGCCTGCTGCCGTTCTCCCACGAGTTATCCAAAGAAGCCATCCTCGTGAGAAATGCCGGATAAGCCAGCCGAACTGACCAAAGTTCGCCCTTTTCTTCGCAAACAAGCCCTGCTAACCTAAATTCAATAATTCGAATCCTGCTTCTGGACGAGCTTATGGATCATGTAATTGCCAAGCTGCTGACGGTAGTCTTGTGCGGCATCGCCTCAAGTTTTTTGATTGCTGAAGAAGACTCAGGGTCTCGCATACTCCTTTCCACTGGTGTTGAAGGTGGTGGGTATTGGAATGCGGGCAGTCGTCTGCAGCGCGTTGCTGAGGATATGAACCTCGAAGTCGAGAACCTCCCCAGCTCAGGTTCACTTGAAAACCTCGACAAGCTTTTTGATGATGCCAGTCCGGTGAATTTGGCGTTCGCTCAGGCTGACGCAGTGCAGCACTATCTAAACACGCATGAAGAGGCGGCCATCAAGCTCGAAATGCTGGAGAACATCGGCCAGGAGTGTGTGTTTATCGTCACGGACATCGACAGTGATTTGCGCACAAATGAGGACATGGAGGATGCGCAAGACCTTCGCCTCGGTATTCCCAGTGCCACCAGTGGCGTCGCTGTGACGCTCAATTATATGGCTAGTCAGATACCTGAGATGGCCGATATAGACATCAGCTACGGGGAAACAGCCGCCGACATGGAGGAGATGGGTACATCGGAAGCGACGGTCGATGCGGTCATGATGGTGCACCGGCCCAAAGAACGGTCGCCGGAAGTGAATGAGGCCTTGGAGCACCCTGATCGCTATCGGTTTGTAGAGGTGAGCGACGACCGACTCACTGAGAAACTGTGGAGCGGGCACAACATCTACCGTACTATAAAACTTGTGTTGCCTGGCATCTCCCAGCCACTGGAAACCATTTGCGTGAATGGATTACTGTTGGCCAATCGACAGAAACTAACGCCTAGACAGCGCAATGGTCTGAATGATTTGGTGAGCTATAACTGGATAAAAGTTTACGCGACACAGTAATTACTGCTACTGCGAGATTTTGTTCAGGTAGCGTTTGCCCGTAACACTCTTCCGGGGATTGATTGCAACAATTGACGGGTATAAGGCTGCCGCGGGTGTTCGAATAATTCGCTAGTTCCAGCCTGTTCTACTATCTTCCCCTTCTGCAGTACTACGATACGATCCGCAAGTTTGCGAACCACCGCAAGATCGTGAGAGATAAACAAAGTAGTGAGGCTGTATTCCTTTCCAAGCTCACGCATTAGATCAAGTATTTGTGCCTGGATCGTGACGTCCAAAGCCGATACGGGCTCGTCCGCAACGACAAACTCCGGGCGCGTTGCCAACGCACGTCCAATCGCAATGCGTTGGCGCTGGCCGCCGGAAAACTCATGGGGGTATTTACGTACGAAAGAGCGGGCCAGCCCCACGTCATCCATCAACTTCAAAACGCTTGCGCCGACGTTGCTGCGGTTATCCAATCCATGCAATAACAATGGCTCGGCGAGGGTATCGAATACGGTCATGCGTGGATTCAAAGATGCAAATGGATCTTGAAAGATTATCTGCAAGCGGCTGCGCATATTTTTCAGTTCGCGCGCTGCCAGCGCGGTGATATCTGTGCCGTCAAAAATAACCTCTCCACTGGTGATAGGTACCAGGCGCAAGATAGAGCGACCAATAGTAGATTTGCCGCTGCCGGACTCTCCGACGAGGCCCAGTACTTCACCGCGACGAATTTCAAAACTGACATCGTCAACGGCCTTAACGTGTGTTTTTCCCTGTCGGAACCAGGTCGATAGATTACGGATACTTAACAGAGGTTCGGACTTTTGTAACACTTCGGACTTGCCACCCGTTGGAATAGCCTGCAGTAGTTTTTGTGTATAGGGCTGCTGTGCGTGACGGAAAATATCGTCTCGATTTCCCGTCTCTATAATCTTGCCCTCCTGCATCACTACGATCGTATCTGCGATGTCGGCAACGACGGCCAGATCGTGGCTGATAAAAAGAATGCCAATATTGCGCTTTTTCTGCAGTGCGGCGAGTAGTTCAAGGATTTGCGCTTGAATGGTGACATCCAGAGCGGTGGTCGGTTCGTCGGCGATCAGGAGCTTGGGTTCATTGATTAAGGCCATCGCAATCATTACCCGTTGGCGCATGCCGCCGGAAAATTGGTGCGGGTAGTTGTCGATAGTTGAAGCGGGGTCACGGATGCCAACTTCTTCAAGCAACTCCAGCGCTCGTTCGCGGGCCTGAGCCTTTGAGACCTTCTTGTGGTAGCGCAGCGGCTCCATAAGCTGATTGCCCACGGTCATGTAGGGGTTGAGACAGGTCATGGGGTCCTGAAATACCATGGCGATGTCGCGGCCCCGGGTTTCACGCAGTTGGGCCTCCGTCAGTTGCAGCAAGTCCTGACCCTGGAACAGGGCGCGGCCGCTGTCGATTCGTCCCGGGGGTTGAGGAATCAGACCCAACAGGCTGTAGCAGGCAACGGATTTGCCGGAGCCGGATTCACCGATGATCGCAGTGATTTTCCCAGCCTCTACGGTGAAGCTGATACCGTCCACTGCCTTATTCGTTCCCATGCGGGTGACAAAACTGATACCAAGATTTTCCGCTGTCAGCATAGAGTCAGTCCTTTGCTCCGCGCACGTCCAGCGCATCGCGCAGTCCGTCGCCGAGAAAGTTGAGAGAAAATAAGGTCAAGGTCATCGCTATTCCGGGGTATAACAATAACCATGGATACTCTTCCATCGATTCGGCACCATAGGAGATCAGCAGGCCCCAGGAGGTCTGCGGAGGCTGCACACCCAGTCCCAGAAAACTCAGAAACGCTTCCAGCAGCATTACGCTAGGAATCGTTAGCGTGGTGTACACGATAATAGGGCCCAGTGCATTCGGGATGAGGTGGCGGCGAACAATAGTGGCCGGAGACAGGCCAAGGGAGATGGCCGCTTCTACAAATTCCTGCTGGCGTAGCGATTGCACTTGCGAACGCATGATGCGCGCCATCGTCAGCCACTCAACGGCGCCGATCGCCAGGAATAACAGCAACATATTGCGACCAAATACCACCATTAGCAGGACAATAAAAATCATGAAGGGCAGGGCGTAAATGATATCCACCATACGCATCATCACCGCATCAATACGGCCACCTGCATAACCTGCGATAGCACCCCAGGTTATGCCTATCACCAGGGCCACGGCGGTGGCGATAAACCCCACTGCCAGAGAAATACGACCGCCGTACATAACCTGAGTGAGCATGTCTCGGCCGAAAATATCGGTCCCCAGCCAATGTGCTGCCGATGGGGGTGTAGCGCCCAGATCTAGATTATGCTGCGTATAGCTGTAGGGTGCGATCCAAGGCGTAAGCGTAGCGATGAGGATAAATAGTACCAGCACTGCCAAGCCAAATAATGCGAGCCGGTTGCGGCTCAGGCGCAGCCAGGCGTCCTGCCACAGTGAAGTACCCTCTTCTGCTTCAACAATGTTGGCGATCACTGGTGTGGCCATTTACTGCTCTGCGAACTGGGCGCGCAGTCGGGGATTCATCCACGCCGCCAGTATGTCCGATAATAAGTTGAACACCACGATGAGTGTTGCCAGAAATACAGTCGCGCCCAGAATCATGGTGTAATCGCGATTAAAGGCTGCTTGAACGTAGAACCGCCCGAGGCCGGGAATCTGAAAGATAGTTTCTACCACAAAAGATCCCGACAACAGGCCGGCAAAGGCCGGACCTAGAAACGCCACTACAGGAATCAGGCCGCCGCGCAGTGCGTGGCGTGTTACCACCTGCCATTCAGGCAGACCTTTGGCGCGAGCTGTGCGGATGTAGTCCTGAGACATAACTTCCAACATGCCCGCGCGGCTAAGTCGCGCAACATAAGCTGCATAAGTGGAACCCAGAGTGACTGCCGGCAGGATTTTATCCCCGGGAATATCACCCCACCCGGATACAGGTAGCCATTCCAGGTAGATGCCAAATACCAGTATCAGAATCGGCCCCAACAGGAACGAGGGCATACAGATTCCGATCATGGCGGCAGACATGGGAATGTAGTCCTGTGCGGTGTTGGGTCGCAGAGAGGCGATGATTCCGGCAACGCCACCAATACTGAGGGCTACCAGCAATGCATAGAAACCCAGCTCAGCGGTGACCGGAAAGCCCGCCGCAATCAGTTCGTTGACACTGCGCCCAGGATATTTAAAGGACGGGCCCAGATCGCCCTTCGTCAGATCACCGAGGTAGGACGTATATTGTTGAAATAGCGTTAGATTAAGGCCGTACTGTGCTTCGAGTGCCGCTTTGACTTCGGGAATAACAGCTTTTTCACTGGAGAATGGCCCACCCGGTGCGGCCCGCACCAAAAAGAAGGTCACTGTGATGACGACCAGTAATACCGGAATGGCTTGCAGCAGGCGATAGCCGACAAATCGCCACATTATTCAATCACCCCCAGTTCATTCTCTAGCGAGACATAGCGGAAGTTCACCGAATCCATCAAATTGGAGGGCACGCCTTGCACGCTGGGATGAATCAGGTGGTTGCTGGTGTAGGTGTAGATGGGAATGATGGGCATCTGTTCCATCAACCGTGTTTCGGCAGCGTCGAAGATCGCATAGCGCTCTTCCCGGGTTTTTGCGCGGGGTGCTTGCTGCTGAATCATATCGTCAAAGACCGGATCGCAGAAACCGGTACTATTGTTGCCGCCGCCGCAAAGGAACAGGTCCAGAAAATTATTGGGGTCAACGTAGTCGCCAATCCAACCCCGTCGAGCCATCTGAAAATTCATCTGGTCCACTGAGTCGAGATAAACCTTCCACTCCTGATTGGCAAGCGTTACGTCAATATTGAGCGCATCCTTCCACATCTGCTGCAATGCAACGGCAATTTTTAGGTGAGCCTCACTGGTATTGTAGGTCAGTTCAAGTCCTGGCCAGCCTTCCCCATTGGGATAACCTGCCTCGGCCATTAACTGTCGTGCTTTTTCTACATCGTATTCAAATAACGTTGGCGGCTGGTAGCCGAGGGTACCGGGAGGGGTAATACTGTACGCAGGCACATTGCTGCCATGCAACACTGTGCTCGTAAGGCGGTCCCGATCCACGGTCATGGCAAGGGCCTGCCGTACTCGCACATCATCCAGTGGCGGCTTGTTGATGTTGAGAAGATAGTAGTAGGTGCCAATGTAAGGCGCGTTAACGTAGGGGCTATCTTTTTTCGCGCGATACACGGGGATTTTGTCCAGTGGAATAGTCTGGGTGTAGTGCAACTGCCCCACGCGAAACATGCGCTCTTCGCTGGAGGTGTTTTCTGTGGGGTAGTAAACGATGCCATTGAGCTGCACTCGGTCGCTGTCCCAGTAAGTGTCGCTCTTTTCAACGACCAGGCGACGATTCAACTGCCAGTCCTTGAGACGAAAAGCACCATTGCCAACGATATTCTCGACGCGGGTCCAGCGCGTAAATCGGTCTGTGGATTTGCCGTGCTTCTCGATGGTGGATCGATGGACTGGAAACGTACTGTGATGGTCCATCAGCTGAATGAAGTAGGGGGTGGGTGCGTTCAATCGCACCTGCAACGTGTGCTCATCCAATGCCGCAACACCGACATCGGCAAAATCGTCCAGGTTTCCGGTGGCGAAGGCTTCCGCGTTTACCAGTGGGTAGAGCATATAGGCGTACTGGTTGCCCATGGCCGGATTCAAAGCGCGTCTCCAGGACCACACGAAATCTTCCGCGGTTATTGGGTCGCCGTTGGACCACTTCGCCTCGGGGTTGAGGTGAAAGGTGATGGTCAGTCCATCCGTGCTGATATCCCAGCTTTGCGCGACGCCGGGTTCCGGCTCAAGGGTGTAGGGGTTTTTTACCGCGAGCCCTTCGAACAGGGCATTCACAATATTCATTTCCGGAATTCCGGTGACCACGTGCGGGTCTAGACCCTGTGGCTCCGTGCCATTGCCAAAATGCAAAATACCCGCGCGGTTACCTTGCACCACATTGGACTCACCGCTGCCGCAGGCCGCCAG
>PKCY01000189.1 GCA_002862985.1 Haliea sp.
CTTTGTCTCGCGTGGCAACAAAACGTTCATAGGTTGCCAGTGCTTCCTGTTCTATCTGCTCTTTTTTTGCCATGTCACCTCCGAGGATTGCAGGCGTCAACATAATCCATGTATTGTGCGAAGTCGACCCAAGCGCTGGCTTCAGCTCCTTCAGTCTCAATTTTTCAAACCGAGTCGCTACCTAGCTGTGCGCAAACTTGCTTTCCCCAGATGAATGTGAGCTGATATCCAACCCATCGATAATGAAGAGCCAATACCCATGATCGACCTCCACTACTGGCCGACTCCCAACGGTAAGAAACTTACTATTCAGCTAGAAGAAAGCAGTATCGATTACAGTGTGGTCTATTGCGAAATCGGGAGAGGGGGGCAGTTTGAAGAAGAGTTTTTGCGCATCAGCCCCAACAATCGTATGCCGGCGATCGTCGATCATGATCCTGAAGATCGTGGGGAAGCGCTCGCAGTATTTGAGTCGGGCTCGTGCATGCTGTATCTGGCCGAGAAGTGCAAAAAGTTTGGCGGGAGTTCACGGCGAGAAAAGTGGGAGGTGAACCAATGGTTGATGTGGCAAATGGCCAACCAGGGCCCAAAAACTGGGGAACGGGGTCATTTCGCTCGTCTAAAGGACAGGGAAGGAGATCAGTCCTATGCGTTGCGCCGGTTCAATGACGAATTACACCGTCTATACGGCGTGATGAATAATCGATTATACGATAGACGTTACCTGGCCGGAGACAACTACACCATCGCCGACATGGCCTGTTATCCCTGGAGCATAGGCTGGGAGGCGCAGGGTATTGACCTTGATGAGTTTAAGTATGTGCGAAGGTGGATCAACGAACTGAGCGAGCGACCGGCATTGCAAAAAGGGATGGCGGTTGGCAGCGAGCTGACGCAGGACTATTCGAAACTTTCCGAGAACGAGGTAAAAAGTATCGTATCGCTGTTGTACAACCAGCGAGCCCGCCCCGCTCCGCAGACCGGCGGAATTTTAGACTGACTAAACGCCAAACTGGTCGATAGTAAAATACACCTTGAGCCTCAGTCCTGTTCTTTGGCCGCTACCTGCGTTTTCACGGCATGTATACCCCCTATGGGTTGAACAAACAGTCCTTTGGCACTGGCAGTCATAATACCCTCAGCGAACATCTCCCCTTGCAAGATGGTTTTTCGGCCCTCTATTTTGACTATCCTCGCCTCGAGTTTAAGCGGCGTATTAAGCGGTGTTCGCACGTGATAATTCACATGCAAGTACGCCGTCATGCCGGGTTGACCACCGATCATTTGTGACATGCCCAGAAACTGATCGAATATGGCGGCCACAAAACCACCATGAACACTGCCCGGTGGACCCTCGTATGCCCAGCCACATTGGCAGGTCGCGAACGCGACGTCGCCCTCGATCCAGCTGTTGAGGGGAGGGGCAATAGGGTTGCTCCAACCTGCCATAGGGTTCAGTTCATGGCTGATCTGGCCGAAGCTGCCGTGATCTCCATTCTGCGCCCAGTCGCCACGGCCGAAGATGCGCGGAGATTTACGAAAGTCCTCTGACGTTGCCTCAAGCTGTTCGGCGATGGCATGCATCTTCTCAATACTGGGAGAGCTGGTTACCAACACTTCAATCAACTGTTTGATGGCATCTGCCACGCGGCGTTTGGCGCTCCACTCGTCGTTGAATGGGGGTGTGATTCCTTCTGAGGCGAAGGGGTTGTCATCGGAGAGCATGGTGAGCCTGAGTAAATTAATTGCAAGAGAGGGTGCTAGTGTACCGCAATTCCAGTGGAGAATTTTGGACACTTCTCAGGGCCGATTCTCAGGCCAGACTGTCGGCGCTTGCAGCTCACAATCCGTCAGATTCTATGGCGCGCGCGTGAAAAGCAGCTAATATAACACCTTGTACCTGCCGCGGATTTATTCGCCATTGTGTTAGCTTTAGAGGATCTGGAGTTTATTTTATGAAGATTACCGGTGGTTGTTATTGTAAAAAAATTCGCTACGAAGCCGAAGGCGAACCTCTAATGCGGGGCCTTTGTCACTGTCGTGAGTGCCAATATAGCTCTGGTGGTGCAGCCAATGTAGCCCTGGCAATGCCTGTGAGCGGATTTCGCTATACCGTCGGAGAACCGAAATCGTTCGAGCGTAGTGATCTCGAATCTCCAGTGAAGCGGCAATTTTGCGGGGATTGCGGCACCTCACTGTCAAGCCTGCCGCCAGGCTTGCCTGATATGATTATTCTGAAGGTGGGTACATTGGACGATCCGACCCAATATGGTAAGCCGGACATGGCCTTTTACTGCATCGAAAAGCAGGCATTTCATTACCTGCCGGATGAACTACCCCAGTTCGATCGGTTTCCCGGTTAGATCGGTAACCTAGCTTGAGTCACGCAATAAAGTTGGAATGGGACGGCGACAGGATCGCGATACTCACGTTCACTGATGTACCTCGGTCTAACCAGGTGTCGTGGGCTGCGATCGATGCCCTGGCGGAGCAACTTAAATCTTGCCGTGAATCCGGCGCTCGGGTGCTGGTTCTGGCCTCAGGCCTGCCTGGACACTGGCTGGAGCATGCCTGGCTACGCGACCTATCTAACGGTGTGCAAGGTCTGGAACAAACCGGATCCGGTGCTGGCTGGTTCGGTGCCTTGAAAGAACTATCCCGCGAGAGTGTGATAAGCATTGCTGCGATTTCCGGAGATTGTTCCGGCGGGGGTGCTGAGTTGGGTTGGGCCTGTGACCTGAGAGTAGCGGAGGCCCAGGTACTATTCTCTCAGCCGGAAGTGAACATGGGCTTGACCACCGGCATAGGTGGCAGCAGCCGTCTCGTGCGCCTCGCGGGTCGCAGCGCAGCCAGCGAGATGGTGCTGACAGGAAGGCCGATGTCGGCACAGCGCCTTTATGATCTCGGTGCGATTAATCAGGTGGTGTCAAACGGGCAAGCGCTTAAAGAGGCGTTGACGCTGGCGCATTTAATGGCGGCGAAACCGCCGGCTGCAATTGCGGGACTCAAACAAATTTTGGCAGTAAATGACGATGCGACACTGAACGAGGCGCTGCGGTATGAGCAAGCCGTATTTCAGTCAGTGGTGGTCACAGAAGAGGCACGTGAAGGCATGGAGCAGACACAATCACAGTATGATACCGGGAGAAGTATTTCTGAGGTTAATAACTACGATGATTGGAACAATCGATAAATTTCCTGATTTGAAAAATGTCCCGCCAACGGCTCTATTCGGTGACAAAATTCTCCCGAGCATATAGTATTTTAGTCGATTCCAGATTGTCGCTTTGGGGTCCTGGAACTCTGTATATTTGAACGGATGGATGAACAAATGACAGCACCTAACCAGAATGGAATAGAGTTTGACCCCGATGCGCTGCGCGACAAGTACCGTCGTGAACGGGATAAACGGCTGCGTGTGGAGGGCAATGAGCAATACATTGCAATCCAGGAGGGCTTTGCACATTTTCTGGATGACCCCTATGCCGACCCGGGGTTTGAGCGAGAGCCGTTGACTGACCAGGTGGAGGTTCTGGTCATCGGGGGCGGTTTCGGTGGTTTGTTGGCAGGCGCGAGGCTGCGGCAGGCAGGTGTAGACGATATCCGCATCATCGATCCTGCCTCCGATTTTGGCGGCACTTGGTACTGGAATCGCTACCCCGGTCTCGCCTGTGATATCGAGTCCTATACCTACCTTCCCATGTTGGAGGAGTTGGGTTATATACCGCGCGAAAAATATGCCTTCGGCACAGAGATACTTGCGCACAGCAAGGCGATCGCAAAGAAATTTGATTTGTATCGCAACGCCTGTTTTCAGACGCGAGCTAAGACGCTGCGCTGGGACGAAACAGAGTCATGCTGGATAGTGTCGACGAACCGTAACGACCAGATGAAGGCGCGTTACCTGTGTCTTGCAACCGGGCCACTCAATCGTCCGAAGCTTCCGGGTATTCCCGGTATTGAGAAATTTCGCGGGCATTCGTTCCATGCCAGCCGATGGGACTACAAATACACCGGTGGCGATGCGACCGGCGGCCTCACGGGCCTTAATGGTAAGCGTGTCGGTATTATTGGTACCGGCGCAACATCGGTTCAATGTGTGCCGGCTCTGGGTGAGTCGGCGGAACATCTCACTGTTTTTCAACGCACACCATCGTCGATTGACGTAAAGAACAATCCACTCACTGATTCCACCTGGGCTGATAGCTTGAAGCCTGGCTGGCACCAACACCGGATGGACAACTTCAATGCTTTGGTATCGGGAGTGCCCCAGGCAGAGGATTTGGTGGCCGATGGATGGACCGACCTGATAGGCAAACTGCTCATTGGTCTGCAGCAGGAAGGCGCGGGAGACATGTCTCCAGAGGGCATTATGCGAGCGGTTGAACTCGCCGATTTTGAGAAGATGGAAGAAATCCGCGCGAGGGTAGAGTCACTTGTCGCAGACCCGCAGACAGCGGAGGCGCTGAAGCCCTATTATCGCCAGTTCTGTAAGCGACCGTGTTTTCACAACGAATATCTGGAGACCTTTAACCGGGCAAATGTGACGCTGGTCGACACTCAGGGTCGTGGTGTGGATCGCATCACCGAGAACGGCGTTAGTGTGGGGGGGCAGGAATATGAACTGGATTGCCTAATTTACGCCACTGGTTTTGAGGTGGGTACCGATTATTCTCATCGAGCCGATATTCAATTGCTTGGTCGGGATGGGCTAAGTCTCACTGATGCCTGGGCCGACGGCGTGAGAACGCTGCACGGAATGCATGTCAACGGTTTCCCCAATTGTTTTGTCATGAGCAATGCCCAGGCGGGATTTACCGCGAACTACCCACACCTACTTGATGAGCAGGCAAAACACATCGCTTACATAATTCAAGCGGCGACAGACCGGGGTCATTCGCGGATCGAGGTCACCCGGGAGGGAGAGTCCATGTGGGTGCAGCGCTGCATCGACAAAGCGCGAGATACGGGAGATTTCCTCGAAAACTGTACTCCAGGCTATTACAATAATGAGGGCAGGACGGGGGATCGTAGTGCGCAAGATGGATTTTATGGCGGAGGCTCAATAGAGTTTTTTCGCCTACTTTCCAGATGGCGAGAGGCGGATGATCTGGATGGGTTGGCGCTAAGCTAGGTCATAGCGCCTGCGCTCACAATAATCGCGACCTGCGGCTGCGGTAATGAGGGGGAAACACTCAAGTCCCGCCATGCATCACGGCGCTAGCAATTAACCTAGTTCTTAAGTCAGCTGTTGCGTAGGCTTTTCAGTGGAGATACTCTCTAGGAAACGAAACGCAGTATTGGTGGTCGAATAACCAGAACCTCGCAAGGTATTAAACTCAATGAAACAATTAGTTCTTATCGCACTATGCGTGCTATTCACTCATCAGGCGAGTGCGCACGATGGAGGTAATCTCAAGGCGTTTACCGCTGACGGAAGAACGGCCATGTTGCTGGAAGATCACACTTGGGAATTTGTTGAAGCGGCACCTGGAGACCCGTCCAGCAGTGCTGTGTTGTCGGTGGCAAAGGTTCAAGAAATGCAGGAGGCATGCAAGTTTCAATTTCGTCTGCAGAATAATCTGGGCTACAAAATAGGTTCACTGGTCCCAAGATTGGCGGTCCACAACCAGGACGGCATCATTTATGAGAGCAAGTCCATATCCTTTACCACTATCAATCCGACTAAAGCGGAATACACCGAAGTACAATTCGATGGTATCGGTTGCCACCAAATGTCAGTGGTAAAAGTCATCGACGCGTCTCGCTGCAGGATGGGAGATATTGACCAGTGGAATGAAGAGGAGGGGCAGTGCCTCAGTCGTATTTACGTTGAACCCAGCGAGCTTATCAATATTTCCAAATAGCCTTCGCCGGCTTTTGGTTGCCAGGAGCGCACCCCTTCATGAAGTTTGTTCTATCCACCTCATTCAGCAGCGTGGCCGATCTCACGCAGTTGGCTCCGGTCGCCGATTCCCATGGATGGGAAGCTATGTCTTTCTCGGATCATGTCGTCAACCCCAAGAGCATTAGCACTCCGTACCCGTACACCGACGATGGCAGCCGACGTTGGCCTCCCTATACTGACTGGCCCGACCCTTGGGTTATGATCGGTGCTCTGGCGACGATCACGAAACGCTTGCGCTTTACCAACAACATTTTCGTGTTGCCAATGCGCAACCCTTTTCTGGTCGCTAAGGCAATTAGTACTGCGGCAATCGTTTCTAACAATCGCGTGACAACCGCTATTGGCGTCGGTTGGTCCGGTGATGAATTCTTGCTCATGGACTCGGATTTCAAAACCAGGGGCAAGCGCACAAATGAAATGCTTGAAGTGCTGCGCCTGCTTTGGAGCGGTGAGTACGTGCAGTACCAGGGTGAGTACTATCAATTTGATGCGTTGGAGATGAACCCCGCACCCAGTGAATATATTCCGATCTGGATAGGCGGAATTTCTGATCCTGCCATGCGCCGCGCCGCCCGCCTGGGCGATGGGTGGGTCACAGATTTGCAGACCAGTGAAGAGATCATTGGCTGCATCGAGAGAATAAAGGTCTGGCGCAGGGAATATGGGCGTGATCAGTTGCCCTTTGAAATCATGGCCACACCTTCAGATGCTTGGAACTACGATGGCTACAAGCGCTTGGAAGATGCTGGAGTGACGCACATTTTGACCATGCCCTGGCCTTTCTATCATGGAGAGACCGATGATTTGGACAAAAAGGTCGACGCAGTAAAACGCTATTCGGACGACATTATCAGTCAGTTTGTCTGACCGCGAACAGGGCCGTATGCAGGTCGGGAAAAGCCTTTCCCGGCATCGTTTAAGCCGGAACCGCCACTTCGTCTTTTAGCTGCCATGAATGCAGGAGGGGCCGGGTATCGCGGTCCCAGGGGTGGAAGCCATTGCGATAGTATTCCTTATAAGCAGGCCAAACCCGGCGCAGGATGCCGCCCTTGAAAAAGAGGAACTTCCAGCCCTCGTACCAAATGCGAGCGCTCCAGAGTTTTTTGTCTTTTCTTAGCATGTGAACTAAGCCCATCATAACGTCCAATGTAAGAAAAAAGCTCCCCTGTAGCAGTGCCCTTTTGCGCATCTTCTCGGTTCCACCCACAGCCTTGAAGACATCGAATGCTACGGCCTTGTGTTCCATTTCTTCGGCAGCGTGCCACTGCCACAGTGCTTGCATGGCGTTGTCAGCGTTTCCGATCATGGGATCGTCATCGCTGAGCGCGGACTCCGCCAGGATGGCGGTGATATGTTCCAGCGCTGCCGTAATCGCAAGGCACTGCAAGGGTGACATGTATTTATATCCGCGCTGGATGTTTTTTTCCAGGCGGCACTCCATGAGGCTCAAGTCGTAGCCTCGTTGACGACACAGGCTTTCGTTATAGCGCTGGTGTTCGCGGCGGTGAAAACCTTCCTGCCCGCAAAATCCGCGAATGTCTTCATTCAGTTTGGGGTCAGTGATCTGGTCAGAATAGTGGCGCACGCTGTCGATGAAGAACTTTTCACCCAGTGGGAAAGTGACGGACATGGCGTTGAACCAGGCTGTTTTAAAAGGGTGATTATCAAACCAATCCCCGGCCAGTGCGCGTGCGACGTGGTGCTCTCGGTTGCGAGGTTGCACGGGAACATCGATGGGGGTGAATGATACATACGGCATGGTACTGGCCTCCAATATGGCTATCCTTTAACAAGTGTAAGGCCTTTACTCGGAGGTTTTGCGGTCAAATATGGCCAAATTCGAGTGTTTTTGCGGGTATTTCCCCGTCTTCAGCCCATTCCCCCCCATGCTCGCGGCATTTGCATATTGAGCCGCTCGAGCCCGCCGTTAACCGCCAGGATCTCGCCTGTCACATAGCTTGCCGCTGGTGCGCAGAGGTAGAGGGCGCCCAGGGCAATATCCTCGACCTCCCCAAGGCGCGCCATGGGTGTCAGGTCCACCATGGTTTGTTCGATTTCGGGAGTCAGAATTGTGCTCAGAGCATCGGTTTTAGTTGATCCCACTGCGATAGCGTTGACACGTATTTTGGGAGCAAACTCCTGAGCCAGTTCCTGAGTAAGGAACGACAGCGCGCCCTTTGCTGTTCCGTAAGCAGAAAAACAAGGGGCAGGCCTGTGTCCGGCGACGGAAGAAATATTCAGTATTACGCCTGTGCCTGCGGACTCAACCATCAGTGGCGCACAAATTCGTGATAGTTCAAAGGCTGTGCTGACATTGAAGCGAAACGCGCCTTCAAAATCCTTCGCGGTAGTCTGCGCGACGGGTTTGGGGGGAAAGCCCCCCGCATTATTGACTGCGATATCGATGCGTCCGAATTCATCCAGGGCGCGATCAGCTAGGTTCTGTAGTTGCGCGAAATCCAATACATTAGTGGGCACTACCAGAGCTCGTCTTCCCAGCGAGGTGACTTCCTCGGCTACCGCTTCAAGGTCTGCCTTCGTTCGCGCACCAATCACCACATCCGCACCCGCCTCAGCGAAGGCACGGGCGATGCCAGCCCCAATGCCCTTGCCGGCGCCGGTGATGACTGCAACCTTGCCGTCCAATCTAAACTTGTCCAATACTGACATTTCGTTCTCCTTCTGCAGAATCCTAATTATCGGAACTGACGAGGCCGCCTTCTCGATGATCAAGAATGTCTGGCGCGGTGCAAGTCTGATGTTGACGGCGCGCTATAGCAAGTTGGTTTCGCCTATAATCCGGTTAAAAGACTGTAACGGTGTACTCTATGGAACTCTGCCTCACCTATGACATGCGCGCTCCTGACTTCGGAGCACCGCGCACCCAATTATTCCAGTGTGCTCTCGACCAGGTGAGTTGGGCGGATGATCTGGGATTCGATGTGGTCGGTTTGGGTGAGCACCATTGTGCGGATGACGGCTACAACCCCTCGCCTCTGGTACTGGCCAGTGCCATGGCGGCGCGTAGTAAGCAGATCAAGCTGCGCACGTCCGTATTGTTAGCGCCCCTGTACGATTTACCCAAACTTGCTGAGGATGCCGCCGTAACACAGATTATCAGCGATGGCCGATTGTTGCTGGGGGTGGGTGCCGGGTATCGCCCGGTGGAGTTTGAGACGTTTGGTCGACAACTCTCAGATCGTTGGGCGGCAATGGGCCAGACCTGTGCATTTCTAAAACGCGCCTGGCGCGGGGAGCCCTTTGAATGGCAGGGCCGCACGCTGACTATTTCGCCACGGCCAGAACCTTTTGCGCCACCGATTTTGTTAGGTGGAAGCTCGCCTGCGGCAGCGCGGCGCGCCGCGCATATTGCCGACGGCTGGTTCCCGCCGTTGGATGCACGCTTGTGGCCGCCCTACCGAGAGGAATGTATAGCGCTGGGCGGCAGCGACCCCGGAGAGTACCCGCAGCAGGGCCCCATTTTTCTATGGGTTACGCATGAACCCGAGCAGGCCTGGAAGATGGTCATGCCGCACGTGCTACACCAGTTGAGATCTTACAGCGAATGGACGAGTGAGGCGTTCGGAAAGCCGGCTGGTCCCTATGCCGAGGACATGACCCAGGAGACGGTTATGCGAAGTGGCTCCTACCAGGTACTGACGCCGGAGCAGGCGCTGGCATTGGCGGCTGAGCTGGGGCCGCATTCTGTGCTCTACCTCAACCCATTGCTGGCAGGCATTGATCCCGGGGAGTCATGGCGCATGCTAAAATTATTCGAGCAGGAAGTGTTGCCCTATCTTCCGACATGACCCCCGCGGGGATTACTACATAGGCAGCTCACAAGGGAAGGGGTTCGAGCCGGGAATATCCGTGGTGAAGTTTCCTTCTTCAGCCCGGTCGACTATCGAATCCGGATCAGTGATCGCCCGCCAGAACCAGTCTGACATGCGCTCTCCCGCGACTTCGCCATAGAAAAATTCATCGCGGGGTGTGACCACGTGCACGCTGTTGACTGAGTCACTGGTTAGATACCACTGGATAGCTGGCAAATCCTTTGTTTCACAGTAGGCACTGCGCATAGCATTAATCCACTGTGCCTCATCGAAGAAAAAGGCATCGTTCTGCTGGGTATTGTCCTTCTGATTAGACAGTATCAGCATCTGCTGCACGGGCACTTGTTTCAGTCGCGGTGAAAGTGCTTCGTAGATTACGGGTCCCACTGCGCAATCGCCTTCAAAACAATAGGGCGGGAGGAATGGCTGTGCGCCCCAGGCTGGAATTTTGATATCACCCAGGCCACGAACTCCAACCACACTGCCGTTATCGAGTGCACCACCCGCGTCCGGAAATGCCGCCGTTTGTGGCCACTGCAGGTCATCCAGAACCCAGTGAAAGTTGTAGATCGTGCCGTAGGCGCCGGCCGAAAAGCCCCCGAAAAGCGCAATCAGGTCGTCCGGACGAAACCCGTTGCCTCCAGCTTCATCCATTTCCTTCCAAAGAATATCGCGCACTACCCGCATGCCCGCACGGAGATTGATGGTACCGTAGCGTGGCAACTCGAAATCGCCAAACGATTCAACAACGCCGCCACCGATGAACACATCCTGGTTGCAATAGGGCAGGTAGACTTTGGTCCAGTTGGCAAAAGGATTGTCGGGCTCGTCCGATACAATTCCGCCGCCGAGCGGCAGGCCATCCTGAGCGTTGAATAGTTGAGGACTGGAAGCAAAGCGGCTTTTACAGTCGTCTTCAAATAGGCAAACGCCCCCGCCCTCAAGGGCAATGACGACGCGGTCCAGTGGGTTTCCTTCGGGTGCGAGGCGAACCTGAATCGCATATTCGGTGCCATCACCGCACATGGTTCCCCATTTATCCTCATCGAGGATGATTTGAGTCCACTCACCCCTGGGGGGCACAAGTTCCGCATTGGATGGGCCGCAACCTGGGTTCAGCGGCGCTGTGCTTTGATGGGATGCTGCAATGGTGCAATCAATTTGGTCTTCTGCCCGCTCAATATAGGTGTCGGCATTGACGGCAATAAGGTCTTCCAACGCAGGACAGGTTTGAGTAATAGTTGCCGCTGCAGCCACTGCAGCATTGCCCTGTTCGTCGGCCAATGCAGCGGCATCGCAGTCATCTTCCGCAATGCAGTTGTTAGCCGCGACCAGCGCGTCGTCAACAAACTGAGAAACGGTTTCGTGCGCAGTCTGCAGGCAATCGCGGTCCTGGTCTGTGATATCTGCCCAGACCGCGCCCTGGGGCCCACCAAATGTTCGCCAGACGATAGAGTCAGATTGAGCTCGGCAGACGTTCTGTAGCCGGCCCACAGTGGCGTCTGTGGACAGGCCCATAAAAGCGCCTTCGGTACAGCTGTCTTGCACGGTGTTTTGCAGAGCATCATGGGCGTCGAGTATGTCGGCATCGTCGACGTCACAGGCGGTGCCACCATTTTGGTAGCAGGCGCGCTCAGCTTCATTGACGACACCAAGGCAGATTTGCACTGCCTGTGCCGCCGCTACCGGACAACTAGCACTTGTTGCGGGATTGTTGTCAGAGCTACTGCTGCAGCCGATCAGACCTAGGCAGATGGAACCGGCTAGAAGAGCGATGGCTTGGCTATTAACGAACGACACATTGAACTCCAGTTATACTGTTTTAAAAATGGAAATAGTGTAGTCCCGAATTTGCTGAGTGTGGTGTTTGTTGGTTTACAGATGTACACCAGTGGACATTCAATTTGGCCACACAACAAGCTTGGACTTAGCCAGTCCCGACTGGGTTTTGCGCACCGAAACCTGCTCACTTAAGGTTGCGGTCGATAAACTGCAGTAGTGGTCCGACGACGTTATTGGTCTCGTCGTCATCCGCCGTAAGAACATCAAGGTGGCTATAGCCCTCAGATATGTGTACTTCGAATCCACCGCTAACACCACCAAATGTTGGGAAAGCCGCATTCGGATTGGACCGATCAAGAACTCGAGCAGTCATGCCATCACAGCCTGATGCTGCACAGGGCGCAATAGCATCGGCAAACCTCAGCCACACACCGGGTGCCGGCGCGAGTCCATTGCTACCGCCAAACGCGATGACGGGAATGTTTATGGCGGCAGCCTGGGTGCGATTTTCGATATCACTGCGACCGCGACCAATGGGGAATGGCGCAGACAATTGCGATGTGTCCAGCCCAAGTTCGCTGGCGACACTCAGGCCCGACGAGGAGTAATACCACTCTGAGAAATTGGTGTCGCCCTGATAAAAACTAGGCAGCATTTTCCCTTCCAGATCTGATGGCTCTACCTCCATACCCCAGATACCGATATCTTCGAGTGACATTGGTGCGGGACCATTGTCAGTGAGTGCCTCTGGCGGCATTGTCTCTCCCTTGCTTAGCCATGTGGTTACGCCATCTACCAGCGGACCCTCGAAGCCGACGGAGGTTGCAACGAAGCTTGCTACCGCGGCGGCGGCACCATCATCATCAATGAATTTTCCGAGCAATGTGACGGACGAGGCCGACGTAGTGCCCACGAGAGGGATTAGAATGTTGAGTTGGGGCACTACTGCAACGGCATTGTTTCCTTCGATACCGTTCTGGTCTTCCTGCAAAATGGATGGCACGCTGTCGTTGGTATTGATTGCATGCAGTGCATTCACTTCCGATACCGCCAGAAGTTCAGGAGACAGCAGTCCCGCCAGCTCGGTAAAGGCGGATTGTGGTTCTACGCAGGATGTATTTTCGAATGCGCCACAATCAGTTGCAGCAGTTGCGGTCGCGCAGGCTGTTACTCCGTCAATACATCGCGGTGCCTGGTCGCGCACTGCGCCATGCAGGCCGCCATCAAAGCGCGCTTCTATCAGATCGAGTGTCTCTTCTGTAACCGGTTCTGAGGATAGACTGGCACCCCCGCCTTCCAGCAGTATTAGACCCCGCAGTTTTCGGTATCCCGGTTCGGCATCACCCGTGCCAAAATTAAAATTTGTGGCGGCATAGCGTGCGGTGTAACCCGTGCCCGCTGAATGACCCCCCAGGAAAACGTTGCCACTGCGCGCCACATTTTGCGCGGCTTCTACAATCGCGTCGAAGTCCTGTGAATGCACCAGTGTTGTCCATTGCGACATGAAGGCGGTGTCGGAATTACTGTTGTAAAAAATAGCTCGCCGATTGGGGCCATCGATTAATTCCGGACTGAACTCCAGGCCAAGCGCGCCGCCAAACAGAAAGTCCAGGCCGATTTGTGGGTCCATGTGCTCCTCCGCAATGTTCAGGCCTGCGGTATCCTCCAGCTGATTGGATCGCCTATCGACCGCCCAGACCTCCAGTACCAGATTTTCCTGCTCAGCCGCTCGCCGCAGCAGATTCTCAGCTAGAACATAAAAGTTACTAGCGCCACCCTCAAATCCCGGTATAAGCACAACGATTCCGTCCGGTTGCACGCTGTCGCTGTCAGACAAGTAGTAGCGGGTATAGCGTGCTCTATTGAGGTTAAAGTCGCCGGAACCAAACTGGCGGATCATTTTCTCGTTGGTGACGATTACACCCGGCGATCCTGGAGTGAAGGCGGGGGCCGCCTTGCTCGGGAGATCGACGGTGGTCTGCATAAACTTGCTGAATTGGACCTGGGGGTCGTTATTATTGCTGTTTGAACAGGCAACCATCATTCCCGTGACGATAAAAAAACTGAATAATTTTGCGAAGCTATACATGGAAGCCCTACTGAGTTTTATGATGTTTAGGATGCGTGACAGTATAGGAATTTCCGCGCATGCATTGGAAGCGATTTTCGCACAGTCGGGCCGATAGTATTTTTCGATAAAAGGCATATTCCAAGATCGTTTCATTGGTGCATGCTAGGCTCAGCATGGGGTACACTCACTTGGGTAAATGGACTGCAGAGAAAAGTGGAGTAAGAAATGAAACGCAGAGACTTTCTTGGTTACACCGGATTAGGTGCTTTGGGCGTTGCCACATCTCCCATACTATCGGGCTGTTCTGAGGAACAGCCCTCAGTCAAATTCTGGCAGCAGGGAAATTTCCGGCCGGTGTCGGAAGAAGTGACAGAAACGAACCTCAAAATTGAGGGTAGTCTTCCGCCTGAATTGAATGGTCTGTATGTTCGCAATGGCACTAACTCTTCCAGTGGTATCAGCGATCACTTTTTTGGTGGCGATGGAATGATGCACGGTATTCGTCTTGAGGGTGGGCAAGCCAAGTGGTATCGCAATCGTTATATCGATACGCCGGTCTACCGCAAAGAGAGCGGCGGTTTTGGCGCTCCGAAACCAGAGAATACCACCAGCGCGGTGTCGCTGATTTACCATGGGGGAGAACTTATGTCCCTGGGTGAATTCGGCTACCCGTACCTGGTCGACCCGGACGACCTGTCGACCAAGGGCGCATTTAACTATGATGGTAAGTTGGCTGGCAGCATGACGGCGCATCCAAGAATCGATCCAGCTACGGGTGAACTAATATTTTTTGGCTACAACGTCGTGCAGCCCTATCTGACCTATATGCGCGCAGATGCCTCGGGCAAAATGCTGCAGGTTGAACCGATCGAGATGACGGGTCCTAGCATGGTGCATGACTTTGCCGTTACCGAAAACTATGTGGTGTTTATGGAGATGCCGGTCAGATTTTCCTGGCTACTGGCAATCTCTGGCAGTGGCTTGCCCTTCAAATGGGACAACGATGTTACTACGCGCTTTGGTGTAATGCCGCGCACGGGTACCAATGCCGATGTAAAATGGTTTGACGTACCGACCTGTTTTATTTTTCACATCATGAACTCCTTTGAGCAGGGCGAAAATGTGGTTGTCGACGCCGCCCGTTACGATCATTTGTGGGTGGAAGACTCCAACGACTTTTTTCACCCCGCACGTCTCTCGCGCTTTTCTATGAATATGAAAACAGGCAAGGCTTCTGTGGAGCGACTTCATGAGCATGCGATGGAGTTCCCGCAGGTGAACCGTGACTACTGGACGAAGGATTATCGTTACGGTTACAGCCTGGTGGTTGATGAAAAAAATGACTCACCGAAACTCATACAAAAGTCTGAAGGCGGTATTCGCAAATACGACGTTAAAACCGGAGAAGTAGATAACTATTTGCCCGGCCCAGCGCTGGAGCCGGCAGAGGCTGTTTATATACCCGCCCGAGAGTCAGGCGGCGCAGAGGACGAGGGGTATCTCGCCAGCTACGTCTACGATAAAAATACCGACACCAGTGCATTTTGCCTGTTCGATGCCACCAAGGTTTCCGCCGGACCGATAGCTAAAGTGCCCTTGCCGGTGCGTGTGCCAGTCGGATTTCATGGCGTCTGGGTCCCCGATTCTGCTGTTAGCTGAGTCGAGACCCCTATCTCGCACGAGATTGAAAAAAGTCCGGCTGCGGGTGTCTGCAAAGCCTGCACATGGCACAGAACGTAACGCATGCAGTGGTGTGTTGAGCGCGGATCATCTCCAATTATGATTAAGCTTTAGGCAAATCATCAGATGGTCTTTGATGATGATGAAAGAGTCGATGGGATGATGAAATTGACGGGAGAGAAAGTAGCGGTGATCACCGGTGGGGCGAGACGGATTGGCCGCTCCATCGCGGTGCACTTACATGCACTTGGTTTCGATATTGCACTGCACTATCGCAAGTCACAGCACAGTGCTCGGGCATTGGCACAGGAGCTGTGCGCGGCTCGAGATAGTTCTTGCCAAGTATTCCAGGCAGATATTGGAAACCAGACACAGCGCGACGCCCTGATGAGAGAACTTCTTTCGCACTACGGTTGCATTGACCTGTTGGTGAATAACGCCGCAGGGTTTGCGCCGACCCCAATAGAACACTGCGCGCCGGATGAATTTGACCGTATGTTGGATTCTAATCTGAAAGCACCCTATTTTTTGATTCAGGGACTGCTGCCGGCGATACGGGCTGTTCGCGGTAGTGTGATAAACATAATTGATATCCATGCGGAGCGCCCGTTGCCAAGCTTTAACGTATATTGCGCTTCTAAAGCGGGCCTGGCATCGCTCACCCGCAGTCTGGCCGTGGAGTTAGCGCCACAGGTTCGTGTGAATGGGATTGCTCCGGGAGCAATATTGTGGCCCGAGGAAGATGAAGGTTACGACACCTCGATGCGTGATCGTACGATTTCGATGACGCCTCTGGCGCGACTGGGTGATCCAGAAGATGTCGCCAGAGCTGTGGGTTTTTTGGCTTGCGATGCGTCTTTTATAACCGGCCAGATAATTGCTGTTGATGGGGGCAGGAGCCTCGTTAGCTAGGGTGCAGAACACAGTGGGCTGCTCCAGCAGGTGATAGTCGTTGTCAGCTTTCCACAGTAACGTGGCGGCTGTCATGATCTTCTCTTTATTTATTAGAAGGATAATTTGACCACACTGCAGTGCGGCACATTGATGTTCATGTATTGGTCGCCAGTAACATCTTTGTCCAGTTGCGTAGACACAGTGTTGGTTCTGATTAAAATTGTGCCGCTTGGCAGCTCCGCCCATATAGTAGGCTTTCCATTGATAACAGGCAGAATAGTTGCCCTGGATGAGTCCAATCGATTATTGGATCGATGGTGATGGGGACTGCCTGGTTCTTAGGCTGCCAGTAAACAGGTACTTTTAATTCAACCTTAAGATGAAAAGGTGAAATACAACATGCGAATGACTTCATCCATTCTCCTCGCTGTCACTCTGTTGATCTGTGGCTGCAGTGGTAAATCGAAGGAGCTGGATGTCCCGCCCGCCACTGCGGGCCTGCCAGTGCCTGAGAATCTAGCGTGGTTTAGTCGTGCAGCGATTGACGCCTTTATGCGTTTCTCCGTGTGGCGTGGTTCTCAATCAGGCTATATCGCACTGTTCGCGCGCGACGGTGTCCCCGTATATGGTGATGTTGCGGGCTGGAAAGATATTGCTTCAGGCAAGGCTATGAGAATGAATACTCCTGTGCGTATTGCCTCCATGACCAAGCCGATTACTGCTGTAGCAGCCATGATTTTGGTGGAAGAGAACAAGCTCGGCCTGGATGACCCGGTGGCAGATTATCTGCCGGAGTTTGCGCAGTTGCGTGTTGCTACCAGTGAGGCGCCACGCGACGATGGCTCCTTTTTTTCGGTACCTGCCGCTACAGCCCTAACCGTGCGCCATTTGTTGATGTTCTCCTCTGGTATTGGTCCGGGCCTCGATAAGGGTTCTTCGCTGGTCAATTACTGGGACAGACAAGGCATCTACCAATTACCAACGGGTGATCTCGGCGAGCGCGTCTCTGTTCTGGCAGAGCTTCCGCTGCTTGAGGAACCGGGTACCCGATGGCGCTATGGTTTTTCAGCCGATGTGCTGGCGCGAATTATTGAAGTTGTCAGCGGCGAGAGTATCGGTGATTTTATGCAAGGCAAGATCTTTCAGCCGCTGGGGATGAAACACACACGCTACACTGCGGAAAATATAGATGCCGACGCGTTGGCAACGGTATACACCCAGGGTGAAAATGGCGAACTGGTTAATGCCTCCCTGACCCACGATGCCAGGGACTGGACGCCCGGCGGCGGTGGCCTTATTTCGACCGCCTCAGACTATATGCGCTTTGCGCTCATGCTATGGAATGGCGGGGAATATCAGAGTGTTCGCATTTTACAAAAAGCGACAGTGGATTCCATGCGCCGGCTTCATGTTCCCGATGGTGTCCTGCAGGATGCAAATATAGAAGGCTTGGGTTGGGGTCTGGGTATGGCTGTCGTGGCCGATGCAGATGCCACTCTAACTACCGACCGCACTGGGGATTTTTGGTGGTCGGGCTATTTGGGCACGGTGTTTTTTGTCAGTCCGCAAACAGGTTTGGTGGGTGTCGTAATAAGCCAGAACGAACCGGGTGAATTCTCCGGTCTGCCTTATCAGATATTTATTATTCAGGCGCTCGCGTTCGCGGGGCTATGACACTCAGCGATTGAGCCTTAGTCAATATTTTGGGCGTGCAGGGGTGGCCGCTTCTCCCGCCAGGGAGCTGCATTTTCAAGCTGTCCAGCTAACTGCAGTAGCAGCGCATCATTGCCATAGGCGGCGGAAAACATCATTCCCATGGGAAGTCCTTCTTTGCTCCAGTGCAGAGGCAGGGAGATGGAAGGTTGACCGGTCTGGTTGTGCACGCCGGCATCACCCATATAGTTAAATAACCGCGCTCCGTACTCTTCGGGTGGCGCCTCACTGATATAACCTACCGGTACAGGAGGGCTTGCCATAGTCGGTGCCAGCAGCACGTCGTACTGCTGGTGAAATTGCCCCAGCAATCGGCCAATTTGCTGGTTCATCTGGATCGCCGCAGCGTAGTCGGCGCCATTGGTTGCATCGCCCATTTGCACGCAAAGACGGGTA
Organism: Haliea sp.; assembly: GCA_002862985.1. GTDB lineage: Bacteria > Pseudomonadota > Gammaproteobacteria > Pseudomonadales > Halieaceae > Marimicrobium. The sequence continues at coordinate 18,278 of PKCY01000189.1, forward strand.
CCTTGTTCCATGTCGAGCTCTTCAATGGAGCAGCCAAGCTCTGTGGCGCGCTGCCTTACTGTTAGGGCGGCATTGACGCAAATAACCGTGTACAGGGCAGAACCCGCTGCCTGCCCGTCAAAGTCTGGACGCGCCTCCTCAATGCGGTGGCCAAGGTCTTCCAGCAGGGTGACAGTTTTTTCAAGCCCTGTCAGAGCCTCATTCTGGTATTCACCCTGTCCCCATTTGCTGCGGCTTACCGCGATTCTCAGGGAACCGGGCGGCGAGGAAACAGCATCCAGGAATGAACCTGGATAGTAGGGCGCACTGTATGCTTCACCGGTCTCCGATCCCGACGTGGCGTCCAGCATGGCCGCCGTATCGCGGACTGTTCGACTGACTACGTGGCTAGTTGATTGACCCGCCCAGCCCTCGGCTTTTTCTGGACCCATCGGCACGCGACCACGGCTGGGCTTTAGCCCCACCAAACCACAACAGGAGGCCGGTATACGAATCGAACCGCCGCCATCTGAGGCATGAGCGACCGGTAGAATTCCCGCCGCAACAGCAGCGCCGGCGCCGCCACTGGAGCCCCCGGGGGTGTGATGGGTATCCCAGGGGTTTCGGCTCGGCCCGAATTCCCTCGGCTCGGTCACCGGGTTCAAGCCCAGTTCGGGGGAATTGGTCCGCCCAAAAATAACCAGGCCGGCGCCGCGATAGCGCTGTACCAAGGTACTGTCATGGTCGGCAATTTCACCGCGCCACATTGCGCTTCCATTGGAGCGCACCACGCCCTGCATTAACAGGTGGAGATCCTTAAGTAAAAAAGGTACACCGCAGAAAGGGCCCTGAGGTAGGCCTGCCTCAATGGCGGCGCGTGCCTCCTCATAGAATTTGTACACGACGGCATTGAGCTCGCCATTGACTTGTTCCGTGCGAGTGATGGCTTCCTCCAGCAGATCAACAGGGCTGACCTGTCCATCACGTACCAATTGACCAAGGCCAAGGCCGTCGTAATTATCGTATTCAGAAAATCCGGACATAGTAGCTCTCGCTCTTCTCAGGGAGTGCAGGTGACCTGGGCCTGATTACCACTATGGTCGGAAACCCAACACATGGGGTTTGGCGGGCTGCCACAGCGGGGAGAAAACGGGTTGGGTTCCGCTGCAAATAGTCCCGCTTCACTGATCTCGTAGGACCCGCTGAGCGCTCCGGCAACTGAAGCGATACAGGCGCTATTATCCTGTGGCAGCGCGACAAAAATGTAATCAATACGACGGCCGACATTTAGAGCGGGATTCTCTAGGTCCTCGGCGCTGCTATTGCGCCCCGATGTGCAGCCGCTTCCAGTGTTGCTATCGCACTCATCTTGTTCGGCGACCTGGTGACTATCTAGCCAGCCGCGGCTGGTCATGCTCAGGTACTCGGTGCTTGCGGGTACGGCGTTGAAGTCGCCGGTGATCAGTGCCAGATTATTGAAGCCCCGGGTTTGCTCGACGTAGAGGGCGAGCTGCTCCGCCTGACAAGCCCGGTAGGTATCCTCGCTATCGCATTCCATGGGACAGAACTCTGCGTCGCAGATACTGGTCGCGAAATCGGAACCGGAGGCCAGATGGGTGGTGTAGACGTCGACCTCGCCGGATGGATGGTCAATGCGAGCGTGGAGAACATGTCGAGCGAAGACCAGGGCGCCAGTAATTTCATTGTATAGCGCGCCATGAAGGACCTTGGTTCCTGTCTGTATCACCGGGTAACGGCTCAGTAGGAGTTCCCCATCTATCTCGGCAATAGCCACAGTAAGAAGAGGTTCGTATACCATCTGGTAAGTGAACCCGCAGGCAGCTGCCAGGTCGGGTAGTTCCGCTTCTATCAGCAATAGTATTGATTCCACCGCCTGGCCTTGCGCGGTGGGCGCGAACTCCGCGTTAATAACCTCTTGCAGAGTGACAAGATCAGGGCAGCCAGCCGCGATTAGGTGTTCAGTTAGTAGCGCAACGCGTTCTTGCACTCGACACTGGTCACCTTCGGCCGGCGCAGGAGGATCGCAATCAAAGCCGTGAAGTATATTCAGGTTGGCAATCGTTACCGAGGGTGTCGACGGAGAGATTGCTTCGTTATTATTGCTGTTACTACAGCCATATAGAGCAAGTGTCGCTGGCAGGAGAAGAAGGGCAAAAAATTTTCCGATTCGCATATTCGGTCCCTCGTTACAGGCCCTTATCGTTTTCCGGCAGGTAAGCTTGAAAAATATCGCCTAGGTTTTCATTGTCATGCGCTGGTACTCGATAGTAGGTACGGATGTCGACCGATCCGTTTTCACCAAATTGGTATGTTTCCAGGCTGTATTGAACCTGAGAGCCATCCGTACCCTCGAAGTGATTCTCCAGGCACCAGGCAACTTCGTGGCCGCACACGAACAGCGTTCCAGGTTGAATATTGAAACGCACTCTGGATTGGAAGAGATCCCAAGAGTCTTCGCAACAGGATTTGAACCCGCGCTTCTCAGGTGTGCCTACTGGATCCAGCATACGGAATTCTCCGTCAGCCACCGTTTTCCAGTTTTTTATCCAAGCCGCTTTATCGCCAGAATTCCAGAGATGCGGATAGTTATTGGCCCAATTTAGCAGCGTCTGTTTGTCCGGATGAGCCATGGTGCGCCTCCTGAAATGGGGGTCCTCGCTATTGTACCGGATTTTTGTTGCCGATTGATTATCGGCCACGCATTCGTTAGCGTAGCGGGAACAAGCAGGAGTTTCCCATTAAACTGTCTATTACTGCAACAAGGCTCCGTGTCTCTTTCCCCTTATTACTGGTGGGCCTTTGTCTAACAGCTTGCCAGCCTAATGGCGATACGGGTCGGTATGATGAGGTCGAAAAACCCACAACGTCTGCCGCGCTGGAATGGCGCTCATACTTGGGTGACACAGGCTTCAGTCACGCATCAGTGCTCGCGCAGATTGACACCAACAACGTGGACGATCTTGAGGAAGTATGGCGCTTTGAAGCCGGTGGTGGTGCGGACGATGGGGCAACGCAAATGCAATGTAGTCCTATCGTGGTGAAGGGCATTCTCTATTGCACTTCTCCATTGCTGCATGTTTTTGCTCTCGATGCGGCCACAGGTGCGCAGCTATGGCGTTTTGAGCCACCTTCGGATATGGGGTTATTGCCCAATCCAAACCGTGGAGTGGTGTATTGGGAATTGGCGGATGCTGGAGGTGAATCGTCACCCAGAGTATTCGATGACAGACAGCGCATTTTATACACGGCGGGCTCTTTTTTGTACGCCATCAATGCGCGCACAGGGACACTCATTCCGTCATTTGGTAATAACGGTAAGGTGGATTTGCATGAAGGTCTGCCAGAGCGATTTGCTGACGCAGCTGTGATTGCCACTACGCCAGGAAGCGTCCACGAGAATTTATTACTTATCGGGTCACGGGTCGAGGAGTTCAGAGGTGCCGCGCCCGGTCATATCAGGGCGTTTGATATTGTGACCGGAGCTTTGCGCTGGGTATTTCACACTATTCCTCAGCCAGGAGAATTTGGCGCCGATAGCTGGCCTGATGGTAGTTTGGAGTCCGCCGGTGGCGCCAATTCCTGGGCGGGTATCGCCATTGACGAACAGCGTGCTCTGGCATTTGTACCTACCGGGTCTCCAAGCTTTGATTTTTATGGTGATGATAGACACGGCGACAATTTGTTTGCCAATTCTCTGATTGCGCTAAATGCGAAGACAGGCGAGCGAGTCTGGCACTATCAATTTGTGCGCCATGATCTGTGGGACCGGGATTTGCCCTCTCCGCCGAACCTCATCACTCTCGAGCGTGACGGTAAAGAAATCCCGGCGGTGGCGCAGGCCACTAAAACCGGCCACCTGTTCGTATTTCATCGGGAAACCGGAGAGCCGCTGTTTCCAATGTACGAGGAGCCGGTCATGGGCACAGGAGTGCCCGGCGAGCAACCCGCTGTCAGTCAACCACTGCCGCTCCAACCTCCGCCCTTTGCACAACAGAAATTCACTTCGACCGATCGTACGCCGGAAATGGCGCATGCCGTTAAACGGCGTATTGCCAATCTGGATCAGGGCGACACGTTTATGGCGCCCAGTACCAGCGGGATGGTGTTGTACCCGGGTATGGATGGTGGTGCGGAATGGGGTGGTGCCGCCTATGACGAACGCGAACAACGTCTGTATATCAACAGCAATGAAGTACCTTACCTGTTGCAATTGACGGCCGTACCAAAAGACTTGGGTATGGGCCCGCAAGTGGGCTATCTGGCTCTGTGTTCTGGTTGCCATGGCGCCGACCTGCAGGGTGACGGTGTGTCCGTGCCGGGGCTATTGAAGCTCTCCGACAGAATATCGCCGTTTGAAGCGTATGAAATTGTTACCCGGGGCAGGGGTCGTATGCCGGCATTTCCGGCGATCCCCTGGTACGCACGAGCGGCCATTTTGTGGTACGTCTTTACCGCAGATGGGCCCTCTGAGATC
>PKCY01000112.1 GCA_002862985.1 Haliea sp.
GACGAGTTCGGGGAAGGCATTGGACAACCCACCGGCACCTACATCGTGAATAAAGGCTATGGGATTGTCCTCTCCCAACTGCCAGCAGCGGTCTATCACTTCCTGACAACGCCGTTCCATCTCAGGGTTTTGCCGCTGCACGGACGCGAAATCCAGATCCTCATGACTCTCACCACTGGCCATGGAAGAGGCAGCGCCACCGCCGAGACCGATTAGCATTGACGGGCCGCCCAGCGCGATCAATTTCGCACCGGGGCCGTATTTACCTTTTTCCACGTGCTCACGGCGCACATTACCGTAGCCACCGGCAAGCATAATCGGCTTGTGATAACCCCGTACTTCTCTGCCCTCAAGCCCGGGTGCCTCCAGTTCATAGCTGCGAAAGTAGCCACACAGGTTGGGTCGGCCGAATTCATTATTGAAGGCTGCCGCACCTATGGGGCCTTCGAGCATAATATCCAGCGCCGACACAATCCGGTCGGGCTTACCGTAATCAAGCTCCCAGGAATGCTGATATCCAGGAATGTTCAGGTTGGAAACAGAAAACCCAGCGAGCCCCACCTTGGGCTTGGAACCGCGCCCCACCGCGCCCTCGTCTCGAATCTCTCCGCCGGCTCCGGTACCCGCTCCAGAATAGGGAGCAATTGCGGTGGGATGATTGTGGGTTTCCACCTTCATGAGCAAATGAATGTCTTCCTGCGAATATCGGTACTCGCCCGATTCTGGATCGGGAAAGAAGCGTCCCGCCCTGGAGCCCGCTACTACGGCAGCATTGTCTGAATAGGCTGAGAGGACATTCTCACCGCCACGTTCGTTAGTATTGCGGATCATCTTAAACAGAGAATGTGTCTGCGCCGTTCCGTCTATAGTCCAGTCAGCGTTGAATATTTTGTGTCTGCAGTGCTCAGAGTTTGCCTGCGCAAACATCATTAATTCGACGTCGCTGGGATTACGCGCAAGCGCTACAAAACTTTCCACAAGGTAATCGATTTCGTCGTCGGCCAGCGCGAGACCCAGAGCTTGATCAGCCGCCAGTAGAGCCTCCCGGCCACCGGCCAACACATCCACGGTCGACACCGGTTGGGGTTCAGCATGCTCAAACAATCGACGCGCCTGCTCCGTTGAAGAGAGCACAATCTCGGTCATGCGATCGTGCACCACCGCGGCCAGAGCGTCCCGCGAGGCCGCGGACAGATCCTCTGGCAGGTGCAAATACAATGCGAGGCCGCGCTCCAATCGTTCGACTTCGCGCAGCCCACAGTTGCGTGCAATATCAGTGGCCTTACTGGACCAGGGAGAAATCGTGCCCGGTCGCGGCACGACCAACAACAGTGCAGTCCCGGCCAGCTCATCAGTGTTCGCAATGCTCAATTGTGGCCCGTAGGCAAGCAAGCTGGCGAGAACCCCCTCCTGCTCAGACGACAGCGGCCCCCGCAACTGGGCAAAGTGGACATATTCGGTGTGCAGCAGCTGGATTTCGGGATGAATTCCGGAGATTCTTTGCGCGAGTTTGTTCAGGCGAAAGGCGGACAAAGCCGGCGCACCGCGCAGGGTTAGCATGCTGTAAAAAGCTCCAGAAGGGGTCTATAGATCAAGCGCCTATTGTACTGTATTTGAACTTCCGCCGTTAATCGAAAATACGCATAAAGGCGTGGTAATTGTGCCTGTGTGCACTTCTTTTCCCCGGTTAAGATACGCCTCATGAGTTTCTGCAAACTAATTGTCGTCCCAGCGCTGCTATTTTTAATGATCGGCTGCGACCGACCGGACTCCCTGGAAGAAATCACGGCTCGGGGCGAGCTCACTGTCGCCAGCAGGAACAGCCCTACCACTTACTATCTTGGGAAAAACGGCCCCACCGGCTTTGAATTCGCACTGACTACTCTGCTGGCACAGGAATTGGGCGTTGCACTCAGTCTTGAGCCCGCCTTTACGCTTCGAGGTATTTTTAAGCAACTAAACCGTGAAGAAGCTGATCTGGCCGCGGCCGGACTAGCCTTAACCAAACAACGCGGCGCCATTTATCCGCACTCAATCGCCTATTACACGCTCATACCTCAGGTAGTATATTTCGCAGGCACTTTCAGGCCGCGCAGTGTCGGGGATCTTGTGGAAATGACAATCGTGGTACTTGCCGGATCGAGCAACGCCGCGGCATTACTCGCTCTCCAACAGTCCCAGGTTCCAGAGCTGAGCTGGGAGGAGATACACGGTGCCGACACCATGGAATTGCTGGAATTGGTAAAAAACAGGACAGCAGACCTGGCTATCGTCGGCTCCAACGAATTCAAGGTCCAACAAAGTCTCTACCCACGCTTGAAGGTCGCTTTTGACCTGAGCTCCGAACAAGATGTGGTCTGGTATTTGCCGCCGGGAATCGACAATGCCCGACTGCTGAAAACCATCGACAGCTTCATCGCACGATTACAACAAGACGGGACACTGGCGCGTTTACGCGAAGAATACTTTGGACACGCAGAGGGAATCTCGCGCATCAGCTCCCATACCTTTGCACTGTCAATGAATAAGTCGCTGCCACCCTATCGCGCACTGATCAATGTGGTAGCCAATGAGTACCAAATGGACTGGGAACTACTGGCAGCCATGGCCTATCAGGAATCTCACTGGAAACCCAAAGCAGAATCACCCACGGGCGTTCGCGGTATGATGATGCTAACGCGGCCCACAGCCAAGGAAATGGGCGTGGAAAATCGCCTGGACGCTGGCCAGAGCCTGCGTGGTGGCGCGCGCTATTTCAAAAATATCAAGCGGCGCCTGCCCCAGAGAATACAGGAACCGGATCGCACCTGGATGGCGCTAGCTGCCTACAACATAGGTATGGGTCACCTGGAGGACGCGCGAGTGATAACTCAGCGTCAAGGCGGAGACCCCGATGTGTGGCAGGACGTTATGGAGCGGCTACCTTTGCTGCAACAGGAGGAACACCATAAGCGTACCCGCTACGGCTACGCTCGCGGATTGGAAGCTGTCACCTACGTACAGAACATCCGGCACTATTACAGTATTCTGGCCTGGCAGGAAATACCCGATAGCAAGCCGTTACCACCGCTGCGGATAGACGAATTCATACCGACGCCTGTTCGGGAACTTGGTTTATTGGCGCTCTAACAGAGTTACATTCGAGCCGACATTGACCTGACTAGCGTCGCGCCTTGAAGAATTGCCGCAACCGCGCACCCGATTCCTCGGCCAGAATTCCGCCCTGCCACTTCACTTTATGATTGTACCTGGCCTCATCCAGCATTGAACAAGTACTGCATACCACGCCTGCCCTTGGCTCATTAGCGCCAAATACCAGCTGTTCAACTCGGGCGTGAATCATGGCCCCAACGCACATCGTGCAGGGCTCCAGCGTGACATACAAAACGGAACCGGGTAAACGGTAATTCCTTTCAGCACGGGCGGCATCACGCAGGGTCATGATTTCTGCGTGTGCACTGGGATCCTGTGCACAAATCACTTGATTCCACCCCTCCCCCAGCAGCTTTCCGTCGCGCACCAGCACTGCGCCCACCGGAACCTCACCTTCATTTGCCGCTCGATCAGCCAGTGCCAGGGCGCGACGCATCCAGTGTTCGTCATTTAACACTGCAGGCATTGAGCTATTCCCACTCAATAGTAGCCGGAGGCTTACTGCTGATGTCGTAGGTCACGCGGGACACGCCCGAGATTTCGTTGATAATGCGGTTCGAAGCGCGCTCAAGCAATTCATAAGGTAGATGCGCCCAACGCGCAGTCATAAAATCCAGGGTCTCTACTGCTCGGAGTGCGATAACGTATTCATACCGGCGAGCATCGCCCACAACCCCGACTGACTTGACCGGCAGGAACACCGCAAAAGCCTGGCTGGTTTTATGGTAATAGTCATCGCGGTGTAACTCCTCAAGAAAAATGTCGTCCGCCAGACGCAACAGATCGGCGTACTCCTTCTTCACTTCCCCGAGAATACGCACACCCAGACCCGGCCCAGGGAAGGGGTGACGATAGACCATGTCGTAGGGCAGGCCAAGCTCCAGACCGATTTCGCGCACCTCATCCTTGAACAATTCGCGCAGTGGTTCTACCAGTTCGAGGCTCATGTCATCGGGCAGGCCGCCCACATTGTGGTGTGACTTAATGGTATGGGCCTTACCGAATTTGGCACCGGCAGATTCAATCACGTCCGGGTAGATGGTGCCCTGCGCCAACCACTTCACTCCAGTTAATTTACCCGCCTCCTCGTCGAACACCGCGATAAAGGTATTGCCGATAAGCTTACGTTTAACCTCGGGGTCAGAGACACCCTTAAGCTTGTCCAGAAACATATCTTCACAATTCCGGCGCAGTACTTTCACTCCCATATTACGAGCAAACATGTCCATAACCTGATCACCCTCGTGCAGGCGCAGCAAACCGTTATCTACGAATACGCAGGTTAACTGATCACCGATAGCGCGATGCAGCAGGGCCGCCACCACAGAGGAGTCGACACCTCCGGACAAGCCCAGCAGCACCTTGTCGGTGCCGACGCGAGCACGTACCCGCTCGATAGCATCCTCCACGATATTGGCCGGTGTCCACAGCACCTCGCACCCGCATTGCTCCAATACAAAGTGCTCGAATATGCGTTCACCCTGCAGAGTGTGTGTCACTTCAGGGTGAAACTGGATGCCGTAAAACGGTTTCTTCTTATGCGCCATACCCGCGATGGGACAACTTTCAGTCTCTGCAATCAGATCAAAGTCTGGCGGCAACTCTACTACCTTGTCGCCATGGCTCATCCATACATCCAGCAAGCCCTTGCCCTGCTCGTTGATGTGATCGCGAATATCATGGAGCAAGCCACCGTTCCCGACCTGCGTGATCTGGGCATAACCAAATTCACTGACGGCAGAGCCTGCCACCTTGCCACCGAATTGTTCGGCCATTGTTTGCATGCCATAACAAATACCGAGCACCGGGACACCCAATTCAAAAACACTGGCCGGAGCGCGCGGCGAGTCAGCAGCGACCACAGACTCCGGGCCGCCGGAGAGGATCACACCCTGTGGATTAAAAGCGCGTACTTCATCATCACTCAGATCGTAAGCGCGAATTTCGCTGTAGACACCCGCCTCGCGAACCCTCCTTGCTATGAGTTGAGTGTACTGGGAGCCAAAGTCCAGAATAAGAATTTTCTGGGCGTGAATATCTGCGCTCATTTCTTGTCCTGACTGAAAAAAGAATGTTGAGATCGACTGTGCAACTTGAACAGGCCAGGCCAGACGACGGTTATGGCATCAGCGCCCGGGCCAATCAGCAAGGGTTACCGCACCGGATAATTCGGAGCTTCCTTGGTTATTGATACGTCGTGTACGTGGCTCTCGGCCATACCGGCGCTGGTTACCCGAACAAACTCGGGGCGCGTACGCATGGCCTCCATGTCGGCGGAACCGGTATAGCCCATGGCGGAGCGCACTCCACCCATCAACTGGTGGATAATAGCCGATACAGGGCCCTTGTAGGGGACGCGGCCTTCTATGCCCTCGGGTACGAGTTTCTCAGGGCCCCGGCTGGCGTCCTGAAAGTAACGGTCCGCAGAGCTCTCGGTCTGGGACATCGCGCCAAGCGAACCCATCCCGCGGTATGCCTTGTAAGTCCTGCCCTGGTATAGCTCCACCTCGCCCGGCGCTTCTTCGGTACCGGCGAACATGCTCCCCACCATAATAGAGTAAGCGCCCGCTACAACCGCTTTGGCAACATCGCCGGAGAATCGAATACCGCCGTCCGCTATCAGGGGTATTCCAGTGCCCTTGAGTGCTTCGCTGACATTGGCGACAGCGGTAATTTGAGGCACCCCGGTCCCGGTCACTATACGTGTAGTACAAATTGAGCCCGGGCCGATCCCCACCTTGACCCCATCAACCCCTGCTTCAGCCAGAGCCACCGCCGCCGCCGCGGTGGCGATATTTCCACCTATAACCTGCACCGAGGGGTAACTTTTCTTGATCATTTTGACGCGATCGATGACATTGCGGGAGTGTCCGTGAGCAGTGTCAACCACCAATACATCAACACCTGCTCTCACCAAAGCGTCTACACGCTTATCGGTATCCGCGCTGGTGCCGATAGATGCCCCCACGCGTAACTGGCCATAAGAATCCTTACATGCATCAGGAAAGCTCTCAGCCTTATCGAAGTCTTTCACTGTGATCATGCCGCACAAATCGAAGGCATCATTCACTACCAGGATTTTTTCAATTCTGTGCTCATGCAGGAGTTCCTGAACCTCCGATAGGCCAGCACCCTCTTTTACCGTCACCAATTTATCGCGGGGTGTCATGATCGCGGACACTAACTTCTGTGAATTAGACTCAAAGCGCAAGTCCCGACGAGTCACAATTCCGACCAGATCTTGGCCATTGAGAACCGGCACGCCGGAGATACCATGCGCACTGGTTAGTTCGATCAGTTCGGCAATGGTAGCGGACTGCTGGACAGTAATAGGATCCTTGACCACACCACTTTCGAATTTCTTAACCTTGCGTACCTGTTCGGCCTGGTCAGCGACCGACATACTTTTGTGGATAATACCGATGCCACCTTCCTGGGCCATAGCGATGGCCAAGCGAAATTCAGTGACCGTGTCCATTGCTGCCGAAACGAGCGGAATATTCAGCTCAATCTCGCGAGTCAGGCGGGTTCGAAGCGACACCCCACTGGCGACCACCTCAGAATACCCGGGCGTCAGCAACACATCGTCAAAAGTAAGGGCTTCCTGAGCAATACGGAGCATAGGGGCTATTCTCCAGCGGGCGGGTTGAATAAAGCGAGGCAGTATAAATCCAAGCGCCCGACAGCACAATTACCACGGCCTCATTAAGGCTCCTGAATGCGCTTGCAAACCGAATAAAGTACACTCTCCGATCATATGAGATCCCGGGCAGAGGCCCGAATAACAGTGAACACCCCCTTCGCTCCCGAAAATCCACCGCCTGCACTCACTGTCAGCCAGCTCAACAGGCAGGCAAAGACCCTGTTAGAGGGCCACTTCAATTTCGTCTGGGTTGAAGGCGAGATCAGTAATTTCGCAGCCCCCTCTTCCGGCCACTGGTACTTTTCCCTCAAGGATGGCAATGCACAGGTGCGCTGCGCCATGTTTCGCAATCGTAATCAGCGCATAAAGCTTACGCCCGGCAACGGCGACGCCATTCGTCTACGCTGCCGGGTGTCACTTTATGAGGGTCGGGGCGAATTCCAATTAATTGTAGAGCACCTGGAACACGCCGGCTCCGGGGCGCTACAAGCTGCTTTTGAGCGGCTCAAGGCCAAATTGCTGGCCGAGGGCCTGTTCGATCCCAGCCGTAAACAGCCACTGCCGGGCGCAGTGTCACATCTTGGTGTAGTGACTTCGCCCAGTGGCGCTGCCATTCACGATATTATCACCGTCCTGCAACGACGCTGCCCGTCGATCGCCGTGTCCCTGCTGCCTGTGGCGGTCCAGGGCGAGGCCGCCACCGGCGAGATCGCAAGCGCAATTGAACGCGCCAACCGCTGGCGGAAAGAGGGCCACATTCAACTGGATGCACTGATTGTCGGTCGGGGTGGAGGCTCGCTGGAGGATCTGCAGGCGTTCAACCAGGAGATGGTAGCCCGCGCCATTGACGCTAGCCTGATACCTGTCGTTAGTGCCGTCGGGCATGAAGTGGACTTCACTATCGCCGATATGGTGGCGGATTTCCGCGCAGCCACACCCTCCGCTGCGGCGGAACTATTGAGCCCGGATCAGGACGAATTGCAGCAGCGCTTGCGTCAGGTCAAAAGTACCCTGAGTCGCTTAATCCGGCGCAAGCTGCAGGAGTCAGAGGTCAGCCTGACCCACCTGAGACAGCGCCTGAAGCACCCGGGCGCGCAATTGCGCGAACAGGCTCAGCGCCTGGATGACCTGGAAGAGCGGCTGTTGCGGGCGCAGAAGAATGTGCTGCAACGCTATCGCAGCAAAACGGATTTTTTGGAAACCCAACTCCACGCCCAATCACCGGCGCCGCAACTGCGACAACTACAGCGGGATATCGACCGGTGGCGTCAGCGACTGAAAGCTGCGGTGCAGGAACGGGTATTGCAGTCAGGCAATCGGCTCGCCCATCTAGCCCAGATGCTCGACTCGCTCAGCCCGCTGGGTACTTTACAGCGTGGCTATGCAATTGTGACGGACGGTACGGGTAAGGTGCTGCGTGACGCCAATGACGTTTCAATTGGCGATAAGATTGATGCCCAGCTGGCGAATGGACGACTAGCCCTGACAGTCAAGGCGATCGAGAAAGTCAAATAGCGCCCATCGTTTACCCAATGAGTGGCTTACCCAATGGCTGGCACCCGAAAACTAGCGAGCCCGCTATAGACGGGGGCCTAGTACTTCGCTGGCAGCCGGGTATTAATGATGATATGCCGACCTTCAAACCGAATATACTCGCCAATCGTGAGGTCCTTGAGAATCCTCGCCACCATTTCACGTGAAGCACCCACGCGATCAGCGATATCCTGCTGCGTCAGTTTCTCGGGGATATAGAGTGTGCCGTCTCCGCGTTCCTCAGAAAGATCCATCAAGACATTGGCCACCCGACCATAGACATCCTGCAGAGCCAGGCTTTTTACATCAGCCGTCAGTTTGCGCACCCGCTGAGCAAGATTGCGGACAAGTTGGCGACCGATATTGGGGTGCTGATCCAGCACCCGATTAAAATCTTCTTTATAGATAATGCAAAAACTGGACTTCTCCACGGTGCGCACAGAGGCGGAGCGGGTTGAGTCATCAAGCAGGGCAAGCTCGCCGAAGTAATCCCCGGCGCCCTGAGTATTCATAATGAACTCTTTGCCATTCTTATCGCTGCAATAGACTTTCACCTTGCCACTTTCTATAACGAACAGCGAATCCGCTGGATCGTTTTCGTGAATGACCACCGTATTTTTGGGAAAAGACCGGCTTGTGCTGCTGGTCGCCAGCGCATCCAGTTCCTCGGATGAAAGACCCTGAAATATTTCAACTTGCTGTAACATCAGTATTCCCAACCCCTTTCATGAGCAACCTGTATCAACTTGGTAATTATAGTAACCCAAAGTTTTGCGAAAGCGCACCTCTGTGGGCAAATTAGCTAAGCCTAACGGATTCAAGAGCGTACACTTTGTTTCCAGGCTAGCTCACCGCTCGCTATACTCCAGCCAATATAGCAAAAGGAAAGGCCGTGCCGAGTGTACCCGGGCAGGCATATTGTTACACTGAAGACTCAACACCTTTCTGTCACCGGGCTGCCACGAGCAAGGAATCGTAAAAAACGCTAATTTATGAGCACTACCGCCCACCATACCACCCCGGAGTGGATCCCCCAGCTATCGCGTGAAATCCAGACGCTGCGGCAGGAATTTGTCGCTTTGCAGGAAAATTTGGACGAACAGACCAGCGACGATTTTTCCCAACTGTTTGATGCTGCAAGGCGTCTTGAAGAGCTGCTCAGCAGAGCTGGGGGGGGATCACATACCCATGACCTAATGAACATTCTGACCGCGCTGCGTGGTTATGCCGAAATGTTACGGGAAGACATTGGATCACGCTACCCCCTGCTCACAACAACCCTGTCCTCACTCCTGAAGTCCGTCCACATCGCTGCCGGCAGTGCCACTGAACCATCTTCGGCAGAAAATCGCACTGTACAGTCAGAACCTGGGTTTATTCTTGCGGTGGATGATTTGCAGGAAAATCGGGAGCTGGTTGCCAGAAACCTGTCCCGTCTCGGGCACATTGTGATCACCGCTGCCAGCGGCGAAGAGGCACTGCAAGCACTTGAGCAAAGTGATGTGGACGTTGTCCTGCTGGATTTGCTGATGCCAGGGATGGACGGCAGGGAAGTCCTGCGCCAAATAAAGGAACATCCCGAGTGGCGGGCTACTCCGGTGATCGTTATCTCTGGAAGCCAGGACATGGATGGCATCATTGAGTGTATTGAGGCTGGCGCCGATGATTACCTATTTAAACCCTTTAACCCGGTGCTACTGCAGGCTCGTATCAAAGCGGGCATAGAGCGGAAGCGTTGGCACGACAAAGAGCAGCAGTACCGTCAACAATTAGAGCGCAACGAGAAATTTATCAGGGCGACCTTCGGACGCTATCTTTCAGACGAGATCGTCACTGACATTCTGGAACGCCCCGAGGGACTTGAATTGGGCGGCGACCTGCGCCGGGTTAGTATCATGCTCTCAGATATTCGAGGATTTACCACCCTCAGCGAGCACCTTGCGCCCGCTCAGGTGGTGACCATGCTAAACCGTTACCTCGCCGCCATGACTGATATCATCATGGCCCATCACGGCACTATCGACGAGTTTATTGGCGACGCCATCCTCGCCGTATTTGGTGCTCCCCAACACCGGGACGACGACGCCGACCGCGCGGTCAACTGCGCCCTCGCCATGCAAGCGGCGATGATCGACATCAATGCCCAGAACGAGGCGGAGGGCTTGCCTGCTGTCCACACGGGTATCGCCATTAACACCGGTGATGTTATCGCTGGAAATATCGGCTCTGAACGGCGCAGCAAATATGGCTTCGTGGGGCACCCCATGAATGTGGCCTCCCGCATTGAGGGGGTCACCGGTGGTGGTGAAATTCTGATTTCAGATAGCACGCTAAAATCCCTATCAGGTAGTTTTTCGCTAGGCCGCAGCCAGGAAATCAACGTAAAGGGCATTGAAGAGACCATCGTAGTTCACCAAATAGTGGGGGCCGCGACATGATAGTGTCGAAACGCGTTTTATTGGTAGAGGACAATGAGCTGAACCGGGACATGATGGTCCGTCGTTTGAATCGCGCTGGTCTAGAGGTTATTTCAGCAGCCAACGGACAACAAGCCCTGAATATTATGGTCCTGGATCAGCCCAACGTTGTATTGATGGATATGAACCTCCCCATCATGGACGGCTGGACCGCGAGCCGCCGGGCCAGAGAAGATGATCGCATTCGGCATATTCCAATCATCGCACTCACTGCCCATGCCATGGAGGCAGACCGACTCAGCGCATTGGAGGCCGGATGTGATGACTACGCCACCAAGCCGGTAGACTTCCCAGGCTTACTGATCAAGATCGAGAAGCTCACTCGCACATGAGTTTACGCCGTCGACTCACACTCTCGCTGGTCACTATTCTGATCCTGTTCGCCGTCAACGTCGGTACGCACTTCTGGGGTAGCTTTGCGCGGAATGAGAGCATGATCGCCTATCGCGGCTCTGTAAACGCCGCCCAGCTTTCCAAAGAAGTAGAACAGTTGTTGCAAGATCAACGGCAACAGATCCTGGTGCTGGCTACGCTTCGAGAAACCACAGACGACCGACTCGAAGATACCGAGCTGCAGCAGGCAGAAGATGCTATAACCACCATAAATGGAAAGATTCAGAAGCTGGGAAGATTAAGCCAAAGCGTCACCGAATTACCCTACGATCAACTCTGGGAAAGCAGCAGCTACTTGCTGAAGCGCTGGCTGCAGTTCTACCTCAGTTACAATAAATCCAACTTTGAAATGAATATGAACGACCCCTTACCCTTTCTGGAAACCAGTCAGAGACTGAAAGAGCTGGAGGAGCGGCAGGCATTTATCGCCGTCCAGAGAGCGACGATTATCGTTCGAACTATTTCCCTCACAGACCGAATCACCGTAATTGCGTTTTTCTCCTCCATTTTCCTCACTGCCACCCTGGGGTTTTTCCTGGTTCGCTACACCAATACCTCCCTAAAAAGACTGAAGAAGGGTACCGAACGTTTGGGCGGCGGCGACCTCAACTATCGCATAGACAACATCGACGATACCGGCGAACTTGGCGATCTGGCGGATGCCTTTAACGTTATGTCCAGCAAATTACGCAATGCCATTTACGATGTGCGCAGTGCAAAGGATTCCGCGGACGAGGCCAACGCGGCCAAGAGCATATTTTTAGCCAATGTAAGTCACGAGCTGCGCACACCGCTGAACGCGATTATAGGCTACAGCGAGATGCTACATGATGAACTGGGTGACGAGGGTGAGGTGCCACGACTGCAATTTCAAGAGGACCTCTACAAAATCACTCGATCAGGCCAACAGCTGCTAACGCTGATCGACGATCTTCTGGATTTATCGAAAATTGAAACGGGCAAAATGTCACTGCACTGCGAACACTTCAAACCAACTGACATTCTCAAGGAAGCCTGCGACGCACTGACGCCAATGTTACGGAATAACGACAACACTTTAGAGCTCGCTGATCTGCGAGGGCTTCCCACCCTCTATAACGATGCCACCAAATTCCGACAAATATTCACCAACCTGCTCAGCAATGCCAATAAGTTCACCAAGAAGGGTTGCATCAGCGTACTGGGAAGAGAAATCCCCGAGCGGCCCGGCTGGATTGAGTTGGTCGTGCGGGATACGGGAATAGGCATGGACGAGGAGCAACTTTCGCGAGTATTTGAAGCCTTTGTTCAGGCAGATTCTTCAACCAGCGCCAACTACGGCGGCACGGGACTTGGATTGGCTATTTGCAGAGAGTTTTGTGATCTAATGGGGGGAACAATTGAAGTCAGAAGCCAGGCCGGTGAGGGCTCAAGTTTTACGGTTGTTCTTCCTACTGACCTAGCGTTAACTCACGCAACCGCTTAAGCGCGTCCTCACGCTTTTCAAGATTTTCCCTCAAATGTCTCCTCTGATTCTGCAGGTCATCGATTTTCGCATGCAGCTGCACAAAGATTTCCAGTGAATCGCGCATCATTAGGACTTTTTCATGCACGGTTATATCTATGGGTCGAACTCGCATCAGACGACGGTATGATTCACTTGCCGCCTTGGGATTGTAGTAGGGACTCTCGGGCATCATTTTGTCATAGGCAACCGCAATATTTGCCTCCCAATCCACTCCCGGGGAAGACTCAAGCCTTTGGTAGCGACGGAAATAATTGACAGCCTCACGGTGATCGCCGGCAACCAGTTCGGCGAAACCCTTATCCAAAAAAGTAGCATCCACCTCTGGCTCAACCTCACTGACAAAAGAAACGCCGTCAGCCTCTGGCAGATTGAGGTTAATTTCTGATTCCGGCGCCTGCTCTAACTCAGAGGATTCGGTTCGCTTGGCAGATATATCTGCACAAGCCTGTAGTAACAGAAACAGACTGCCGGCAACACAACAACTAAAGCGGGTGGGAAGCAATCTCAAATCCTCAAGCCGGTCAATCAACAGGTGCAGGTGATTGTAACGCATTCAAATGGGGGTAGCACCTCATCCTCTGGCCTACCGACGGACACCAGGATCAGGACCCTATGCTCTTCTACTCAGTGCGTAGGTGGGGAAACAGCAGTACGTCACGAATAGAGGTTGAATCCGTAAAGAGCATGACCAGGCGGTCAATGCCGATACCCTCTCCGGCAGTCGGCGGCAACCCGTACTCCAGCGCGCGGATATAGTCGTGGTCGTAATGCATGGCCTCCTCATCTCCCGCCTGTTTCTCAGCCATCTGGGCGAGAAAGCGTTCGGCCTGATCTTCGGCATCGTTCAACTCTGAAAAACCATTGGCCAGCTCACGACCACCGACAAAAAATTCGAAACGGTCGGTCACAAAGGGATCCCCGTCACTGCGTCGCGCAAGCGGCGACACCTCCGTCGGGTACGCAGTGATAAATGTAGGCTGATCCAGTAAATGTTCGACCGTCTTCTCGAATATTTCGATCTGTACTTTCCCCAGCCCCCAGCTCGACTTCACCTCAATCTCCAGCTTGTTCGCTATGTCACGGGCGGCAGCCTCATCTGCGAGCTGCTCTGCACTGATGTCGGGGTTATACTTCAAAATTGAGTCAAAGACTGTAATACGCTCAAAAGGCTGGGAGAAATCATACGTACTGCCCTGATACTGGACAGAAGTATTGCCCAATACCGTTGCAGCAAGTTTGCGCAACATATCCTCAGTGAGGTTCATGGCATCCTGATAATCTGCGTATGCCCAGTAGTACTCCAGCATGGTGAACTCGGGATTGTGTCGAGTGGACAGACCCTCGTTACGGAAACTACGATTTATTTCGAACACGCGCTCGAACCCGCCCACCACCAACCGCTTGAGATAGAGTTCCGGCGCTATTCGCAGGTACATCTCCATGTCTAACGCATTGTGGTGCGTGACAAAGGGCTTGGCCGCTGCCCCACCGGGGATAACGTGCATCATCGGCGTCTCAACTTCCATGAAGTCCAGTTCACTCATGTAGTCGCGAATAAACGCTATGATTTTGGAACGGGTGCGAAATACCTGCCGCGATTCGGGATTTACAATCAAATCGACATAACGCTGCCTATAGCGCAACTCCTGGTCAGCGAGCCCGTGATATTTGTCAGGCAGCGGACGTAATGCCTTGGTCAGCAGACGCGCCTCCTCCATATTGATATAGAGGTCACCCTTGCCGGATTTGTGCAGCGGGCCACTAGCACCAACAATATCGCCCAGATCCCAGGCCTTGATTTGTGCCAAGGCCTCTTCGTTCAGACCTTTACGGTTGACGTACAGTTGTATCTGATCACTGCCATCCTGGATCAACAGGAAAGCACCGCGGTTGCGAATCAATCGGCCCGACACAGCGTGCATGTGGTTTGCCTGCTGCAGTTCCTCTTTGGAGCACTCGCTAAATTCACCCTGCAATTGATCAGCCATCGCCGTACGCCGAAAGTCATTGGGAAATGGATTGCCCTGGGTTCGCAGCTCGGCCAACTTCCCACGGCGCTCGGCAATCAATTTGTTTTCATCGGCGTCCTGGCTGGGCCCTTGCCCGGGCTTAGGTGCCTGATCCTGTTCACTCATAGTCTCTCTCACAGCCCGCTTTTCAATGAGGCTTCGATAAATTTGTCGATATCACCATCCAGTACTGACTGGGTGTTACTGGTCTCTACTCCCGTGCGCAAATCCTTAATGCGGGAATCATCCAATACGTAAGATCGAATCTGACTCCCCCAGCCAATATCGGCCTTATTATCTTCCGTTGCCTGTTTTTCCACATTGCGCTTCTGCACTTCTAATTCGTATAGCTTGGCGCGCAATAATTTCATCGCGTTGTCGCGATTCTGATGCTGGGAGCGTTCAGTCTGGCACTGTACCACGGTGCCTGTAGGCTCATGGGTTATGCGCACAGCTGAATCGGTCTTGTTAACATGCTGGCCGCCGGCACCACTGGCGCGATAAGTATCGGTTCGCAGGTCTGACGGGTTGATCTCAATTTCGATGTTGTCGTCAATCTCCGGAGACACAAACACAGAGGCGAAAGAGGTATGCCTTCGGTTGCCAGAGTCAAAAGGCGATTTGCGCACCAGTCGGTGCACCCCTGTCTCAGTACGCAACCAACCAAACGCGTAATCTCCTTCGAATTTAATGGTAGCACTCTTGATTCCAGCGACTTCACCCCCTGACGCTTCGACCAACTCCGTGGTAAACCCTTTGTCTTCTCCCCAGCGCAGGTACATGCGCAACAGCATTTCCGCCCAATCCTGGGCCTCCGTACCACCGGAGCCCGACTGAATATCCAGGTAGGCATTATTGGCGTCCATTTCTTTAGAAAACATACGCCGGAACTCCAACTGTTCCAGCTGAGCCACCATGGTGGCGATTTCGTCCGCTATCTCTAAAACCGTGGCTTCATCGTCCTCTGCCGCCGCCATTTCCACTAAATCCCGGGCATCGACAGCGCCAAGGCCAAGCTTTTCTATGGTGTGCACAATACCCTCGAGGGAAGAACGCTCACGACCCAGTTCACGGGCGCGCTCGGGGTCTTCCCAAACACTGGGCTCGGCCAGCTCCAGATCTACTTCGTCAAGACGGTCCTTACGCTGATCGAAGTCAAAGATACCCCCTAAGCACGCCCGTGCGCGCCTCGATATCTTTCAATAGCGTCAGAAGAGGATTTATCTCGAGCATGGCACCAACCCACTGTCTACAAAGGCGGGCATTCTACCCCAGCGGTAAATAGCGGGACAGAATAAATTCTGCCCCGTTTTGAAAACCACCAGGGGTTTGTTGGGACGACGGGCTGGACCGGGGGTTTGCGGAGCGCACAAGCCGTCTCCAACTTAGTGGCACTCTCAGCAAACCCCGGTACCCGAACTAATCCACTTCCGAGTCCCCTGCGCTTCCACTAATGCATAAATGACTTCAGGAAAAACCGTCGAACGCCAGGCTAGCAGCAACCACGAACAAGCACCGCAAGCGCTCCTCAGGAGCGCCGACAAAAAGAAGAACAACCATCAAACAGCGACTAGCTGCTCAACCATTAGCTGTACCGACCGCCGCCCCCGAAACTCATTCACGTCCAACCGATAAGCAATTTCGACCTGCGCTATCGATTGATTCGGCCAGACATCCAAATCGACATTAAACGCGATAGCGTCCAACAAGGTATCGACGCCCTCAGGTGCTAACACCAGCTTCAGGTGTCTTTCACCCACCAACCTCTGACTGACTATCGAAAAGCGCCCATCAAATAAGGGTTCGGGAAAGTGCTGACCCCAGGGTCCGGCAAAACGCAGTTCAGTCGCCAGATTAAGTTCGAAGTCTTCAGGGTTGAGTTCCCCGTCTGATTCGATGATCGCCTGCAGATTCACATCCCGGGCATGGCGAGCCACTTCCAATACAAAGGCCTCAGCAAAGTCATCGTGCGCTTCCCGCGCCAGGGTAAGACCCGCTGCCATCGCGTGACCGCCAAAGCGCCTAATGAGCCCTGGATGACGGGTCGCCACCGCATCCAGAATGTCGCGAATATGAATGCCGGGGATCGACCGGGCCGAACCTTTTATCTCGCCCTCATCGCCATCGGCGAAGGCAATCGTGGGACGATGTAAGCGGTCCTTAATGCGCGATGCCAGAATCCCGATCACGCCCTGATGCCAGCCACTTTGGTACAGGGTCATGGCGACAGGTAGCTCTGCATCCTCTACCAGTGGTAGTTTTGCAAGTATTTGCAGTGCTTCCGACTGCATGTCTTTTTCGATGATTCGGCGATCCAAATTGAGTTGATGCAGGCGTGCGGCCTGGGAGCGGGCAGCGGCCATATCCTCACTGAGCAGGCACTCGATTCCGATGGACATATCATCGAGGCGCCCCGCCGCATTAATGCGCGGACCCACTGCAAAACCGAGATCAGATGCCACCACCGTCCGCGGATCTTTAGAAGCAACTTCCAACAGCGCCAGAATCCCCGGTCTTGCCTGACCTCCGCGAATACGCTTCAAACCCTCGGCAACGAGAATACGATTGTTGCGGTCCAGTGGCACAACGTCAGCCACCGTTCCCAGCGCCACGAGATCGAGGTACTGAGCCAGATTGACTTCCGGGCGCTGCTCGAACCAAGCTCTGTTTCGCAGCTCGGCACGCAGCGCCAGCATGATATAAAAAATAACACCGACGCCCGCAAGATTTTTGCTGGGAAATTCACAACCAGGCTGATTTGGATTCACTATCACATCTGCCAGGGGAAGTTCCGCGCCCGCAAGGTGGTGGTCGGTGATCAACGTATTGATACCTAACGCGTTAGCTGCCGCCACACCCTCCAAACTGGATATACCGTTATCAACAGTGATGATCAGGTCGGGATTGTCCGCGGCTGCAAGTTCGACGATCTCAGGCGTCAAACCATAGCCATACTCGAAGCGGTTGGGCACAAGATAGCAAACCTGTTGTGCGCCAAATGCTCTCAGAGCAGATACGACCAGGGCTGTACTCGTAGCGCCATCGGCATCGAAATCCCCTATTACGACTATTCTGCGATCGCTTGCCAAGGCATCCGCGAGCACAGTGCCTGCTTGATCAGCATTGAGTAGCTGGCCAGGAGGCAGCAATTGATTGAGCTTAAGGTCTAGTTCGCCAGGCGTTTCGACTCCGCGCCCATGATAGATCCGCTGCAACAGCGGATGAAGATCCAAATCTGGAAACTGCGTGGAGGCGGATAACTGACGTCTGCGAATATGTTTAAGCACGTCGCAGGCTGCTCGCTCAGGCCTTGATGTTGGACGCGATAAACGCCTGCACCGCAGCTAGGTCGTTGGGCAACACCTCCATTCGCTCGCTGCGCTCGAACAGATCATGCAGGTGTTCAGGTAGCGCAACGACTTGATCAAGGCCCGCGCTCTTGGTCGCTTCGGGAAATTTAGCCGGATGAGCTGTCGCCAGGATAACCATAGGGATTTCAGGCGCGACATCACTGCTCTGTGCCGCTTTCACCCCAATGGCACTGTGCGGGTCCAACAGGTATTCGCACTCTCGCCAGGTGCTGGCAATTTGCTGGCACGTTTCCTCATCCGATACACGATGACTGCTGAACAATCCCCTGGCCTTTTGCATGGCGCTCTCAGAAAGGCTGATATCCCCTTCATCAAAGCGCTGCATCAGTTTCGCCAAGGCAACGCCATCGCGGTCATACAAATCGAAGAGCAAGCGTTCAAAATTACTCGATACCGTGATATCCATACTGGGCGACAAGGTATGCGCCAAAGGTTGACGACCATAAGTATTGGTCATCATTACCCGGTGTAATACGTCGTTGTGGTTAGTAGCGATGATCAGGCGCTCGATTGGCAAGCCCATTTGCTGTGCAAGATAGCCCGCAAATATGTCACCAAAGTTGCCTGTGGGAACCGAAAAAGCCACTGAACGATCCGGTGCTCCAAGGCCAAGGGCGGCATAAAAGTAATACACTATCTGGGCCATTATGCGGGCCCAGTTAATGGAATTTACGGCGACCAGGCGGCGATCATCGGGCAGAAAATGTTGGTCACCAAAGCTGGCTTTCACCATCGCCTGACAATCGTCAAAATTACCCTGCACCGCCAGGTTGTAAATATTGTCACCCTGCACTGTCGTCATCTGACGGCGTTGCACGTCCGACACCCTATTGTGCGGATGCAGGATGAAGATATCGATGTTCTTGCAGTGTTTGCAGCCTTCAATCGCCGCAGACCCGGTATCGCCGGAAGTAGCGCCCAGTATCACCACCTTCTGATGTTTGCGTTCCAGGATGTAATCCAGCAAGCGTCCCAGCAGTTGCAGGGCGAAGTCTTTAAAGGCCAGCGTTGGCCCGTGGAACAATTCCAATACCCACTGGTTAGATTCGATTTGCGCCAGAGGAGCAACGGCACCGTGACGAAATTCGGTATAGGTTTCGGCCAGTATCGCGCGCAGGTCATCCTGAGGAATGCAGTCGGACACAAAGGGCGTGATAATTTTTTCGGCCAGTGCGGGATAATCCAGCCCTCTCATCGCCGCAATGTCCTCACGGCTGAATCTGGGTAATGTCTTGGGTACGTACAAACCACCGTCCGCGGCGAGGCCGGCTAATAGAACCTGCTCAAAATTGAGCTCAGGTGCATTTCCCCGAGTGCTGATGTATTTCACGTGCCCATGTCCTCGCCTGCGTCCTGGTCTGCTAGCCGTCCAGCGCTTCTACGCGAATGCGCGTGACCTTGCCACTGATAGCATCCAGCGCCTCTATGCCACCCACTGCCGTATCCACACTGCCCTGAGGTGCCTTGTTGGTCAACACGATGAGCGAGACCAGTGTTTGGCCCTCCGCAGGCGCCTTCTGGATCAGGGCTTCAATACTGATGCCCTGCTCACTGAAAATGCTCGCCACCCTGGACAGCACACCAGGCTTATCGGCCACCTCCATACGCAAGTACCATGGGGTTTCGATGTTCGCCATCGGAATAATGGGTAGATCTCTGAGGCTGCTTTGCGCTATTCCCAGCGCCGGCACCCGGTTGCTTTGTTCGACGCCGAAGTTACGAGCCAGATCGACAAGATCAGCTACTACGGCCGAAGCAGTTGGTTGCGCTCCAGCACCAGCGCCATAATACAGCGTGGGGCCAACGGCACTGCCCTCAACCAGTACCGCATTCTTCACACCGTCGACGTCTGACAACAAGAGATGATCTGGTATCAGCGTAGGATGCACACGCAATTCCACGCCTTCAGCATGTTGCTTGGCAATACCTAAGTGCTTGATGATATATCCCAACTCCAGAGCATAACCGACATCCTGTGTGGTCAGTTCAGTGATTCCTTCGGTATAGACGGCATCGAACTTCAGGGGTATGCCAAACGCCAGCGATGCAAGAATAACCAGCTTGTGCGCGGCGTCGATACCCTCCACATCGAAAGTCGGGTCTGCCTCCGCGTAGCCCAGCGCCTGGGCCTCGGCTAGCACATCTGAAAACTCCCGTCCCTTGTCGCGCATTTCAGTCAGAATAAAATTACCGGTGCCATTGATAATGCCGGCCAGCCATTCGATACGATTGCCCGCCAGGCCCTCACGAAGAGCTTTGACGATAGGAATTCCACCGGCAATAGCGGCTTCATACCGCACCTCGACACCATGCTTTTCCGCCAGAGCAAAAATTTCGTTGCCATGGACGGCTATGAGGGCCTTATTGGCAGTGACAACATGTTTGCCCGATACAATTGCCGCCTCCACTAATTCCCGCGCTACGGAGGTACCGCCGATGAGCTCAACCAGTATCTCAACTTCTGGATCGTGGGCGACCTCAAAAATGTCTCGACTGACGCGAATATTGGCGAGGTCACAGTCTGGATTGTCGCGGCGTGCGCCCACATGAACAACTTGCAGCGAAGCCTGCGCTCGCGCACTTATCACCTCGACGTTGTCGCGCAACACATTGAGTGTACCGCCGCCGACGGTGCCCAGACCGCAGATGCCTACCTTTATGGGATTCACGCTCGTTCCTGCTTTCCTTAGTAGTAGTATTTGGCCGGTGTCGCTATTCTTTCAGCCGTTTATGCAAAACCATCGTTTTTAATCATACGCTTAACGCTGCGAATAGCCTGTCGTATGCGATGTTCGTTCTCGATCAATCCAAAACGCACATAACCTTCTCCGTACTCACCAAATCCGATACCCGGGGATACCGCGACCTGAGCCTCGGTTAACAGCTTCTTACTGAACTCGACAGATCCCAATGCCTGATAAAACTCAGGAATCCTGGCCCACACAAACATAGTTGCCTTCGGGGGAGTGACATGCCAGCCAGCCGCGTTAAGACCGGTGCATAAAACGTCCCGGCGAGACTGATACATATTTCTAATCTGAGTGACACAACTTTGATCACCTTCAAGCGCTGCGATTGCTGCAACCTGAATAGGCGTGAACATACCGTAATCCAGGTACGACTTCATCCGCGCCAGGGCGCCGATCAGAACGCTGTTACCGCAGCAAAAACCAATTCGCCAGCCCGGCATATTGTAGCTCTTGGACATACTGAAAAATTCTACCGCGACCTCCCGCGCTCCCTCGACCTGCAAAACCGATGGCGCGACATAACCGTCATAGCACAGATCAGCATAAGCCAAATCCTGAACCACCCAGATAGAGTGTTCACGAGCAATCTTGATGACGCGCTCGTAGAATCCCACATCCACACATTGGGCTGTCGGGTTAGAGGGGAAATTTAACACCAGCATTTTCGGCCGAGGCCAACTGGTCTGAATGGCCTTATCCAATTCGGCAAAAAACTCGTCCTCATCAGCACCCATGGGCACATGGCGGATGTCAGCGCCGGAGATTACGAACCCATAGGGGTGAATAGGGTAGGACGGGTTCGGCACCAGGATCGCATCGCCGGGTCCGGTGGTGGCCAGGGCCAGGTGAGCCAGACCTTCTTTGGAACCGAGTGTGACTATCGCCTCTGTAGCCGGGTCTAGCGAGACATCATAGCGACGCTCATACCAGTCACAAATGGCCTTGCGCAGGCGCGGTATGCCCTTGGACTGAGAATAACGGTGAGTATCGCCACGCCGGGCAGTCTCCACCAATTTGTCGACGATATGCGCTGGTGTGGGCTGGTCGGGATTACCCATACCGAAGTCGATAATATCCTGCCCAGCCGCGCGAGCCTTCTGCTTAAGGTCACCAATAATATTGAAAACGTATGGCGGCAGGCGCTCAATACGCCGAAATTGATCGTCCACAATTATCCGACTCTACGGGGTGCTGAATCACCGGCATCCCATTTCAAAAAAAGGGAGCAAACAGTACTGAGTCAGCCCCATACTGTCAACGCAGCAGGGGGCACAAGGGCATTATTGACGCGATTCTGGGTTCAATCCAAGAGTAGCAATCAAATCAGCAGCCGGCCTATACCCGGGAATCATCTGGCCCGTCTCCGTAATGATGGCGGGTGTCCCGTTCACACCCATCCCCTGTCCAAGCTTAAATTGTGCAGCAACCGGGTTGCCCTCACAGACGTTTTCCGGCACTGATTGTTTGCTCTTTAACTTGGTCAACGTGTCCTGCGGGTCATCGGCACACCAGGCGGTGGCGAGTTGCTTGCCCGGGCCCGAATCTACACCCGCGCGAGGATACGCAAGGTAGCGCACTTCGACGCCATTCTTGTTAAGTTCAGGCACCTCCTGATGCAGCTTCTGACAGTAGAAACAGCTAGCATCGGTAAACGCATAGATATAGCCGCGAGTTTCACCTTCCGGAGAAAAAATGATCATGTCAT
>PKCY01000062.1 GCA_002862985.1 Haliea sp.
CAGGCGCGGAAGAAAGGGCTCCATCATGGCAAAGCAGTAGGGCCGCCCCAGCAATTCACTCATCGCGAATCCAGATAGGATAGTAGCGACTGCAATCAGAGAAAACGTACGTTCCTCTCGCTTACTGCAGTCTATTGCCGCGACCTTACCAAACCGTGACGCGCTCTCACCGGCTCTCCGCCTAAACGCTCCATCGACTCCCAAACGGGAAAACTCACAAATGGTATCTCGCCGGCCATCAAAAGGTCGGATACTTTTATCATCGATGGCATTGGCGCAGTACTTCTCCATTGGCATTTGGGAATGTTCATCCGGAAAAACCAATCGTGCACAACCGGCACCCATCCCCGTAGCCTTATGCGTAATCAGAGAGTGTCTGGATATCTCATCAAACTCATCAGTTTCAAGCTTATTTGGGAATGCCTCAACGGACTCATAGTGAAACTCTTCACAGTAAATCCGATAGCGGACTCGAAAAACCTGTTCCTGCTGCAGGGGTGTGGATGCCAACTCTACATCGAAGTAGCGCTGAAAGTCTTCCACCAAAGATGCGCTCTTACTCATGAGAATTACCAATAATTCGCCGCCACCTAAAAGGCCTTCCCACTGCTGCAGTGAACATAGCCATCTCAGTCCTCACACTATAATGAGTGCGGTGGGTATTCAATCGATATTGTTGCGGATATACCCAACTAGGTCATCCATAGCGTCATCGAGAATCTTGAAAACACGCTCAAACCCTTCACTAGTGCCATAATATGGGTCGGGCACCTCAATCAGCGCTTCTCCGGCGTGATGACTAAGCAGTAAACTGATTTTATGCTGATGCGCCGGCGGGCAAACTTCAAGCAGATCGCTCACATTGAGTTCATCCATTGCAAACACAAAGTCGCTGCTTAGAAAGTCGCGTGCGGTGACACGACGCGCTCGCATTCGCCCAAGATTAATACCCGCATACGCCACAACTTTTTGCGCTCGCAAATCAGGTCTGCAGCCCGGACGGGACGCCTTTGTGCCCGCAGAGCAAACCTCCACGGTATCCCTCAGCTCAGATCTCTCTAAGTAAAGCCGCAGCAGGCCTTCGGCGATGGGCGAACGACAAATATTTTCCGTACAAACCAACAGTACGCGGTTCTTGAGCTGCTTGCGCTGGAAGAGGGGCAACTAGAAGTCTCCGATCGCGCACCACGTTAACGTGGTGCCCCGAATCAATTTTTCATCATGCTAACAGAGAATAACAAACGGCTATCTTTGTGATTTCGTTAATTTGGAATAGATAACCCAGGCAGCGGCCCCCTATGCAGGTTCCAACAAAATACAAGCCAGTATGGGTACGTTGCGCTTTGACATTGCGGGCCAACCGCAACTCAAGGCCGACTCAGCAAAGACGAAAGGTATTTTGCAGGGATCGCATAAGTGATTCCCGACGGGTGAGATAATAAACTCTCCCTGGTCTCTTTTACTAGAACGCTGTTAATCACTCCAATGACGTGCCCGCGTTCAAGCTCAAAAACGGGACTGCCACTATTCCCTGGATACGCTATGGCATCCAGCTGAAATGCTGCAAACTGACCGCGCATGCGCCTGATCATTGCGGCATTAAGCCCACTGGAATTTGCTAAAGGCTGGGCCATTGGGGCGATAGCCGAAACAATGCCCCGGTGTGTCACCGGATACAGCCCCAGCGCCATCCCAAGCGGGAACCCGGTGAAGGCGATTTCCTGACCCTCTCTCACTGACTCAGAATTACCCAGCTGCAAAGCCGGCAGTGCCGGACCCTGTATTTCCAGCAACACCAGGTCGTGGCTTTCATCCCGCCGTATCTCTGTGGCCACGTAGGCCATCGCCTGGGCGCCATTTCCGGCAAAAATAGCCAGTGTCTGATTGTTGTCCACATCCAATTGCTGCGGAATGACATGCGCATTAGTAACAATCTGCAGGCCGTTCCCCACCACAAAGCCTGTTGCCAGGTATGCCACGCGGTCTACTTTGAGATTCGGCTGGCGGGGCGGATAGGCTGTTCCGACACCGACGACGGAAAGCCGCACCTCGTCGATCAGATCCGGCAACGGCAGCGACCAGGCACATTGCGCCAAGACGAGAGCAATCAGCACAAGCGCCCGACCGAAAGTCGCAACGCCTCTCATATACACTCACTCACAATTTGCCACACGATCCATTTTCCCTCATTTGTCGGGCTACGCACACTCTCTCTTACCAAGCTGCAATTGGTCGGGCTACCATAACACTGTTGTAATTTGAGCCCACAACAACGACCTATACGCTGCTCATAAAGTCGTTACTGGCGTATTGTCGCCGGGAAATGTCCAATTTCATGTCACCCACCGCGATCGTTATGCATCCAAGCCTGCTGGCAATCAGAACACCAAACTCGACCGCCGTCTCCCGGCCAACGAGTATCAGACTTTTTTTAACACGCGCCGAATTGCGGGGATCCGCACCCAAACGCTGCGAGTCGACGTAAAAAATCTTTCAATAATGTATCGTATCTTACTGTAATAGCTATTTTTTCTAATTTATTTCCTTATACTTCTGCGCTATGGTATCACGCTGCACCACGCAGCTGTCATGCCATACCGCTGCAGCGGGTCTGCGAATAAGCTAGAGAACAGGTTCACAATCTGATTAATATTTTGGGCAGAAACCTAAAAGCCATGCTACTTTAATACCTCTGTAAGCCTTTTGTGGATAAATATCATTAGTCGCTAGGCTTAAGTAGCTGAAACCTTGCCCTATTTTTGAGGGCTGACAGAGAAGTTTCAAATAAAAATTAGTAGAGCTTTCGGCCGCCTCGGCGTGGCGAGGGCCTTTTTAGCTCAACAAAGTCTACGAAAAGAGCAGTGGAAGGAATTGGGTAATGGCTACGGTCAGGGTTTTCAACCACCACATTCATACGTCATTCTATTGGCTCGCCCTGATCGACGCCGCATTATTCGTTCTGGCCCTTTACGCGGGCACTTATCTCTACTGCTATGTTTCGCTGGACACCGCCAGCTTCCAGGAGCACTACCCGGGAATCGCCAATCGCGCCTTCATCTTTGCCTTAACAACGGTGGTCTGCCTCTCGACTATGGGTCTCTTTGAACCGCGGATGCGTGAAGGACGGTCCGGAGTATTGGTGCGGACGCTTGGCGGGTTTTTCGCCGCCAGTGTGGTTACCATAGGCGTCTTTTGGCTCCTACCCGATTTTCAATTATGGAGCGGTGTTCTGGTATATACCTTGCTTTTGTCTTTCATCGCCCACCTCCTCAGCCGCATGGCATTTATTAACGTCACCGACCTCGATCAATTCAAAAGTCGTGTATTGGTCTTGGGTTCAGGCTCAGTCGCTTCCACCATTACCAGCTCCATGCGCCGTAAAACAGATAGACAAGGCTTCAACATTGTGGGTTACGTGCGAGTCGCAAATGAAGAGCCCAGAGTGAGTGGCGAGCGCATTATCAACTTGCGCCAACCATTGGATGAGTACGCGAAACAGACAGAAATTGATCAGATTATAGTGGCGCTGGATAACAAGCGGGATCAGACCCCGACTGACGAATTATTTAAATGCCGTTTGCAGGGCGTAAAAGTGCTGAATCTTGTGAACTTCTTCGAACGGGAAGCGGGCAAAATACTGGTCGACTTTGCTACGCCGGGCTGGATGACACTGACTGAGGACCTGCGCAGTAATGCCTCTTCCAGTCTGAGCAAACGCTGTTTCGATATCTGCGCAAGTTTCATTCTACTCATGGCCACATGGCCTCTGATGCTCGTTACAGCCCTAGCCATTTATCTGGAAGACGGTATCAAGGCCCCAATCTTCTTTAGTCAGGAGCGCGTGGGCCTGAACGGCAAAGCATTCCGAGTACTGAAATTTCGCAGCATGAGTGTGGACGCAGAAAAAGATGGCAAAGCGCGCTGGGCCACCGAGAACGACACGCGGGTGACCCGAGTCGGCAGCTTCATCCGCCGCACCCGAATTGACGAACTACCGCAAATATTCAACGTACTAGCGGGCGAAATGGCTTTTATCGGGCCACGGCCTGAGAGGCCGGAATTTGTGAAGCAGCTGGTCGAACAGATTCCCTATTACAATTCCAGACATGCCGTGAAACCCGGCATTACCGGTTGGGCGCAACTGTGTTATCCCTACGGCGCTTCGGAAGAAGATGCCCGGCAGAAACTCCAGTTCGATCTTTACTATGTCAAAAACCAAAGCTTGTTTTTGGATTTTATGGTCACTCTTAGCACCGTCGAAGTTGTTCTCTTTGGTAAGGGTGCCCGCTGACCCAAATGTGTCAGGAAACTTTACACTTCTCAGTTGCTGCCATCTGTTCGCAGCGCTAATATGCCGCAGACACCTGCAGAATAAGCCCTAACCAAATCGGCGCGAATCTTGCATATATTATCTAACTCGCCTATGGCGGCCCTGGAACTGTAAAAATGGACGTGGTACTCATAATCCTTGGGGTTCTGGGCGTCGGTGCGATAGTCATCTCCGCCTATGTTTTTACTGTTGCGGCCCGCAACTACGTATCCGCAGACTACAAACGCACGCATATTTTACCAGGTGACGCTGGCCCGCCCCGCCTCATTGAGCGCAGCCCCATCGACCGCCGAAGCAGCAGATCCGTGACCTTTCCACTTACCGTGAACGGCCTCCTGATCGCCAAAGATCGCAGACATTTACACGACCGACGCCTGGCCCATTAATTCAGCGGCCTTAAAACCAATCATTTAGGCGATATTTTGTCGCACTATAGGCGATTGCGTCTCCTCAGCGACTCGTGCTATTTTCCACGCAAGCTCTTGTTTTTAGAAAAAAATTGGCTTATGCGGTACGGTTAATTACTGCAATCATTGGGCGCGCAGCTCACGAACGCTGATTTGGGTAGTTGGGGTATTGTGCGATGGCATTAAGGGAGGCGGGCTCTGCAATACCCACCGGGGCTAGACCTAAATCGCCATGACTATTGCCGGCAGAATCAATGCGCTGGTCTTGGCAACTACCCTTGTGGCTGGTTGCCTGTTCACGGCAATCACTGGTTACCGAGAGTATGCCCTGGCTCAAGAACGCCTTGTCCAGGAATCCCATAACAGCATCCAGAGCCAGCCACAGTTACAAGTCGCCATTTACATGGATGATCAGCCTGAGCTGAGGGCCGTATTGCAGGACTTGATAGCATCCTCGCCAAGCATTCGCTACGCCGTTGCGCGGAACACCATAGGTAAACCACTGGTCCGCGTACTGAGCTCCGTGCGGCCTGATTTCAAAGACAGGCCCTTTGAGCAAATTCGCGGTACGACCTCCGTCGTGGAGACAAGCCTAACGTCCCGGACTAGTGAGATCACCGGGGAAGGGCTTTACAAACTGGCAGCACTGGCGGGGGGCAACCTGATTTGGGACCTCACGGTGCCCGTGTTTTCAGTGGTCAACCCGCTGCAAAAGAATATCAGCCGCCTCGATTTAGGTGCTTCCCTGGCTGATTCTCGCAACGCGGCCAGCCTCCATGTTATCGGCTATGTACAAGTGGGAATTAGTCAGACCATGCTTGTGCTGGCCATTCTTCCGATCGCGGGCAAAGCGATGCTGATCGCCCTTGTATTCATTCTCGGGGCTTCCATTATTTGTAGCTACATCACCCGTCGTATTACTGCGCCATTCGCAATCATCAAACGCATGGCAGATGACATTTCAGCGGGCCACGCCGTCAAATATGAAGGCCTTGAACGCAGCGGAGAATTCAAGGAAATCGTAGCCCTGCTCAACACCATCATTGGCGGCCTTAATCAATACAAAACTCGAATGGATGTCGACCACCAATTGCTGAGCATGAAGGTGGAAGAACGCACCTCACAACTGTCGCGGCGCAACGAGCAACTGAACAAAGCTGTAAAGGAGGTGACTGAAACCAAGGACCGATTGCGTCAACTGGCATATTACGACAGCCTGACATCATTACCAAATCGTCGGCTCTTTATCGAGCAGCTCGATTTACTACTGAAATTAGCGAAGCGCAATAAGCAAAAGACCTCACTGCTATTTCTCGACTTGGACAACTTCAAACGAATCAATGATTCCCTCGGCCACAGTGCGGGAGACCTATTGCTGCGAGAAGTGGCAAAGCGTCTTTCTCGCTGCGTCAGAGAGAGTGATGTCGTTGCCCATTATGTGGAACTGGATTCGCAAATCAATGTTTCACGACTCGGCGGTGATGAATTCACCGTCGTGCTCAATCAGCTGGATAGTAGCGAATCAGCGGGCATAGTTGCACGCCGCCTGATAGAAACTCTGACCGAGCCGATGACCATAGAGGGACACGAACTGGTGGTAACACCGAGCATTGGCATAGCGATCGCTCCAGGCGACGCGGATACCGTAGAGGGCCTGCTAAAGGCGGCCGATACAGCCATGTACCATGCCAAAAGCTCAGGAAGAAATAAGTTTATGTTCTTCGACCACAGCATGGGTGCCACTGACGTCGAGCGCTTGACCCTTGAAAATGACCTGCGCAGAGCGATGGAGCGCAAAGAGTTAATGCTTCACTACCAACCGCAAGTAGACACCCTGACCGGCGCAGTTGTAGGTGTAGAAGCCCTGATGCGCTGGAATCACCCGGAACTGGGCTTCGTACCCCCCTTCAAATTTATCCCGCTGGCAGAAGATATTGGGTTGATTGGCGAGCTTGGCGAGTGGGGCCTGGAAGAGGCCTGTCGTCAGATGGTGGAACTTCAAGTTCTGGGACTGAGGTTGCCAAAAGTATCCGTCAATGTTTCCGCACTTCAGTTTAATCACGCCTTCATCAAGCGCGTAGCGGAGGTATTGCAAAAAACCGGGCTACGACCGATAAGACTTGCGCTGGAGCTCACCGAGGGAATTATGCTGGATGACGCTGAAAGCACACTCAGCGGGCTGACAAATCTCAAAGAAATGGGAGTCGGCCTCTCAATTGATGACTTTGGTACGGGTTACTCGTCCCTTAGTTACCTGAGCCGATTCCCCCTGAACGAGCTCAAAATTGATCGCAGTTTTGTCATCGATTTTGACAAGAGCGAAAATGATGCCAGCCTGGTTATCGCCATTATTGCCATGGCCAAGAGCATGCGATTGGGACTTGTGGCCGAGGGGGTAGAGACCCTTGAGCAATACCACTTCTTGCGCCAGCAAGGCGCCAGTGTTATTCAGGGCTATTTATTCAGCAAACCCGTACCACTGGACGAATTAAAGCCTTTACTGGTACCGGGCTACTTCACCACTCAAATCGCAGACTTTAACTCGCAGCCTTGCTAGTACCAAGACTGCCTTTTATCCTGAGCGATACTTCTCAGTCCGCTGAACGATGACGGCCCGTAATGTATCTGCCGTAGCGGTTCCTATACCCCGCTGTTGGCTTTCTTGATCTTCTGCAATCTTTCCAGTTCAAGTCTGAATATTTCGGCAACCTTTGC
The DNA here is from genome assembly GCA_002862985.1 of Haliea sp. Taxonomy (GTDB): domain Bacteria; phylum Pseudomonadota; class Gammaproteobacteria; order Pseudomonadales; family Halieaceae; genus Marimicrobium. Next base: position 7,453 of record PKCY01000062.1, read on the forward strand.
CACACCGGATTCGGTCAGACCACCATTGTTCCCTGCAGCGACATAACTGGCATAAAGACCGGTGGCTGTGATCAACCCTTTGGATACGATGTTAGTACTGACTCCCTCGTCTTTCAGAATATTGGCAAGGTCAATGAAGCGCTGGGTGCATTCCTGATGATATTCTGCATCAGTTTTGGTTTTGGTTTTGGTTTTAGTCATGGCAAAAAGTCCGCCCACAAAGAGGATTAAAGAAAGCGCGGAATTCTACCATTTCCTATCACTTGGGTGCGAATCTTCCGGTTCCACGTGCACCCTAGGGTATACTGCGTTGCCATGAGCGAAGCACTGAACATCTTACAATCCGTCTTCGGATACGAGTCTTTTAGAGAACCGCAGGATGCCATCATAGAAACGGTACTGGAAGGCAACGACGCCCTGGTACTAATGCCCACTGGCGGCGGAAAGTCCCTGTGCTACCAGATTCCAGCCCTCGCCAGAGCGGGCTGTGGAATTGTTATCTCGCCTCTGATAGCCCTCATGCAAGATCAGGTTAGTGCCATGCGCCAGATCGGTGTCCGGTCGAGCTTTTTGAACTCGACTCTAGACCCACACGCGGCACGAGAAGTGGAAGCGCAACTATTATCTGGTGACCTCGACCTGCTCTACATCGCCCCGGAACGACTGACCCAAGAGCGCTGCATAGCGTTGCTGAAACAGGCTTCAATTGCATTATTTGCCATTGATGAAGCGCACTGCGTATCTCAGTGGGGTCACGACTTCCGTGCGGACTACTTACAGCTGAGCCTATTGCACCAGCGCTTTCCCGAGATACCCCGTATTGCTCTCACCGCCACTGCGGACGCCCGTACCCGCGAAGAGATCATCATGCGACTGGATCTGGGAGGTGCACAACAATTCATTGCCGGCTTTGATCGGCCCAATATTCGCTATCGTATCGCGCTCAAACACAATCCCAAACCGCAACTTTTGCGTTTCCTCAAAGAGGAGCATGCACATCATGCAGGTATCGTTTACTGCCTTTCCCGGAGGAAAACAGAGGACGTGGCATTCTGGCTACGGGAACAAGGATTCAATGCCCTGCCCTATCACGCCGGCCTGGGCGCCACCGTTCGGGCTGATCATCAGGCGCGTTTTTTGCGTGAGGAGGCCGTCATCATTGTGGCAACCATCGCCTTTGGTATGGGCATAGATAAACCAGATGTGCGCTTCGTCGCTCACCTGGACATGCCTAAGACGGTGGAATCCTACTATCAGGAAACGGGTCGCGCAGGACGCGATGGTGAACCGGCAAATGCCTGGATGATCTACGGCTTGCAAGATGTGATCAAGCTACGTCAAATGATGGCGGGCTCCGAAGGCAGTGAAGAGCACAAGCGCGCGGAGCAACATCGCCTTAACGCGATGTTGGGGCTGTGTGAAATCACTACCTGCCGACGCGAAAGCCTCATGAACTACTTTGGCGAACATCTGGCAGAACCCTGTGGCAACTGTGACACATGCCTTGAACCCGCAGACACCTGGGATGGCACAGATTCTGCACGCAAGGCACTGAGCGTTGTCTACCGGACGGGCCAGCGCTTTGGGGTCAATCATCTTATCGATGTGTTGCGCGGCGCGGAAAACAAAAAGGTGTCTCAGTTTGGCCATCAGGCGCTTCCGACGTACGGCATAGGGCAAGACCTGGACAACCAGCAATGGCGGTCCGTCTTTAGACAACTGGTCGCGCGCGGATATCTAAGTGTGGACCTGGAACAATTCGGGGCGCTGCGCCTCGAAGAAAAATGTCGTGCACTGCTGCGCGGCGAAGAGAACATAGAACTACGCCGCGATACCCGTGGTAAAAATATCAAGCTTCAAACCAAGACCGAATTGCCCAGCGACATCGACATCGCATTATGGGAAGCACTGCGTGATCGAAGGCGTACCCTGGCTGAAGAACAAGGAGTACCCCCTTATGTCATCTTTCACGATCGAAGCCTCAAAGAAATGTGTGCGCTGCTACCCAGCAGTTCGATGCAATTTGGACGCATCACCGGTGTCGGAGAACGCAAGCTGGACAAGTACGGGGAGGCCTTTCTGGCGGTGATCAATGATCACTTGAATCCGAATTAACGTTTGAACCCACACCGAACATTGTAATAACGGCACCCGCCAGAGAGCGCAATTGACCCAAAGCGCGCAAGCGCGTAATTTCAACGCCACATTGCACAGCAAGGAACTTGGAATGAGTAAGAAAATACCCCGATCAAGGGACAACGATTACAGCCGGGATATCATCGCGGAGCGCCAGAGTTTTGTAGAAGAGAACACCGTAGCGAATCTTGAGCACACGAGGCAATTCTCGTTTGATCCGGAGGAAATGTCGGGGAATATAGAAAACATGTTTGGTGTGGTTCAAGTTCCGGTCGGTCTGGCGGGGCCGCTGTTGGTTAATGGTGAGCATGCCAACGGCGAGTTTTATGTGCCCATGGCCACCGTCGAAGGAACCATGCTGGCCAGTTACAACCGGGGCATGCGTGTGATCCGGGAGAGCGGAGGCGTAATTACCACCGTTTCCGGCGAGGCCATGCAGCGGGCTCCTGTATTCGTCTTCCCAAGCGCACGCGAAGCGCGAGATTTCGGGTTGTGGCTGGATAGCAACTTCGAGCGCATTAAGGCGATAGCAGAAACCAGCACCTCGGTGGGCAAACTGAATGAGATTGAGCATTACCACGCCCACAACATGATATTTACCCGTTTTGACTACAGCACCGGCGATGCTGCCGGGCAGAATATGACCAGCAAGGCCACCTTCGTCGCTTGCGAATGGATTCACAAGGAATTTGAAGGAATTTCCCACTATCTACTGTCAGGCAACTTCGACACAGAGAAAAAAACCTCCTCAGTCAATCTACTTAAGGGCCGCGGAAGAAGAGTCACCGCCGAGATCACCATTCCCCGTGATGTTATGATCAATAACCTGCGGATTTCACCTCAACAAATGCACTACGGGCAGGGCATCAGTACGCTTAGTGCCTTTCTGACAAACTCATCCAACAATGCTGCACATCCGGCCAATGGTCTGGCCGCGTTGTACTTAGCCACGGGGCAAGACATCGCCAATATTGGCGAATCGAATCAATGCACGACGTATAACAAGGTCACCCGGGAGGGGGATTATTATTTCTCTATTACATTCCCCGCCCTCATCCTGGCCACTTACGGCGGTGGCACCGCCCTACCCACCCAGAGAGAATGCCTGCAGATTATGGATTGCCTCGGACCGGGCAAGGCGCTCAAGTTAGCTGAAATTGCTGCGGCGCTTGCACTTGCCGGCGAGCTCTCTCTGGGCGCTGCCGCCAAGATTGATCGGGAAACACGCACTAATGAGTGGGTAGATGCGCATGAAAGACTGGGGCGCAATCGCTAGCGAGGCCCGTTCTAAGCCGGCGAATGAAAATAGTGACCTGTTATGCGTTTTAAAATATCGAACCACATAAGTATTCCATTGACAGAGATTCAATTTCAGGCGATTCGCGCGCAGGGAGCCGGAGGCCAGAACGTGAACAAGGTATCCTCCGCAGTGCACTTGAGATTTGATATAGAAGCTTCCTCACTACCGCACAGCTACAAGGCAGGACTGCGCAAGCTCAGGGACCAACGCATTACCGCTGAAGGCGTACTGGTGATCAAGGCACAACGCTTTCGCAGCCAAGAGAAAAACCGTGAGGACGCACTGGCGCGCTTACGGGAATTGGTGGTAACTGCGGGGACACCACGGAAACGACGAAAACCTACCAAACCAACTCGCGGTAGTCAGAAACGACGAGTGGACAATAAAACCAAACGCGGTCAGCTCAAATCGCAGCGGGGCAAGGTACCCTTATGAATTATTGCCACACACACAAAGGGCCAAACAGCATTCTTCAACAACTAACGGAACCCGACTATGACTGACAACAGCGACACCAACAAGGCCATCGTTACGCAATTCTTCGCCGCCCTGAACTGCGGCGATGTAGACTTTGTCGTCAATGCCTATGCCGAAGCAGGCAGCATACAAACCATGGGCAATACGTTGATATCTGGTATTTTTTCCCGGGATCAGGTCGCAGCAACTGCCGGTGGGATTTTCGACGTGTTCCCCGATGGACTGAATTTTTCAATTTTGGGTATGGTAGGCGAAAGCGACAAAGTCGCAGTAGAAGCCACCAGTGAGGGTAAACATATCTCGGGCCAGATCTATACCAATGAGTACCACTTTCTGTTTGAGTTCCAAAACGGCAAACTACTTAGATTGAAAGAGTACTTAGACACCGAACGCGTCACAGATGTACTGTGCGGTGGTCAACGTCCACCTGCTGACACCTGAACGCTCGCGCGCGCGTCCCGCCACTCATTTGAAGGAGTAAACACCATGCAACGTCGCGAATTAATAAAAGGCGCCGCGCTCAGCGGAATAGTAGGCGGGCTGCTTTCATTCACGATTTCTGCCGACGACCTGAAAAATCCAGACAGTGAGGCTGCGCAGGCACTCGCGGAACTGCAACAAACAATGGATGATTTGGAGACGGAATTTTCCAGTCCGCAGTGGAAGTTGCGCACGCCTCAGGATTTTGCAGAGGCTCGACGAGTACTTCTGCACGCAACCATGCATGCCCTTCAGTGCTGGCTCGAAGGAGATCCGGCCCGGCCGTTTTTCACGCCTTTTATCAACCAGCACAAGAAACTGCTCGGAGACAATCCCGACGCGCGCTACTACTCCGCCGTTATCGATGACCAACACAGTTACCGCATTCGCGGGAACTTAGCCGACGCGACCTATACCAGCTTCACCATAGAACTGGGCGCGGGCACGGACGGTGATGGCATTGGTTCAACACTCAACGACACGCAGTTCACGGCGGACGAAAATGGCGATTATGAAATTATCGTGAGCGCCGAAAAAGTGGATGGTAACTGGCTGCCTATGACCAAAGGCGCCAGCAGTCTTACTACTCGACACTACTACGAGCGCGAACAGTGCATCAATAATGATCGTCTGCATCACATACCCATCGCTATAGAGAATCTCGACAAAGTACCACCAAGACGCACCCCCAACGACGCCGATATCGCTGCTGGCATTCGTCGTGTTGCGACCTTTGTCAAAGGTAACGTGATCACTATGAACAATAAGAACAGCCCAGCGTGGGTGTCGCGGATACCCAACCAGTTTGTCCCACCGAAAAAAGACAATAGTCACGAGGCCATTACTTATGCCTCCCGAGACAATGTTTACAGCATGGCACCCTTTGTGCTGGGACCCAACCAGGCACTGCTGATCCGCGGGCGCTTCCCGAAATGTCGCTTTTCCAACCTGGTGTTATTCAATCGCTTCCTGCAGACCTTTGATTATGAAGAGCGCAGCGTATCACTAAACCGGGCTCAGACTGTGTACGAAGAAAACGGCAGTTTTGAGATGATCGTAGCGCACAAAGATCCTGGTCGCCCCAACTGGCTAGACACGGAGGGACGTTCCTACGGCATCATGTTTTGGCGTTTTCAGTTACCTGAAGGTGACATACCACCGCTGGAAACTGAGGTGATCACGCTAACATAGCACCCGTATCCGGGAGCCGGGTCGATGCACACGCCCTAAGGACAACCCTCGCCTGCCGGCGCCATCAACCAGGCAAGTGAATTGGCTAGCAACTGCCGAAACTGCGGCTGCTCGAAGGCTTCTGCCTGGTGCCCCATAGCGGCGTAAACACTGCGCCCCTCGTCGACACAGTTCGCCCACACCACGGGATGATCCCCCATACGCAGATCGCGCTCATCACCCATGAACTTTTGTACAGGAGAGTAGGAATCTTCATCAAGTGTGGCGAGAATGGTAAAGCCCTCGGCCCGGGGACTCCGCTCCCAGGAATACCATTCTTCCTCATGCTGCCAGACACCGGGCAGGTCCTTAAGGACCGGGTGCTCCTGGTTCTCCAGCACCACACTGGCGCGCTGAAATTGAGGACCCATAATATGGGCAGTGAAGTCCGCACCGATCAGATTATCCCGGTACCACTGCCAGCCGAGGTGCGAATCGTCTCCCGCTGAATGAATCCCCAGCCAACCACCACCGGCCTGCATCCATGCCTGGAATGCCTGCTCCTGTGCCTCACTGAAGACATCGCCTGAAGCATTGAGAAATACGACGGCGGCGAACCGCGCTAGATCCTGTTGGTTGAAGACAGCCCCATTTTCGGTGTGAAACATACCCCAGTTGTTCTTCTTGGCAATGGACTGCAGAGCCTTAGCGCCGCCCTCGATGCCATCACGGTGACGGAAACTATTGGTTTTACTAAATACCAAAACCGAGGGGGAAGCCAAACCGGGAGGGATAGCGGGGGCCACCGTATCGTGATCGTGGGAGGGAAAGATCAGGTGCCAGGCACCAACTCGCCAGATTGCAAACATGGCCACAGCAACGCTCAGTGCGCCGAGCAACAATAGCCATCTGACAACTCTCATCAACAACGGTCTGCGTTTTGCCATGCCGTACCTCTCACATTTTCACTGTGCCTCAGTATAAAGATACCCACTAGCCAACGCGAATGCCCACTTACCTGGCACCATCAAACCAATCTTCAAACCCCAGTTTCGTCGAAGGTCCTAGATGCATCTGCTCCAACACTCCGTACCCGACTTTGTCGCCGCAGGTCGCCTTCACGACCTGCTGGACATGTATATTTTCCAGCGCGAGAGGGTCCAGATCACAGTCCTTGAAGCTCTCGCCGGCAATTACCAGCTCCCCGTGCCACTTGCCGTGGCCCCATTCAGGGTGCTGGTAGCCCAAGCCCTTCATTCGATGAACCAACACGGGCTCCAGGTGAACCTCCATACTCTCACCCGAGCGGTCATGCATGGTAATAATTGCCGAACTGGCCCGGCGAGTGCCAGGGATCATGGTGATCTGGTGCTCCACCTCGCCCTGCCAAACCCGTGCACTGGGATCGCTGGTACCGGGAATCGCATCCATACTGGTATAGTGCGGTAAAAAAGCCTGGTCCGTATGCCATTGATGGCCCGTGCCATCTTCAAACCACCCAGCAAGGCTGCACTCTGTTTCCCAGTTTATCGGCATCCAGCAAAAGTGCACCGCCTGAAACTCCGGCAGGGGCGCGCCACCCGCAAAAGACTCTCCGACCGGACGAATTCCCCAGGACCGGTCCTTCAAACCATAGGTAGTGCGTCCATCAACTTTAAGTTCCTGCCCGTCATACCGAATCCAACCAGACCAAAATCCGAACTGATCCAGCCGCGTTGCATCCATCACAATATGGCGTTCGTTACGCAGCGTCTGACGACCCTCTTCAACGCAGGCGGTACGCGGTGTAAATACCAGATCACATTCAATTCCGGTCTCATTGGGCTCAATCAAAATGCGGTGTCGGCCCATCGGCTCCAGTATTTGCAACGCAAAAGGCCCGACACTGGTATCAGTGGGCTCCTGAGGTGCCCGGCGTGAACCGTGAAAGGCATACTGGTGTCCGTCGATAGCAAGGCTCAGACTGCAATCGAGAATGCCGAGATTGGCATAGCGGCACATTCCCACCCCAAAATAAAAGCTGCCATCCTGGGCGTGACCGTTGTACCAGTAGCGATCATAAAAAAATCGATCGCTGGAAGCAGTGTGAAAGACAGGCTCCGCTGTCTGATGAACCGGGTAGTCGTCAAATTTAGATAACATGTGTTCCATCTCCGAAAGTGGCAGCCTTGCAAGCATGAACCACATCAGAGCGGTCAACAAGCCGAACGGCGAATCACCCTATACGTGTCTATAAAGTCAAACCCCAGCGGACACAAATTAGCGTTGACACTTGTTCATGTCGCGACTAAATAACGCCAGTGGCCCCGCGCTGAATCAAGTAAAAAGTATTGAGACAAGCTTCTCACGTTTTCACTTACATTTACCGCCACTCCACCTGGAAAACGTGCGCCTGGGGCCTAAGCTCTTCTGCGGGATGGACTTTTTTGCACAGCTCCACTACCGTCTAATTTTCGTCCACAAGAGCCTCACACTATGTCTCAGGCCCTGCTAGGCCTCCCGTGTATCATTTTGCTCGCATGGCTGACCAGCAGCAATCGTCGGCGCTTTCCCACGCGCTTAGTTATCACTGGTCTGCTGACTCAGCTACTCCTTGCCGCATTGTTTTTGAAAGTCGCATCGCTACAGGATGCGCTACTAATGGTAAACAAGCTCATGTTGGCCCTTGAGGCGGCGACTCAGCAGGGAACAGCCATGGTATTTGGCTTTCTGGGCGGCGCACCTTCTCCATTTGAAGTCACCGGGCCACAACATAGTTTTGTGCTGGCCTTTCGCGCTCTACCCATAGTGATTGTATTCGCCGCCTTAAGCGCACTGCTATGGCATTGGCGGGTGATTCCAACTGCCATATCCGCCCTGTCCCGACTGTTGGCAAAAACCATGGGGCTTAGCGGCGCGATCAGCATGGGAGCCACCAGCTCTATTTTTATTGGCATGGTCGAGTCGCCCCTGCTAATCAAGCCCCATCTTCGATCGATGTCCAACAGCGAATTATTAATGCTGATGAGCTGCGGCATGGCCACCGTAGCTGGCACCGTCATGGGTTTGTACGCGGGTATCCTCGCCGCCACAGTGCCCGCTGCTCTCAGTCATATTCTGGTCGCCTCCCTGATAAGCGCCCCCGCCGCTTTGATGCTTGCCGCCGTTATGCTGCCGCCTGAGGGCGATGCAAACATTGTAGCCATCAACATGCAGTCGCCCTACAGCAGCAGTATGGACGCACTGGTAAGCGGAACGGGAGAAGGGTTGCGTCTATTGGCCAATATTATTGGCATGCTGATAGTCTTTGTCGCGCTGGTCTATCTCGTCGACCAGGGATTGGCACTGATTCCCACAGGTACCGAGCCCCTCACCCTGGTCGGCTTATTCGGACAGTTACTGGCTCCGCTGGCATGGCTGACAGGCATACCCTGGAACGAAGCCCATATTGCCGGGGAGTTATTGGCCACCAAGGTGTTCATCAACGAATTAGTAGCGTATCTGGAACTGGCTGCACTGGAACCGGGTGCACTGAGCGAACACAGCCGCCTGGTCATGACTTACGCCCTTTGCGGCTTTGCGAATTTTGGCAGTCTGGGCATCATGATAGGCGGCCTGACTGCGATGTGCCCGGAACGTTCGGCAGACATTCTGCGTCTCGCCCCACGATCAGTTTGGGCTGGCCTGCTGGCAACCTGCATGACTGGCTGTTTGGCGGGTCTTATCCTGTGACAACGCGCTTTGCACCCAATGCAACAGGAAACCATTTGTCGAAACCGATTCCTTTGCTACTCTCTATTCACGCTCTGACCCAAAATGACAAAAACCATGAACAATCACTACGACATCCACACTGACTTCGCCAAATTTCCAGTAGTCACGCTCAAGTTCAGCCCAGTAATTCTGTGGCTGATCAATTCATTGATGAAGGTGCAACGTTATTTCACTAAGCGCTCTTACAATCTTGGCGTCGCCAGGCACACGTTAACCAGCACCGACGGGAAACCCTTCAAAATCATAGTAATGACACCCCACGGCCTGAAAAAACCGGGACCTGCATTGCTGTATTACCACGGTGGGGCTTTTGCGCTGAGTTATGCCAGCACACATCTTGAAAGTTGTGAGCGATACGCCAATGAGGCGGGCTGTGTTGTTGTTTTTGTCGAATATCGGCTAGCGCCAAAATTCCCATTTCCCTGTGGTTTCAACGATAGTTACGCAGCGCTTGAATGGGTGACGCATCAAGCGGACAACCTCGGCATCGATATCACCCGTATCGCCGTGGGCGGTGACAGCGCCGGAGGCGCGCTGGCGGCAGGCGTCGCACAAAAAGCCAGGGACGAGCAACTCCTGAATCTCTGCGCACAACTTCTTATTTACCCGGTGCTGGACAACAGCTGTTCAACACCTTCCGCCACCGACTTCGTCGATGTACCTCTGTGGAATGCTACCTCTAATCGGCGCATGTGGGATATGTATTTGAGTGGCTATGATAAGAGTGAAACGCCACTTTATGCCGCCCCGGGATTCGGCGAACTGCAAGCCCTGCCTCCGAGCTACGTGGAAACAGCCGAATTTGACCCGCTCAAGGATGAGGGACTGAATTATATCCGCGGACTACAGGCACAAAGTATTGAAGTAACAGTTAATGAAACGCAGCAGACCATTCACGGATATGACGGCAATACCAAAAGCGAAATTGCCAAAAATTCAATGCTGCAGCGGATAGCATTTCTGAAAACTACTTTTGGCTTCGCAGACTCACCGACCGACTAGCGCCTTTGTGAGCCGTTCTAGCCGACATCATACCCACAGTGTTTTGTGTGTCCTGCCGAGCATAACCAATAGATATTCTGCACAACTCAGATTGATAGTGACGCAGGTTCCGCGTTTAATAGAGTCTTCAAGGTGCTCCAGTCTAAATTCCCAAAAAATCTATAACACTGGGTGAACAAATGTTGAAGAAAATCCTGATCGTCATGCTGCTGCTTGTTTCGATCGCAGCACTGGCACTTTGGCTGGCTGGCGGACGGGATGTTTACGCGCTATATCGCGGCACCGCGGTTTCTACAGCGCTAGACGATTATGCGCTACAGGATGACAGTGCAGTCAAGATTCCCACGCCAGAACCGGGACAAAACCAGCCTTACAATCCGCTGAAAAATGTCTATTGGGGTGATCTTCATGTGCACACGGTGGAGAGTTTTGATGCGGTCTTGTTTGGCACCACGCTGACCATCGAAGATGCTTATCGCTTCGCCCAGGGCGACTCTCTACGAAACGCTGGCGGCGAAATGATGCAGTTATCCCGCCCTCTGGACTTTATCGCAATTACCGATCACGCGGAGACTTTTGGCCTGCGCACCCGTTGCGGTGATGAAGGCCTGTCCGTGATGGAAAGTCTCAATTGCTGGATCATGGAGACGCCCAACGTTACGACCTTTTTGCTGGTGAAAGCATTTGCCAGCGGCCCAGCAGAAGACCCCGTTCATAGTGGAGCCGCCGGCGTCTACAGCAATAAAGCCCGCCAACAACCGACACAGGCAAGCTTGCCTATTTGCACCCTCGACGAATCCGATCCCCAGCGCTGTTTTCGCGACAGCAACAGCGACTGGGCTCGATATCAGGCTCTGGCGGATAAATACAATCAACCTGGGGTCCTGACTGCCTTTTCCGCCTATGAATATTCTCCCCCGCTACCCGATTCTGGAAAGCATCATCGCAATGTCATTTTTAATGGCACCACGCTCCCGGAACACGCTACCTCCTACTTCGATGCAGGAAGCGCTGTTGCGCTGTGGCGGGCACTCGAAGAATCCTGTGTTGGAGATTGTGATTTCCTGACGATTCCCCACAACATGAATAAGGGTTGGGGTCTGTTCTACAGTCGCCACACCTGGGACGGCGGAACCTACGATGAAGAAGCCTGGAAGTTGCGACAACGTCGCGAGCCGCTGGCTGAGGTGTATCAGGTGAAGGGGGCGTCGGAGTGCGCATTGGGCGTAGGTGCAACAGACGAAGAATGCGCATTCAGCCAGGTGCTAAAGCCCTGCGAGCCCGGACAGGAGTCAGGATGCGCCTTTGCCACTGGCTTCACCCGCCAGGGCCTGAAGGTTGGCCTAGAACTGGACCGGGAACTGGGATTTAATCCTCTGGCTTTCGGTGTTATCGGCTCTACCGACACACACAATTCCAACCCGGGCGACGCTGAAGAGTGGGACTTTGTCGGCAAAGTAGCTGCCGCCTCTTCCCCGGCCATACGCCGGATCACGGAATGGCCAGATCGCAAACCCTATGAGTCGACCTTGCAGTTTCACACATCAGGTGGCTTAGCCGCAGTGTGGGCGGAGGAAAATACACGCGATGCCATCTTTTCTGGAATGCAGCGCCGAGAGGCGTATGCCAGTTCCGGGCCCCGTATAAGCTTGCGATTCTTTGCTGGATGGGACTTCGATGAGAGCATCGTCGATGCCGTCGATGCGGTCGCAATTGCTACCACGGGTGGCGTCCCCATGGGCGGCGTATTGGTTCCCGATATGGAGCAAGCAGACAGTCCTACATTTTTTGTCTGGGCGAGCGCCGATCTGATGAGCGCGCCACTGCAGCGCATTCAGATGATTAAAGGCTGGATAGACGACCAAGGACAGACACATGAACTTGTTCAGGACATTGTGTGCTCCGACGGCTTAAAGGTCGATCCTGCCACGCAGCGCTGCCCCAACAATGGCGCCTCGGTAGACATCAGTAACTGCACAATACTTGGCGATTCAGGCGCCGCTCAATTAGTCGCAGCCTGGAAAGATCCCGCTTATCGTCCAGACCAAACTGCTTTTTACTACGTGAGGGTTTTGCAGAATCCAACGTGTCGCTGGTCAACGTATGACTCTCTGCGACTGGGTCAGGCACCACCAACGCATGTTCCCTCGACTATCCAGGAACGGGTCTGGTCCTCACCCATCTGGGTGGATGCCGTCGATTAAGTGACAGACTAAACCGGCTGAAACGATGTAAATAGCATCAATCCCGCAATTCGAAATACACCGGCAGCCCATCGCGCGGTTTAGAAATCGGAGATTGTTGTACCGGCATCTCATAACCGTCTTTGATAGACCACTGGTATCGCCGGAGCATCTCAAACATGACAAGCTTCACTTGCATAATGGCAAAATGCAAACCAATACACATGTGCGCTCCCCCGCTGAACGGCACCCAGCAATAGGGGTGTCGTTTGTGCTCCATTCGTTCCTCACTGAATCGCAATGGATCGAACTTTTTCGGCTCAGACCAATATTCCTCCATGTAGTGTGTGTGAATGGGGTACGTTGCCACCATAGCCCCGACCGGAACTTTCAACCCTTCAAATTCAAAAGCTTTGAGGTTGAATTTTGGTAGGGTCGACAAGGGTGGGTACATGCGCAGCGCCTCCTTCATCACCCACTCCGTCTGATGCATGCGCTCAAGATCTTCGTAACGCAGCTGATCCACCCCCAAGCCATTCACTTCATCGAGCAACCGCTGCTGCCACTGCGGGTTACGCGCCAGTCCGTAGGTCATACTGGTGAGTGTACTGGTAGTGGTATCGTGTGCGGCCATCATCAGGAAGATCATGTGATCGATCACCTCCTGGTCCGTGTATTGATTGCCCTCTTCGTCCGTCGCTTTGCACAGCAGTGAAAACATATCAGTACCACTTCCCTCGCGTTTGGACGGTAACTCCCGCTGAAAGTACTCACACATATAATTGCGCGCTCGAATACCACGCCATAATAGTGTCCCGGGTATCGCAAGGGGAAGAAGCGGCATAGAAGCGGCCACAGTGGTCTCAAAGGCGTTGTTAATCCGGTTAGCTTCTTTGCCCAGATCCATTCCCAGGAAAATAGTGGCGGCGAGGTCCAGTGTCATTTTTTTAAACGTTGGAAATGCCAACATCGGCCCGCCGGAACTCACCGGCCATTCGGCAACCGCTTTTTGAACTTGCGGACCCATTTCGAGCATGTAGCGTCGCATGGCTTCGACCTTGAACCCGGTCTGCATCAAGCGACGGTGGTATCGATGGTCATCGCCATCTCGCAACATCAGGCCGTTGGGAAATATCCGGCCAATAATCTGGTCCCAGGCTTTCTTATTGGAAAACACCTGGCCTGTGTTGACCAATGCGAGGCGGTGGGCATCAGCACCATACAGATTGACAAACGTGATGCGGAAAAATTTCTGCATCACCGCATTGCCGAAACGAGACTGAAGCTCTTGAGCGTGCTCCAGAGGATTCACATAGCTCTTGCGAACCAGGCGCAAAGTCTCGAGAACGCTCAGCTTGGTAGGTTGCAGCTCCGGGGCTTCACTTTCGCGCATCATAGCTTCAGACATGTGGAAAACCTTCATCTCTAATTACAAAATAAATCGCTGCACGCTATCAAAATGCAGGCCGAGTGACTTGATCTGCTCAAGAAATAATCTGCTGCCTTCAGGCTGCAAAACATTTGGCATGTCAAGAGCATGTCAAACACGGAAAAGGCGGTCAAGGCTATCTCCCGATATTCTAATGGGAGAATATATAACTCGCCGGCACAGTCCTAAGCTTGAATCCGCACTATACTGATTTTAGGAAGAATACCGTCAAATGAGGGAATATGCTGGAATACGCCAGTTTTACTGCGATCGGCTCCAGAGAGGAAAATCAGGATCGCTTCCTCGTATTGGCCAATGAGGCCGATGGCATCTATTGGTTTGCCGTCGCCGACGGCATGGGTGGTCACCGCTGCGGCGGGCAGGCAGCCGAAGTTGCCATTGCCGCCATAGAGCGGAGCTGGAGAGCAGAAAGCCATTCCAACAATATTCCGGACTTGATCACACAACTGATTAATCGGGCACATGAAGCAACACGTGACCTGGCCGAATCCGAAGAGCTGCAACCACCACAAACGACGCTCGCTATTCTCGCCGTAACCCCGCGTGGCACGTATTCAGGTCATATTGGCGATACCCGTGTAATGCAGTATTCCCAAGTGGGGCTGGTGAAACGCACGCGGGATCATTCGGTTACCGAAATGAAATATGCTTCGGGCGAAATCACCGATAGCGAAATGGCGCTAGATCCTGATCATAACCTGATCACGCAAGCATTGGGTGGAGCCCACCCACTGGACATTCGCATAGAGAAATGGGACCTGCCTTCGGGTGACCTAATCTGCCTGGCCAGTGACGGCGCGTGGTCACTACTTGAAGACAGCGATTACAAAGTGCTACTTGCATCGCCGGAGATCCGGGTCGCCACAGGAGAACTACTCAATCAGCGTATGCGTCTGGGGCCGGACAACCCGGACAATGCGACCTTTTTGGCGATCCGAAAACTGGCTCGGTAAGCTGCCACTATTTGATACAT
>PKCY01000190.1 GCA_002862985.1 Haliea sp.
GTCAGTGGGTGTGGCCCCAGGTAGCAAGAATGGGCTTGTATCACGACGATGTGGTGGTCTCGCGGTCTTGGTGGGAGCCGGTTTCTACGAGTTACGCGGTGTTAGCGTGGGCCCTGTTGGTCATCGGTTGCGGGATACTGCTGCGATGGCAAGGAGGGCGCTGGGTGGTTTTTGGAGTTGCCTGGTTTGTGCTGGGGCACAGCGTAGAGTCTACGGTGTTACCCTTGGAACTGTACTTCGAACACCGCAACTATTATCCGGCAATGGGTCTGGTGCTGGCGTTGGGTGCTGTCTTTGCAATGGTCGTAAAAAAATGGCCCGAACCCGGAACACCGCTGCTCGTGTGTCTGGGCCTTACCGCTGTGGTCCTGTCTGCCCAAACCAGTTCACAGGTACAGATTTGGTCGAATCGCTCGCTGCTTTTGCTCACCCACCTCAATGCGCATCCTGCCTCGCCGCGCGCCAATATCGATATGGCCGTGGAATTGGCCCGTCACGGCGAGATCGAGGCGGCGCACCGTTACTCCGAAGCAGCTTTTTTGGCCAGTGCAAACGGGGCCGGTATCAGAGAGCTAAGCGGTGACTACGAGGTTCGTAACCTCGCCTTGATCTGTATCGCCAACCAATCCGCGCTGCCTGTTCTTATCGATAATGTAGGCAAACAAGATCCCGACAGGCCACTGAGTTCTGTCACAACGCTTCTGGCAATGGTTCGGCTTTTACAGGACAACCGCTGCCCGCAGTTCGATCGCATTCGCTTTGCCGATCGTCTGGCTGAGATCTATCTCGTTGACAACTATCAGCGGCTAGGCGCGGCCCAACTATTTTCAAATTTAGCCGTGCTGGAAAACGCGCTGCAAAGGTATGATAATGCTTACCGTTACACGGAGCGCTTCCTTGCGTTGCAGCCCCGGGACAAACGTGGACTATTGATGAAACTGCATTTTGCGACGGCGCTGGGCAAGGTTGTGGCGGCCGGCGAGGTTATGACTGTTTTGCAGGCGATGGATCAGCAGGGTGAGCTGACGGTGGGCGAACAGCAGACGATGGCTTTGTATCAGGAGGACTCCGATTGAAGGTGAGCATTGTAATCCCGGCCAAAGACGAGGCGCTTGGACTCGCAATTCTGTTGCCTGAGCTCGTTCAGCTGTACCCCGAAGCTGAAATTATTGTTGTGAATGATGGCTCTAGCGACACTACGAAGGAGGTTGCTGAGGCGGCCGGTGCGAACGTGATCTCGCACCCCTATGCCAAGGGGAACGGTGCCGCCGTTAAGTCAGGCGCGCGAGCCGCAAAGGGTGATTTGATCGTATTTATGGATGGTGACGGTCAACACAGCGCAGCCGATGTTGGCAGGTTGTTAGCCAAGGTTGAAGAAGGGTACGACCTGGTTGTGGGAGCCCGCAGTGGCAGAAGTTCTCAGGCCAGCGTTGCTCGTTGGAGCGCTAATGCAATTTATAATGGCTTTGCCAGCTGGATGGTTGGACGCAAAATAGACGATTTAACGTCCGGTTTCCGCTGCGTTAATCGCAGGAAGTTCTTGAGTTTTCTTTATATGTTGCCCAATGGCTTCAGTTATCCCACTACGTCCACCATGGCATTTTTCCGAGTGGGTTATTCTGTGGGGTTTGTGCCGATCGAAGTTTCCAGGCGTCTGGGGAAAAGCCATATCAAGATCGCCAAAGATGGTGTGAGGTTTCTCCTGATTATTTTTAAGGTTGGGACGCTGTACTCGCCTCTTAAGGTGTATTTCCCCGCGGCGGTATTTACCTCCGGGCTCGGGCTGGTTAATTATGTATTGACGGTGATGAGTGCCGGCTATCGATTTACCAATGGAACGACGTTGTTAGTGCTAACCGGCGCTATTATGTTTTTGATCGGCTTGCTCTCTGAGCAATTGACCAACCTGCAGTTCAAAGACACGTCGAACGCAGGCGATCGACGCGCTGGTTAGTTTTATTTACCGCAAAGTGCCTTCGCTTCCCGACGCCGTGCATGCAGCACTGGCTCGGTATATCCGCTGGGTTGCTCCTGTCCCAGAAAAACCAGATCACAGGCGGCCTGAAAGGCGATGTTGGTTCCGAAATCCGGCGCCATGTTGCGATAGTTGGCGTCGCCGGCATTCTGTTTATCTACCACGGCCGCCATGCGTTCCAGGGTCTCCTGGACCTGTGCTTTGCTGCACACACCGTGGCGCAACCAGTTGGCGATATGTTGGCTGGAGATGCGCAGGGTAGCGCGGTCTTCCATGAGACCAACGTGATGAATGTCCGGCACCTTGGAGCAGCCCACGCCCTGGTCGATCCAGCGTACCACGTAACCCAGGATACCCTGGGCGTTGTTGTCCAATTCGCGCTGAATCTCCTTATCCGTAAGACCGGCAGCTCCCTTGAGCGGAATGTGCAGGAGGTCATCCAGCGACGCCCTGTTTTTTCCTGCCAGTGCGGCCTGTCGTTCGGCCACATTCACTTGATGGTAGTGAATGGCATGCAGGGTTGCTGCGGTGGGTGAGGGGACCCACGCGGTGCTGGCACCTGCCTGGGGGTGAGCAATCTTGGTTTTCATCATGTCGGCCATCAGGTCTGGCATGGCCCACATGCCCTTGCCGATCTGGGCTTTGCCAAGCAGGCCGCAGCGCAACCCGACATCCACGTTCCAGTCCTCATAGGCGGTAATCCAGGGCTCCTGTTTCATTGCACCTTTGGGCGTCATGGCGGCCGCGTGCATGCTGGTGTGAATTTCATCGCCGGTACGATCCAGAAAGCCGGTGTTGATAAACACCAGGCGCTTGCCGGCCGCGCGGATACACTCTTTGAGGTTGACGGTGGTGCGGCGTTCTTCATCCATAATGCCCATTTTGAGGGTATTGCGCGCCATGCCGAGGGTGTCTTCAATGCGGTCGAACAACTCGCAGGTGAAGGCAACTTCCTCCGGGCCGTGCATTTTGGGTTTCACGATGTACACGCTACCCTGACGCGAGTTGCGTGCAGTGCCAGCGTCCTTATTCAAGTCGTGCAGGGCGATCATTGCGGTGAACATACCGTCCATGATGCCTTCGGGAATTTCATCGCCATGGGCATCGAGAATCGCCGGGTTAGTCATCAGGTGGCCCACATTGCGCACGAACAACAGGCTGCGTCCGGCCAATATCAGATCGCCGCCATCGGGTGTGGTGAATAACCGATCCGCGTTCAGGCGGCGTGTCAGGGTCTTGCCACCTTTCTCAAATTTGTCTTCCAGGTCGCCGCGCATCAGGCCAAGCCAGTTACGGTAAGCCACCGTTTTGTCTTCGGCGTCCACTGCGGCCACGGAGTCCTCGCAGTCCTGGATGGTAGTGAGTGCCGCTTCAAGTACAACATCTTTTACACCGGCTGCATCGGTGGCGCCAATGGGGCTGGCCGGATCGATCTGAATTTCAATGTGCAGGCCGTTGTGGCGCAACAAAATACTGTCAGGAGAAGCGGCTTCGCCCAGGTATCCACGCAGTTGCGCTGGCTCCTGCAAGGTGGTTGTCTCTCCGTTACGCAGCGCCACCTGCAGACTGCCCTCGACCAGGGTATAGGCTACAGCGTGGCCGTGACTGCCTCCTGCGAGAGGGCAGTGGCGATCAAGAAAGTCCCGTGCATAGGCGATGACCTGATCGCCGCGCGCGGGGTTGTAGGCGCCGCCACGTTCGGCACCCTCCTGCTCGGGTATAACGTCGGTGCCATACAGTGCATCGTATAGACTTCCCCAGCGCGCATTGGCGGCGTTCAGTGCATAGCGTGCATTCATGACCGGTACGACCAACTGCGGCCCCGCCAGGGTGGCGACTTCTTCGTCGACTCCCTCGGTGCTGATAGTGAAGTCCGGCCCCTCGGGGAGAAGGTAACCAATCTCCTGGAGGAAGGCCTTGTAGGCCATACGGTCGTAGTCGGCACCCGGGTTGGTCTCATGCCAGGTATCGATTTTAGCTTGCAGTACTTCACGGCGTTGTAACAACTCACGGTTGCGTGGGCCCAGAGTATTGACGATGGATTCCAATCCACCCCAGAACTGGTCCGGCGTTACGCCGGTACCGGGGGCGATCTCCCTTTCCAGAAGCTGGTGGAGAATCGGGGCAACCTGCAATCCGCCCTGCTGGACACGATCAGACATGGAGAAACCTCTTTGTTAACAGTGATCACGGCCAGGTGCGTGATCCAAGCCAGATGATTCTAGAATGCAGGCCGGAATTTAGCTAATCAATCACTGCTATCACCGTCATTACGAATGTGAATGCTATTACGGTGTTGCCTGCAGCCCGTCGAGCTCTCTGGCCGTGTCCGCAATCAATTTACGCAGCCATTTGTTGCCGGGGTTGTGTTGCAGCAGTGGACTCCAGGCCATTTTGAGCTCCAGCGGCGCTATTTCCAGCGGCGGCTCACGCAATACCACCCGGGGATTATTCAGCTTTAGCTGCGCGGCCCGTGTGGGTAGGGTAACAATCAAGTCATTTTGTTCAGCCAGCGTCATCGCCGCCTGATAGTGCCGTGTGAAGACCCTGATTTGCCGTTTCTTGCCCAATTTGTTGAGTGCGACATCCACCCAGCCCAAGCGCTGAACATCGCTGGGATCGACCCCGACACCGACGCCCATTCCGGTTTTGCTTACCCAGACGTGATTGGCTTTGAGGTAGTTTTCCAGCGTGAATTCCCTCAGAACTGGATTCTCAGGGCTCAGTACGCAGGTGAAGCTGTCGTTCCACAGGTGAATCTGGTGAAAAGACTGGGGCATGGCATCGAACCGATTAATCACCATGTCGACTTTGCCGCGCTCGACATCGAGGAAGCTCACATCGGAGGGCGTCATGATGTCGAGCGTCAGGCCCGGAGCCTGGGTGCGTAATTTTCCGAGCACGCTGGGCAGTAAGGTCGACTCTGCGTAGTCGCTGGCCATGATGCGAAACACACGTTGCGCTTCCATCGGCTCGAAGTCGCCGCGCGGTTGCACCGCGTGATCGATCTTGCCTAATACCTCACGCACTGCAGGTTCCAGCTCCAGAGCGCGCTCAGTGGGGGTCATGCCCTCGCTGGTGCGCACCAGCAAGGGGTCATTGAACAGCTCGCGCAATCGTTTCAGGCCGTTACTCATCGCCGGTTGGGACAGATTCAGTTGATTGGCGGCTTTGGTGACATTGCGTTCGCGCAGCAGGGCGTCGAGGTAGACCAGTAGATTGAGATCAATCCTGTTGACTTTCACGGGCTTTCTCCATATTCATATGGTGAATGAAAAATTATATTAGTATTAATAGAAAGAATTATAACCGGATTACCGCAAATGCCAAACGGTACTGTGGACCGCCAGAGGTTTGTTTGCTGGCCAGTGGTGTAGGGACACTGCGTGACGCAAATCGGTCGGGCAGACGCAGTCGATAACGTATACTGCGTTGCTTTGACTAGCACTAGGAGCGTTAATGAACACAATCTCTACGCCGGACCTCAGCGACGAAGCCCCAGAGGCCGCTGCCATTGAATTACAGTTCGTCAACTATGGACGGAACAAGCAGTTTGGTGGTCAGGTGGTTACCCTCAAATGTCACGAGGACAACTCACTGCTGAAGCAACTGGTGGGGGAGCCAGGCGAGGGTCGCGTGATCGTCGTCGATGGCGGTGGATCCCTTCGCCGCGCTCTATTGGGCGATATGGTGGCAGATGCTGCGGTGAAAAATGGCTGGGCTGGTGTGATTATCAACGGGGTCATTCGTGATGTGGATGAAGTGGGGCGGATCGCTCTGGGTGTTTTGGCCCTGGGCAGTTACCCGGTAAAGTCGATTAAGCTCGGCGTTGGACAGCGCGATATTGATCTTCACTTCGGCGGCGTTCACATCGCGCCCGGTGATTACGTTTACGCGGATAACAATGGTGTTATCGTTAGTAAGCGATCCTTGGCTTAGCGCTAACGCTGTTATAGCAGGCGCATGGACAGATCCAGCGCCTTGCAGTCCTTGGTCAGTGCGCCGATGGAAATGTAATCGACACCCGTTTGCGCTATTGCAAGCAGGGTGCTTTCGGTGACGTTACCGGACGCTTCTAATTCTGCTCGGCCACGTACCACATCGACAGCGGTTGTCATTTGCTCCAGGGAAAAATTATCCAGCATGACGCGGTCGCTATTGGCGGCAAGCGCCTGTTCCAGTTCTGCGAGGTTTTCTACCTCCACTTCCACAGGTTTTCCAGGGGCAAAAGCCCGTGCAGCAATTACAGCCTCGGCGATGCCACCGCAAGCGTTGATATGATTTTCCTTAATCAGGAAAGCGTCGTAAAGACCTATGCGGTGGTTATGGCAGCCGCCACAGAGCACTGCGTATTTTTGTGCGATTCGCAATCCCGGGATGGTCTTACGAGTGTCTAGCAGACTGACGTCAGTGCCTGACACCTGCTGGGCATAACGACGACAGATTGATGCGGTGCCGGACAGCAGTTGCAAAAAGTTAAGGGCGCAGCGCTCACCCGTCAGAAGACTGCGAGCGGGACCATGAAGGGTAAACAGGATATCGCCGGCGCTCACCGTCTGCCCATCTTCGCAGCGCCAGTCGAGTCTAACGGCCCGGTCTAGCTGTTCAAATACGGCGTCCACCCAGGGACGTCCGCACAGCACGCCACCCTCACGCGTAATCACCTGTCCCTCTGCGTGGGTACTGGCAGGAATCAGCGCAGCAGTGATGTCGCCGCTACCGACGTCTTCAGCCAGGGCTGCGCGCACGTTGCGTTCCACTTCTTCGGAATCGGGGGCGGCGAGGTTGGGCAGAGAATGTCTCATGGGACGCGGCTTGTTTGGCAAAAACGAGACGCGATTGTAGCAGCTACCCCGGTCGGCTGTTAATCCCGTAACTGTGGGGTTTGCAGGACTCCAGCCAGAGACGAATTCGCGTTAGACTATCTGCGAATAAGTGGTCCTTGGCGGTAAGGAGAAAAAGCGGGCATGGAATTCACCTTGGATGAGGGTTGGCTGCGGCAAGCACGTAAAGTGCCTTCGCCCAATTGCGAACCGCGGCCTGTGAACTGCCGCCCGGAACTGCTGGTCATTCACGGTATCTCCCTCCCACCGCGCAGCTATGGCGGTGACTGCATCGAACGTTTTTTTACCAATCAGCTCGATTGGGACGAGCATCCCTACTTCGAAGAAATCCGTGGGGTGAGGGTGTCAGCTCATCTTTTGATTCGGCGTACAGGCGAACTGCTGCAGTTCGTCAACTTCGGCGAGCGCGCCTGGCATGCGGGTGTGTCCTGCTATGAGGGACGAGACAATTGCAATGATTTCAGCATCGGCATTGAGCTGGAGGGTTGCGATGAGGATCCTTATACCGATGAGCAATATGTCGCTCTGGCAGGGGTTACTCAGCTGTTGATCGGCCATTACCCGGCCCTGGAGCCAGACAAAATCGTCGGTCACAATGAAATCGCGCCGGGTCGAAAGACGGATCCTGGCCCCTCCTTTGACTGGGAACGATATCGAGGCCGGTTGCAGCCTGCAAGCTGAATGATTGCGTGATGCGTTCATTTTTTAGTGTGGAACCGGAAATCTTCGCGTTAACTGCTAAGCTTTTAACGTAAGAGCTGACAATTCTGAGCAGCACAGTGTTGTGGTAACACCATGCAGATACCAACAGACACGGACTTGACGCTGGATTCAATTATCGCTTCTGCGCCATGCAGCTATGCGGCGCAGGAACTCGTGCTGACTATTTTGTTTCATCCGGACACCACACGCATAGGGCAAAGGGTAGAGGTGCCGAAACTGGTTGGCAACGCGCCCTGGGTTTTGGGACGGCGCGTTCCAGCGTTCCAAGCGCCAGGCGACGACCGCTCTATCGCGCTGGAGGATGGCCACATCAGTCGCAGGGCGTTGCAGCTAACCTATAACGGGAAGGCATTGACGATCCGTCGGTTTGACTCCTCGAGTCGTTGCCGCGTTGGATCTAGTGAGCTCTATGACAGAGTTGAGCTTAACGCAGAGCAATTGCAAGCAGGTGTTCCCATGCTGCTGGGTCACAGTATTGTGTTGATGCTGCGGCTGGCGCTGATCGAGAGTTCAGCGTTGCAAAAACACGATGAGGTTGAACGCTTACGCGGTAAAAGTGCTGCGATGGGCCGGGTTAGAGAGCAAATTTCCAGCGCTGCCCAGAGTGACCTTGATGTACTTGTTCGAGGGGAAACAGGCACGGGCAAGGAACTGGTTGCAGCTGCCATACACGGTTGCAGCCAGCGGGCGAGGGCGCCTATCGTCAGTGTCAATATGGCTGCCATACCCAGTGCGCTCGCTGCTGCGGCACTGTTTGGAAGTGCTCGCGGTGCCTTCACCGGTGCCGATAAGGCGACACCGGGTTATTTTGATCAGGCGCAAGGGGGTAGTTTGTTTCTTGACGAAATCGGAGATACCTCAGTCGACGTGCAGCCGCAGTTACTGCGCGCCTTGCAGCAGCGAGAAATACAGTCCGTGGGTGGCCCCACACGCCGAGTCGATGTGCGCGTGATAGCAGCAACGGATGCCGTTCTTGAGGGAGAGGGTTGCGATTTCAAAGCGGCATTGCGCTACCGTCTGGGCGCAATCGAAATATTGTTGCCGCCGCTGCGGAAGCACCCGGAAGATATCGGTGAGCTCTTGTTGTTCTACCTGCATAAAAGCGCTGACGAGACCGGCCGTACACGACTGCTCCCCGACGAACAAAGTCCTGCCCCCCTCGTTGCTGCCTGGGCTGTACTATTTCTGAGCTTTGCGTCCTACAGTTGGCCCGGCAACGTTCGGCAACTGGCCAACTTTGCACAGCAAATCATCCTTGCGAGCGAGTCGTCGCCCGTGCTCACCGAACCTCTACGATCAGCGTTCGACGCCGACTCCAGGCCCGTAAGCCCCGCCCTCAGCCATTCTACCCGTCGCAGAATGCAGGACATCGATGACGCTGCGTTCGACCAGGCGATGTCTGCCAATGGCGGCCAGGTGAAACGCGTTGCGGCGCACTTAGGTGTTTCTCGAGCATCGGTATATCGCCGTATCGAGATCTCCGCCGACTATCGACTTGTGGGTGACATTCCCGAACACGAACTGCGCTCCATAGTGGCCGCTCACGGCGGTGACGCAAACGCTGCTGCAGTATTTTTGCGCGTGTCTGTTAGTAGCCTGCGCAGCCGGCTGCGCAAACTACCCGTTGATGTTTGATCGACGCAGTGGAGAATTTCGTTGGTCCCTATCGCATCCTTCGCCTGATTAACCGGGGAGGGCAAGGCAGCGTGTACCTCGGGTACGACAAACGATTACATCGCCGGGTGGCGATCAAAATTTATACGCTCCCTCCAGGTCGTCCTGCGCGCAAGGAGTTGTTGCGTGAGGCGCGACTCGTAGCGAAAATTCAGAGTCCCAAGGTGGTGCAAATCCATGACGTGATCGAATCCAACACGCACTTCGCTCTGATTATGGAGTATGTTCCCGGTTGCAGTCTGGAGGAGTTTCTTACAGCGGTTCGCCCCAGTCTGGCCAGCGTATTAGCAATCGGTGCAGATATTGCAGGCGCATTGGCACTTGTGCGGCAGCAGCGTATCGTGCATGGCGATGTGAAAGCGGGAAATGTTCTAATCACCGCATCAGGCCGTGCCAAGCTAACGGATTTTGGTATTTCCAGAAATGCGGATGAGGTAACGCCGGACACTTGGGCAGCTGGAAGTCCGTCGGCTTTGTCTCCTGAGCAATACCTGGGGGAGTCGCTTGACGAGCGCTCCGATTTATTCGCACTGGGTGCATTGCTTTATCGGATGATAACCGGTGAGCAGCCTTTCTTTTCTGACGGCGAGCTGGATACGGATCTATTACTGAACCGGTCGCCCCGACCGATGGAGGAGTTAGTGGGGCCGGAAGTGGAACTGCCAGAGAAATTGGTTGCGATAATTGCCCAGTTGCTGCACAAAAAACCACAGGACCGACCCGCGTGCACGCGTGAGGTGCGACAGGTCTTTCGCGCAGTCGCCCGAGGTCTTCCTCTTTCCTCCAGCACCAGTTTGCTACGCGAGGTCCAACCCCTCTTTCGTCCCGAATCATCGGAGGACATACCACCGTTAGTCCCGGAAGGGCTGGGGCAGCGTGGGTGTTCAGCGCTGGTGCCTGCGGGGGATGGCATGACTGCCGGTATTTGGTATGGGTTCAAGCGGCTGAGCACACCGGTGCGCGCCGTAACCTCGATGGCGGTAGTGGCCCTGGCCGGCGTGCTAATAGTAATCGCTCTGCCAGATACCGTGACACCCGTTCGCTTTGGAGAGTCCGAAACCATTGTCACGGCCCAGTACAACTTGCCTGTTGAAGTGTCGCGTACATGGCTGGTGGACGAGGTGAAACACGCTTTAACACAGCAATTGGGTTCACTGCGGGTGGTTGGTCCCGTGAGCGCCGCTCCCAGAGCGGTGCTTTATTCCCGGGGGGCACCCGAACATGTGTTGACGGAATCCGAGCAGGTTTTTCAGATCGCCTTAAGCTGTGCAACAGAGCTGTGTGTGCTGGCGATTAGTCGGAAGCATGCGGCTCAACGCTTCCATCAGCAAAGCGTGCTCTTTCCCGATATGTCGATTCATCAATGGCGGGACATCGTGCATAGCACCACGCTGGCGCTATACCCCTAAATCAGATGAAAGCCAGGGAGCTGGCCAGCACCATTTGCGAAAAGAAATACAGGGGCGTACCCCATAGGCGGCTGCTACGGGAATTCGGTTTCACAAATTGTGTACGCGCTACCGCTACATCAGATAGGGCAAAACCCCAGGCTCCAACGATGACGACTATTGCCGCCGGTTGACCCGCTGTAAGCCCTGCGCAAAGTAACATGGCGGTAATCACTACAATGTAAAGAACAACCGGTATTTTCATTTTCCGGTTAACGTGAGGGCTCAGCCAACGCAATACAACGACTAACAGTACTATTGCCGGTACGCTCGAAATAATCAGTCCGAGACTACTGCTTGGCAGTTGTAAAAAAGCGACTGCGAACAGCAAGTGACCGCACAAAAATGCTGTTAGACCAGTCAGAAAAGTACGCTCACTGTCTGGCATTAGAAACAGATCGCCCACCATGCAACAGACCAGTGCCGAAAGTAACCAGCTTCCATAGGCCGTGGCGGTCGCATCCAGCGACAGTGCAAGCCATAGGAATGCCGTTGCAGCCAGCGGCTTGAACAAGTAACGGCCTGGGCGAACGTTGTGAAAATCGCACAGAACCAGGCCAATGACCGAAGTAAAGCACAGCACTGCGGGAGGCAGGACGCTTTGCAATGACAACGAATCAAGCAGCATGGTTTTTCACCCTTTGAATGAGTGCATTGTTCAGGGGAGCTGCAATCCCGTATTGCTGAGCCACTTGCAGTAGGAAGCCGTTGATATAGTCAATTTCGGTGGGGCGACCGTGTTCTACGTCCTGCAACATGGAGGAGCGGTTGGTCGCGGTTTGGCGAATGACACTGGCTACGCTCTGAGGTAGTGGGTCTGCGATATCTGCATGGCCGGCTTCACGGCAAATGTGACTCACTTCGTCACACAAGTGTGCGACTTTGTCGGAAAGACTTCTGTCTGTTGCAAGTTCGCCGTTGGGGCAGTGGTGCAGTGCGGTGAGCGGGTTGACGATACAATTCACCGCCAGTTTGGACCACAACGCAGTGTTGATGTTGGCGTCCCAGTGGCTGTTTTCTATGGCGTCTTCCCATAATCCATACCAATCAGGCGGTTGCTCCAGACCCTGGCGTCCTATGCGGGTTTCCCCGAGACCGGCGTGACAGATGTGCTGCGGTGCTATGCGATACGCCCCATGCGTGGTTGTGGCGCAATACAGGTTCAGGTGAGGGTAAGTCGCGTTCAATTGCTCGGCCAGCCCCATTCCATTGATCAGCAGCACTACCACACTGTTTTCATCGAGGCGGTGGGCAATCCCCGATACGGCTGTGTAGACGTCGAAGGCTTTGGTGGCGACTAATAAATGTGAGATGGGCTCGAGGTCCTGATGGTTTGCTATGTTGAGATATCGTTGCTCTTTTGTGCCCTCGCGCTCCACGATTAGCGCAACAGATTTTTGGTCTGTCGCGTGACGCAGTATCAGGCTGGTTTG
The DNA here is from genome assembly GCA_002862985.1 of Haliea sp. GTDB lineage: Bacteria > Pseudomonadota > Gammaproteobacteria > Pseudomonadales > Halieaceae > Marimicrobium. The sequence continues at coordinate 12,098 of PKCY01000190.1, forward strand.
AAACCCGCCGCGATCCAGCGCATCAGCATAGAGGCAGCCGATGGCACCCGCACCCAGTACATGCCAGTGTGTTTGCTTCACGAAGATTACTTTACGAGCGGGATTGAAAATTGGTCGTAGTGCATTAGTATCGTGTTCCTGTTTTCATTATTTGGAGGTATACACTATGCCATCGTTTGATGTTGTTTCGGAAGTGGATCTGCATGATCTGACTAACGCTGTGGACCAGGCCGCCAGGATTATTGCCAACCGGTTCGATTTTAAGGGTGTTCAGGCGTCCTTTGAGCGCGATGACCGTCGCGTGGTGATCGCGGCGGAAGCGGAGTTTCAGGTTACGCAAATGGAAGATATGTTGCGCACCGCGCTTATCAAATGCGATATCGACCCTGCCGCGATGGAAGGGGGTGATATAGAAACATCGGGCAAAGTAGTGCGCCAGACTGTCGTATTGCGCCACGGGCTCGACAGCAATCTGTGCAAGACTATCGTTAAGCGAATAAAAGATGCAAAGATGAAAGTTCAGGCTCAAATTCAGGGTGATCAGATTCGGGTCACGGGAAAAAAGCGCGACGATCTGCAGCAGGTCATTTCGCTGTTACGCGAAGAAGAACTTGGTGCGCCTTTGCAGTATGCAAACTTTCGTGACTAGGCTGGGCTTTGCTGAAGGAGGCTGATCAGAGAGGCTGTTTTTGCTTCGATGTTATCTGCAGCAAGTACTGGCCTGTCCAGCGCCAGATACCATAATAATTCGAGATACCGGTAGATGCATCCATATTTCTGTAGAAGGATCTGTTCACTCTCATGCGGAGTCCGGCCCAGGTAGGTGTGAATCAGAGTAGTGGCGTCTGCGGAAGATAGCGCGTCACCCTGGATTACCACTGCCAGATCATACCAGGGGCTTCCCATAGCGCAGTATTCCCAGTCGAGGGCCCAAAGCGTGCCACCGCTATAGATTCGGTTAGCCAGTAGAAGGTCGTTATGACACAACACCGAGTCGCTTGGGTGACGGCTGATATCATGCACCAGGTCAGATATGATTGAGCTACACCGCTTCAAATCGCCCTTGGGAGATTGGCCTCTTTGCTCTAGTTGTTGCTCGTAACGCAGAATACGGGCCGCCATATTCAGGCGGTGATGTCTCGCCGGAAGCCGATGAATTTTGCGCAATAATTGTGCGATATCTCCCGTATCTGGTTCCTGTGAATTGTCCGGTGCAAGAAAATCACAAACCAGGCTTCCCAACTCTGGATTGAAGTAGCGCGGACATGGAGCCAGTCCCGCCCGGTTAGCGGTCTCCAGTGTTCGCCATTCAGTTTGGCGGTTGAGACCATGAGAGCTGGGTCTTACGCCATCGATACGTACGACGAAGCGCCGCTGAGACTCCACTAGGACACTGTAATTGCTGAGGCCGGGTGACATGACGCTTACGATTCGGGGAGTGCTCTGAAGTGGTGGCTTGCAGAGCCATTGGCGAGACTGGGCAAGGGTTTGCTCGAGCTTTTGCTGGATGTTTTGCGGCAGTGCTGGAGCCATGGGCTTTGCCCTTCAGGATTGCATCGCAAGTATAGGACGCTTACACTCTTTGTCCAATAAGAAGGAAAACAGAAGTGCATTTCGCAGACATAGCAGTGGGTAAAGTAGATGGCAGATGACGCCGGTCGCGGTGGTGTGCAGGATGAGGATATAGAGGGGGCACCTCCCGCACTATCACGCACAGAGCTCAGAGAAACACAGCTGAGCGAGACGATCACAGTTAATCGCTACCTCTACAAACAGGCTCATCAGATGGAGCACATGCTGCTGGAAGCGCCGGACCTGCAGGCTCTATTGGAAATTCTGCTGGTGAGTATGCCGCGGCACTTTTCCTTCCGCATGTCCGAGTTGTGGTTGTACGATCCTGAAGATAGTCTGGCTAACACCATGGTGGGCGCTGAGCGTTACGGACAGAACTTGCAATTGCTACATGACGTCTTCCCTATGCAGGATCTGTATGATCTGGAACCGGACGTTGTGCTGATTGATGCTACCGACTCTCGCATGTTCGAAGTGCTTAAGTCTCAACACGGCATTGATTCTGCCCTGCTGATGCCGCTGCAGGACGCGGGTTCTATGATAGGGAGCTTGCATTTGGGGTTGCAGGATGAGTCGCTGAACCTCGGGGAGGCGGAAGAGCAGTTACTAGCGCACCTGGCCGCTGTCATCTCCTCCTGTTTCAAAGCCTCTGTCAGTCGCCAGCAGATCTCGCAGTTAACTCTGCTTGACCCCCTTACCCATATAGGAAATTTGCGCGGCTTCGAGCGCGATATTGCGCGGGAAATTTCTCGTGCTCACCGTGCGGGTAAACCTGTTACTGTGCTGCTGATTGAGATAGACGAATTTGAAGACCTTTATGAACATTACGGTGAGCGCAGAGGCCAATTTGTGATCAGGAAGGTCGCCGAAAGACTGTCCTCTAATTTGCGAGCAACCGATTTACTGGCGAGACTGGGAAGATCAAAATTTGCCTTGCTCATTCCCGTTAGTGGTGAGGTTGTGGGCCGGGAAATAGCTGAACGCATGCGTAAAGATGTTGATGGGTTTTCAATTGATGACGGGCGCGGAGCTGTATTGCAGGTCTGCATTAGTGTCGGCCTCGTTACCTGGGAGCCACAGCAATTTCCCGCCGCGGATATGCCGCAGTTGGCTCGGCAAATGGAAGTTGTGGGCAACCGGGCGCTGGACGATGCGAAGGCCCACGGCGGCAATCGCGTTGCCCAGTCTCGTCTCAGCACCATGGTGCTCTGAGGGGCAGTGATGAAACCACTTGATAATCTTTTTGAGAAAAACCGAAATTGGGCTGAATCAGTAAAGAGCAGTGATCCACGCTTTTTTGAGAAGCTGGCTGCCCAGCAAAGCCCTGAATACCTTTGGATTGGTTGCTCGGACAGTCGAGTACCCGCAAACCAGATTGTCGGGCTCATGCCTGGTGAGATATTTGTGCATCGAAATGTCGCCAATATGGTCGTTCATACCGATTTCAATTGTCTTACGGTATTGCAGTATGCAATTGATGTGCTGAAGGTCAAGCATGTGATGGTTGTAGGTCATTATGGTTGCGGTGGTATTGACGCTGCCTATGAAAATGCGGACAACGGACTGATCGATAACTGGTTGCGCAACATTAAGGATGTGCAACACCGGTATCGTGAGCGGCTCGAGGCGATAGAGGACAGGGAGGCGCGCCTGAATCTGTTGTGTGAACTGAATGTCATGACCCAGGTATCGAATGTTTGCCACACCACGATTGTGCAAAACGCCTGGCAGCGTGGTCAGAAGCTGGCGATACACGGTTGGGTGTACAGTCTCGAAGACGGTTTGCTGAAGGACCTCGACTGTACTGTGGATCGCGCGGAGCAGATGGCCGACGCATACCGCATTATATCCTGACACCCTGGAACTATCAGAATGACCCTGGAGCAAGGTCTCGCCCGACTGAAAACCGTTGAAGACACCAGATAGTTAAAAGCACGCTACTTCCATGCCTGTGACAGCAAGCAACTGCAAACCGTGTGTGAGTGTTTTCCCGAGGGAGAGGTCGAGCTTCGCTATGGATACATTGGCGAGCTCAATAATCGCGAACAGATGTTGGCGGTTTTTTCAGAGTTGGTCTGTCAGGATCACATTGTCGAGATGCACCATGGGCAGAAACACGCTCTCATTACGCGGTGACATCCACGTAACTATTTGATCTGCCGGAGGACCTGCCCGCGCAATTTCCCCCGGGGCATCGGCACCTTCACAATTGGATGATCAATCAAAGCAAGCAAGCTGGGTTAAGCTTCCCGTTCGCAGACTGTCCCCTGGCGGTGGTAGGGTGTGTACTCCGTGCGTATTCGCCAATGCGAAGAGGTAGCCCTTGATGCGTTTTAAAAAATTGTTGTCCTCCGGTCGAATCGGTGAGCTGGAGCTGCGTAATCGCATCATTATGACGCCTATGGGTTCTAACCTGTCGGAAGAAAATGGTCATTGTGGTGAGCGCATTCAGGCCTACTATGAGTCGCGGGCCAAGGGCGGTGCCGGTATGCTGATTGTGGGTGTCGCTTCCATAGCGTGGCCGGCCGGCTCCTGTAACCCCAATCAGGTTGCCATCTCCACTGACGAATTCTTGCCTGGGTTACGCGCGCTCGCGCAGCGCATTAAACATCACGGTTGTCGGGCGGCGGTGCAATTGCAGCACGCGGGGAAAATTGCTGTCTGTGACATTGCAGCCGGGCGTCCTATGCTGGTGCCCTCCATTCCCAGTCATTCGCCAGATGAGATGAGCGCCGCACTGACGCCCGACGAAATGGCGGCTTTTGTTAAGTCCTATTCGAAAAAAGGCGCGAAAGTGCAATACAAGGTGGCCGGTCAGGAAGATATACGGAAGCTGATCGAGCAGTTTGCTGCTGCAGCAGAGCGAGCGAGGCGGGCCGGCTTCGACGGTGTTGAATTGCATGCGGGTCACGGCTATATCCTTTCTGAGTTTTTGTCTCCTGAGGTGAATCTCCGGGAAGACGAGTACGGAGGTTGCCTGGAGAATCGCGCGCGTCTTCTGGTTGAAGTGATTCACGCTGTCAAGGCGAAAGCGGGCAGTGATTTCCCTGTCTGGTGTCGAATCGATGCACTGGAGTTTCGGGTGGAGGACGGTATTTCTCTGGCGGATGCAGTTGAGACTGCCGCCATTGCTGAAGCGGCGGGTGCCGATGCGATCCATGTTAGCGCCTATGCCAATTCCTCTTCCGGAGCCGGCTTTACCGAGGCACCGTTAGTTCACCGTAGTGGCGGTTACCTGGCCTATGCCGCGTCGATTAAGGCGAGGTTGCGTATTCCTGTCATTGCGGTGGGACGCATCGAGCCGGAAGTTGCTGAGCAGGTACTGGAACGTGGAGACGCGGATTTTATCGCCATGGGCCGCAAGCTGCTGGCCGACCCGGAATTGCCCAATAAGTTGTTACGCGGGGAGCAAGAGGCTATCCGTCCTTGTATTTACTGTTATACCTGCGTCAGTCGCATTTTCGTTAACGATCATGTGCGCTGTGCGGTAAATGCCCGTACCGGTTTTGAACAGGATGTCATTGTTGCGCCCGCTGAACAGTCGCGGCATGTGCTGGTAATAGGCGGCGGTCCTGCCGGCATGGAGGTCGCGCGTGTAGCGGCCCTGCGCGGGCATCGCGTCACACTTGCTGAGCAGGGAAGCGATTTGGGTGGCGCAGTCTTTTTCTCCTCGATTGTGTATCCCGAAAACGGAAAATTGATCACCTATCTCGCTGGACAGGTGCAGAAGCTTGATGTTGATATTCGATTAGATACTGTCGTAGATCGCATCTTTTTGGGTGCTCTGGGGCCTGATGCAGTGGTCGTGGCAACAGGCGCGCGTCGCGATGCGCCGCCGATTCCCGGCACACAGCAGAGCCATGTGTTCAGTGGCGATGAGTTGCGCGCACTGATGACCGGCGATGACCCGAGAGTAGTGAAGGCTAAGCTCCCCTGGTGGCAGGGTATGCTATTGCTGCTGGCCGGAATCTTTGGAATCACGCGCCGGGCATCGTGGTTGCGACAGCTGAGCCAGTGGTGGATGCCGGTGGGAAAACGGGTGAGTATCATTGGTGGCGGCCTGGTGGGGTTGGAACTGGCGGAATTTCTGGCGGAGCGCGGACGACAGGTCACTGTCATAGAGGAAGGTGATAAATTTGGTATCGAACTGGCGATCGTGCGCCGCTGGAGGGTGCTGGAAGATTTGCAGCATCTGGGTGTGGAGTTGATGAACAACAGCACTGTGTCGTCAATCGATGGTCATAGCCTGTTGCTAGCCGGAAAGGGCCGTCAAATCAGTATCGAAGCTGATACTGTTATTCTGGCGAGTGGCGCCACCGGGGATTTGTCTGTTGCGCAACTGAGTCGTGAGCTTGGTCTTGAAACTCACTTGGCGGGAGACTGCGACGGGGTGGGTTATATTGAAGGTGCTATTCGCAGTGCCCACGCCGTTGCGCGAGCACTATAGTTTTTCGGAGTGAATGCCATGAATAATTTACTGTTGTTATTAATATTAATTTTTGGCGGCGTTGCCTTGATGGTAGTGTTGGGAGAGCGCTTTGCCAAACCGGCTAGCCCCGAACGCATGAGCCAGTTGCGCCGCTGGCTGGTGCCTTTGGTAGGGCTGATGTTGGTTCTGTCTTTAGCAAGTCACTATTTCTAGACGTTGTAAGCCAAGGTCATGCCAATGAACTTCACTCCGTCTGAGAAGACACTATGAACAAACCTCTGGTCGGCGTGCGTATACTGGACTTAACCCATATGTTATCCGGACCCTATGGGGGAATGATCCTGGCGGATTTGGGGGCAGAGGCTATAAAGATCGAGCCACTAGAGGGTGAGGGCACTCGGAAGCTGCTGGCAGATGACCCAGAAAATTCCCTGGACGGAATGGGCGCCTATTATCTCACACTCAATCGGAACAAAAAGAGCGTGGCAATCGACCTGAAATCCGAACGGGGTATGGCAGTCTTTAAACGTCTGGTGGCTAAGTCCGATATTGTTCTGAGTAATTTTGGTGCGGGAGTGACCAAGCGACTTGGACTCGATTTTGAAACCTTGAGTGAGATAAATCCGCGGATTATCACCTGCACTGTATCGGGTTTCGGTGCCGACGGGCCCGGGGCAAACCGACCCGCTTTCGACCAGGTCGCGCAGGCTGCCGGTGGCGGCATGTCAATCACTGGATCGGATGAGGAACACCCGGTTCGTGCTGGCATTCCCATCGGCGATCTCGGCGGTGGTATGTTCGGCGTGATGGGTATTTTGGCCGCACTTTATGAGCGGGAGCGAAGCGGGCAGGGTCAGCATGTGGATATTGCCATGGTGGATTGCCAGATTTCTATGCTGAATTACATGGCCACCATGCACTTTCTCTCTGGTAAAGATCCCTACCCCATTGGTAATTCGCATTTCGTGCACGTACCCTATGATACGTTTCGCTGCTCCGATGGATTTATTGTTATCGCGGTGATCACTGACAACTTCTGGCAGAATTTAAAGAAGGTAGTAACGTGCCACGAATTTGAAAATGCCGACTACGACACTCAGCCTGGGCGATGGCAGGCTCGTGAAGTCATCAATTCCAAACTCAATGACATTTTGGTCGAGCACTCTTGTGCCTACTGGCTGGAGCGGTTAGATGAACAGCGTATTCCCTGTTCATCGGTGAAAAATTTCAGTCAGGCGATGGCGGACCCGCAGGTTTTATACCGCAATATGGTGGTGGAATTGGGGCATCCAAACGGTGGTCGAACGAGGGGCCCCGGCAATCCTATAAAAATGTCGCGCACCAGTGAGGAGAGTTTCAGCTGTGCCCCCCTGCTTGGCGGTGACACGGATGCCGTCATGTCAGAACTTTTGGATATGGATGAAGGCGAAATACAGGCGCTCAAGGTCGAGGGTGTTATCGGTTAGTTCATTGAGAAGGAGAATAAAAAAATGCCACGATTGCGGCAAGTCCCTCGGGCGCAGGCAGATCCTGTTGCAACGCTCATGTACGATATGCTGTTTGGCGAGCGTGATCCCGTAGAAGATCCTGGCACAGAGTCTGGTACGCCCGGCAACTGGTGGACAGTATTCGCACTGGTTCCGGACTGTCTGAAACATGCCGTCGAGGGGTTCCAGTTCTACCGTGACAGCGCGCGCAAACTTGATCCACAGCTGCGCGAGCTGGGGCAGACCAGAGCCGGTTACACGCGCGGTTCGCAATTCGTATATTCCCAGCATTGCAAATCCTGCCGTTCGGTGGGTTTGTCGGAAGAAAAAATTCAGGCGATAGCGCATTGGAACGTCAGTAACCTGTTTAGCGAACTAGAGCGGGGCGTGCTGGCCTATACTGATGCGCTGGTGCTTGAGGGTGGACGCGTCTCGGATGTGGTATTTGATGTTCTTAGAAAAAATCTCAGCGATGAGGAAATCCTGGAGCTTACCTACATTACCGCGCTGTATGAGATGCACGCGGTGATGAGTCGCGCCCTGCGACTTGAATACGACGATATAGACGAGCGCATTGTGGAAATCGCCGCGCCCACGGGTGGCTCGGACGATGTTATGGGTATGGTTGATTCGGACAAGGAGGAATAATCATGGGATACCATCACCTGGCGCTGGCCTGTCAAGATATTCACGCCATCCACGATTTCTATGAAGGGGTGATGGGCTTTGAGTTGGTAAAAGTTGAAGTCGGTCCGGTACCCGAGGGAGGTTGGGCAAAGCACTTTTTCTATCGCATGGAAGATGATCGAAAGTTCATCGCTTTTTGGGAGTTACACGATGTACCCGGCATGGAGAGCATGGAGACTAACCTTTCCAAAGCCGCGGGCTTACCGGACCAGATAAACCATATTGCTTTCGACGTAGCAGATATGGATGATTTGTTGCGGCGCAAACAACAATGGCTCGATGCCGGACTGCAGGTCCTGGAGATTGACCATAACTGGTGCTATTCAATCTACACCAGGGATCCGAACGACAACACGGTAGAGTTTTGTGTTACCACGGATCAGTTCACCACCCAAGACAGGGATAACGCGCTACGCGCCCTGACTGCAACCGAGCCTGAGTTTTCTCCTGCGCCAGCTTCTATCAAGCTCGCTTCGTCAGAGTGATATTGACCGCCGCGGCCCTCATAAATCATTGCCCCCGGTCTCGGCTGGGGGCGAGCAGTAAATTCCCAGCACAAAGAGGGCTATTATTTACCTTTCTTTACCCTTCTATGCTACTTCTACCGCTTTACAGCGGTTTCAACTTGCAACGGCGCACACTATAATCAAGGTTCTACCCAATCTGGTGCAAATCGTGCTGCCAGGAAGTCAAAGGAGTAGGTGTTGCCCGCCCAGTGGCTCATTCAATCCAGCGAGGTGTCCGGACGCGTTGGCGCTGCTTTAGCAAGTGCATTTACCGCACTGGCGCAGCCCGCACGTGCCCGACGGTTGCGCTTGGCCCTATTCGCACTGCTTGCCTTGTGGGCGGTACTGGCGTTGTCAAAGCTGGTGTGGGCGCTATTACCGGTCGCTGAGTCTGCGGCCCAGACACCCGACTCTGTTATCAATGCCGTGTCCTTGAGCCCTGCTGGTGCGCGTGTCGAGCCGGTGGATGTCAATCGTATGGTGGCATGGCACCTGTTTGGCAGGGCGGGCGCGCCAGACGCGGTTGTCATGGAGCTGGAATCCACAGCAACGCCCAATGCCCGGGAAGGGATTGAAGACGGTGCTCGTGAAACGCGTTTGCAATTGAAATTGCGCGGCATTGTGGCTTCGACTCAAGACGGTTTGGGCCACGCCATCATCGAGCACAAAAGCACTCAGGCAATTTATGCAGTGGAGGACAAGTTACCCTTGTCCGGCAAGGTGGTGTTGGCCAAGGTGATGCCACGGCAGATCGTATTGGACAACGGCGGAACTTATGAATTGCTGGTGTTGTATGACGAGTCGAAATTGGACGCTGTGGGAACCTCTGCGCCCGCGGCCAAACGCAAGCCCTCTGATGAGCCGCAAGTAGACAAACGCAGCGACGCGAAAACAACCAATCTGGCCCTCAGTTATCGAGAGCGTCTTTACGAGAATCCGCAATCGCTGGTGGAAGTCGTCAATGTGAGCGCGGTGAGAGACGGTGGCACTCTCAGCGGCTACCAGGTGAATCCGGGTAAAGACCGGGAACAATTTGAGCAATTAGGTTTCAAACCTGGCGACGTGGTGACAACCATCAACGGTGTCAGTCTGGACAATCCCGCAAACACCATGGTTCTTTACAACGCCATGCGTACAGCGGGAGAGGTGGTGATTGAGTTGGAGCGCCAAGGACAGCCAATGACTTTAAGTGTAAATCTGGATAGTGGAGCCGTGCAGTGAAATTTCGTAATAAGGAACTTATGTAGTGAATGTCCCCACCCGTCTTCGCGCCATTACAAAGCTCATACTCCTGCTTGTATTACTAGCGGGGAGCACATCACTTCCCGCTCAGGATTACACGGTCAATCTGAAC
>PKCY01000213.1 GCA_002862985.1 Haliea sp.
TCCTTAGGTTGAAACAGATGCAAACCTATTTTTACTGTGGATAAGAATACAAGATGTCAGCACTGCGCAACCCACCGTTTGTCTGCTGTTGCCAGGCATTGACTGGCTTCGGAAAAAGGACTCATTGAATGTGCCCGAGCAGAGGTGCGGATGAAAAATAGCTCGATGGAACTGCTTTGGCAGAGCTCCCATATTTCTGGTGGCAACGCGACCTATGTCGAGGATTTGTATGAGTCCTATCTCAATGACCCCAATGGCGTAGCAGAGCAGTGGCGCGACTATTTTGACAAACTCCCAACGGTTACATCCGAAACGCTACTACTGGAAGACGTGCCTCACTCGGTTATTCGTGAACGCTTCGCGCAAATTAGTAAGATGCGCGTGCGTACTGAGGCTACGGTACAGCACGACTCTCAGGCCACCGAGTACGAACGCAAACAGGTGCAGGTAGTGCAGTTAATTTCCGCCTACCGTCAGCGGGGTCATCAGAAAGCGCAGTTGGACCCCTTGGGTCTGGCGATACGCGACCTGGTGCCAGATCTGGACTTGGGTTTTCACCACCTGTCATCCGCGGATTTCGATACTGTCTTCCAGGCGGGTAGTCTGCATATTGGCAAAGCAGACGCCACTCTTGGCGAAATCTACGAAGCTCTGGAGCGCACGTATTGCCACACGATTGGCGCTGAGTTCATGCACATCGTCGATACTACCGAACGCCACTGGATCATGCAGCGGATGGAATCTGTGCGGTCAGCACCGGACTACAGCCCAGAAGTTCGCCTGCACTTACTGAGCCAGTTGATCAGCGCAGAGGGGCTGGAGAAATCTCTCGCATCCAAATATCCAGGCACTAAACGGTTTGGGCTTGAAGGAGGCGAGAGTCTTATTCCTATGCTGTCGGAGATGGTGCAGCGGTGTGGGGATCGTCAAGCGCAGGAAATTGTTATTGGTATGGCCCACAGGGGTCGGCTTAACGTACTGATAAATATACTTGGGAAGAACCCTTCTGAGCTATTTGCTGAATTCGAGGGTAGAGCGCAGTACACCAGTTCCGGCGACGTAAAATATCATCAGGGCTTCTCTTCCAATGTGATGACGCCGGGAGGGGAAGTACATCTTGCTCTGTCATTCAATCCCTCTCATCTGGAAATTGTGTCGCCCGTGGTGGAGGGCTCCGTTCGCGCCCGGCAGGAGCGACGCGACGACCAGTACGGGGATTTGGTAGTGCCCATTGTATTGCACGGAGACGCGGCGTTTGCGGGGCAGGGTGTGGTGATGGAAACCTTCCAAATGTCGCAAACACGGGGCTACTACGCGGGGGGAACTATTCATATAGTGCTGAACAACCAGGTGGGATTTACAACTCACAAACGCGAGGACGCGCGCTCTACGGAGTATTGCACCGATATCGCGAAGATGGTGCAGGCGCCGATATTTCACGTCAATGCGGATGACCCCGAGGCCGTATTATTCGTGACGCAGTTGGCGGTCGATTATCGGACTGAATTTAAAAAAGACGTGGTGATCGATCTCGTATGCTATCGACGGCGTGGACACAATGAGGCTGATGAGCCCGAAGTGACTCAGCCGCTCATGTACCAGAAAATTCGCAATCACAAAACAACTCAGGAACTCTACTCCGATAGGCTTGTGGCCGAGAGTGTATTAAGCGAAGAAGATGTTCACGCATTGGTGGAGCGCTATCGAGAGGCTCTGGATCGCGATGAACCTCTGGTAAGCAGCCTGGTCTCACAGCCCAACAAAATGCTATTCGTGGATTGGTCCCCTTATCTGGGCCACAAGTGGACGATGAAGTGTGACACCAGCATGGATATTCACGCGCTGCAAGCATTAGCACAAAGTACTAATCTGGCACCTGATGGCTTTCCCTTGCAGCGACAAGTCTCGAAAATTCTTGAAGATCGTCGCAAAATGGCAGCTGGAGCCATGTCACTTAATTGGGGGTTCGCAGAAAACCTGGCCTATGCATCTGTGTTGCAGGAGGGTTATCCGGTGCGTTTGACAGGACAGGATGTGGGGCGTGGAACTTTCTCCCACCGGCACGCCGTCTTACACAATCAAATGAATGGCAGTGCTTACATTCCATTGCAACATATCGGGGATGAGCAAGCAGATTTCGACATATATGACTCCTTATTGTCTGAGGAAGCTGTGCTCGCATTTGAATACGGATATGCAACGACATTGCCTCAGGGGTTGGTAATTTGGGAAGCGCAATTTGGTGACTTTGCCAACGGTGCCCAGGTGGTTATCGATCAGTTTATTGCCAGTGGAGAACATAAGTGGGCGCGGCTGTGTGGTTTGACAATGTTATTGCCGCATGGCTATGAGGGTCAGGGGCCTGAGCACTCATCTGCCCGGCTGGAGCGCTTTATGCAATTGTGTGCGGAGCACAACATGCAGGTTTGTGCTCCCACTACACCCGCACAGGTGTTTCACATGCTGCGCCGACAGGCAATTCGTCCGTTGCGCAAACCGCTTATTGTTATGTCTCCCAAAAGTTTATTGAGACATAAAGAGGCGATATCTTCACTGGAAGAGCTAGCCGAAGGGCGGTTCCACAATGTACTGGATGAGACGGATGACTTCGACAAATCCAAAGTGCAACGTATTATTATATGCAGCGGTAAAGTGTTTTATGATTTGCGGGCAGCCAGGCGAGAACGTGAGCTGAATCATATTGCTATATTGCGTCTGGAGCAGCTTTATCCTTTTCCAGAGAATGAGCTGTTGGAAATCCTTCAGCGTTCCTACCCGAACATTGTTGATGCGGTATGGTGTCAGGAAGAGCCCATGAATCAGGGCGCTTGGTATGCAAGCCAGCACCATATGCGGCGAGTGATACAGCGACATAAGGTCGATGTCTACCTACGTTATCTCGGCAGAGATTCCTCTGCAGCGCCTGCTGCTGGCTATATGGCACTGCATGTGGAACAGATGGAAAAATTCATTGATGACGCCCTCGGTGAAATGCCTTGGGGTCACTAGTAACGATCGGCGTTTCTTAAGGGATTTGAAATGGCAATAAAAATCAAGGCGCCTGCCTTCCCGGAATCCATAGCAGATGGAGAGGTGGCTGCGTGGCACAAGTCAGAAGGTGACGCTGTTGCTCGCGATGAGCTCATTGTCGAGATCGAGACGGACAAGGTAGTGCTGGAAGTGCTGGCTCCGCAGGATGGTGTAATCACCCAGATACTTGTCCGCGAAGGTGACACGGTGGAAAGTCAGCAGTCGCTGGCAACTCTGGAAGAAGGGAAATCTAGCACCAAGAAGGCTGCGGAAACCCCTGTGGAAACCCCTGCGCAAACGCCAAGCGCTGACAGAGATAAGCAAGCGGCATTGAGTCCTGATTTGCTGGGCCCCGCTGCCAGGCAGCTCGTTGACGAGCACAAACTGGATACGCGTGAAATCTCCGGCACGGGTAAAAATGGCCGTATTACCAAGGAAGATATTCTTAAATATATGAAATCTCGGGAATCGGCGCTGGCTGAAACCCCGCCCCCGCCAGAGCCTGCAACACCGGTTGTCGAAAAAGCCCTCTCGGGGCCCTCCAGTGAGCGAGTAGAGAGACGAGTGCCGATGACCCGCATGCGGGCAAAAATTGCCGAGCGTTTACTCAGCGCATCGCAGGAAACAGCCATGCTCAGCACCTTTAACGAGGTGAATATGGCCCCGGTAATGGCGCTTCGCAGTAAGTATAAAGAGCAGTTCGAAAAGACGCATAACGGCACGCGACTGGGCTTCATGGGTTTTTTCGTTAAAGCAGCCTGCGAGGCCCTGAAGCGTTTTCCTGCGGTAAATGCATCCCTTGATGGCAATGATGTTGTCTACCACGGCTATCAGGATATAGGCGTGGCAGTGTCAACGGACGGCGGTCTTGTTGTGCCGGTAATGCGCGATGCGGACTTTATGAGTCTGGCGGACGTTGAGGCAGCCATCAGAGATATGGGACTGCGTGCGCGGGACAATAAGCTCACAATCGATGATATGACCGGTGGCACATTTACGGTCACTAATGGCGGAGTATTTGGTTCGTTGCTTTCCACGCCTATCCTTAACCCGCCACAGACGGGTATTCTGGGCATGCACAAAATTCAGGACAGGCCAATGGCCGTTAATGGAGAAATAGTTGTTTTACCCATGATGTATTTGGCCTTGACCTACGACCACCGTATTATCGATGGAAAAACTGCTGTGCAGTTTTTGGTGGCAATCAAGGATTTGATTGAGGATCCAGCCCGAATTATTTTGCAACTCTAGAAATCATCGAGTCGGATGCGAGGCGAGATGCTGCCTCGCGCCCTAATAGTGTAAACGACTTTGATTGGGAAATATGATGTCTGAAAAATATGATGTAGTAGTCATCGGTGCAGGGCCAGCTGGATATGTAGCTTCTATCAAGGCCGCTCAGCTTGGGTTCAAAACGGCCTGCGTAGAACAGTGGCTGGACGAAAAGGGTAAAGTTCAATTAGGAGGCACCTGCCTGAATGTCGGGTGTATACCTTCCAAAGCCCTCCTCGACAGCAGTCACAAGTATGCTGAGGCTAGAGATGGCCTTGAGATCCACGGCATTAGCGTAAAAAAACCTACGATTGATGTTCCTCTCATGCTTGCTAGAAAGCAGACAATAGTTGATCAATTGACCGGTGGGATAGCCGGGCTATTCAAGCACAACGGTGTTACTGCTATTTCTGGTAAGGGTAAAGTGTTGGTCGGGGCGAAGGTAGAGGTGACCAACGCGGCGGGTGAGGTGATGGAAATCGAAGCTGATAAAATCATTGTTGCAGCAGGCTCTCTGCCAGTAAATATCCCACCGGCCCCAATAGATAATGAATACATCATCGATTCCACCGGCGCATTGGAACTAACTGACGTGCCCGGTCGACTTGGCGTCATTGGCGCCGGGGTAATTGGTCTGGAACTTGGCAGTGTCTGGCGACGCCTCGGCTCCGAGGTGGTTATGTTGGAAGCGCTGGACACCTTTCTGCCCATGATGGATATACAAATCGCTAAAGAAACTGGCAAGATCCTCAAAAAACAGGGTTTGGATATCCGCCTGGGTGCCCGCGTTACCAAAGCGGAAGTAAAGAAGGGGAAAGTGGAAGTGACCTATTCCACTGCCGAAGGCGAGCACACTGAATCATTTGATAAATTGATTGTTGCAGTAGGACGCAAGCCTCACTCTGAAGGCCTGTTTGCAACCGACAGTGGCCTAACGTTGGACGAGCGTGGGTATATCTATGTCAACGAATATTGTGAAACTGAAGCACCCAATGTTTATGCGGTAGGTGATGTTGTCAGAGGTCCGATGCTCGCTCATAAAGGATCCGAGGAAGGGGTGATGGTCGTAGAGCGCATTGCCGGGAAACAAGCCCAAATGAATTACGACTGTATTCCCTCAGTAATCTATACTCACCCGGAAATTGCAGCTGTTGGAAAAACCGAGCAGGAACTAAAAGCGGATGGGGTCGAGTACAAGATTGGCGTATTCCCATTCGCTGCTAGCGGAAGAGCGTTGGCAGCCAATGATTCCGAAGGAATGGTTAAACTCATTGCCCACGCTGAGACAGATCGCATACTTGGCTGCCACATTGTAGGCCCCTCAGCAGCGGATCTCGTGCAGCAAGTGGTCATCGCCATGGAGTTTGGTTCAAGCGCCGAAGACCTGGCCCTAACGGTCTTCAGTCATCCGGCGTTATCCGAGGCAGTGCATGAAGCTGCCCTGGCAGTAGATGGCCAGGCTATTCATATAGCCAATCGAAAAAAGCGATAGAAAATTTGTCCGTGCGCGTACAACACAAAAAATTGCCGACGTGTGCGGATTTTCACGGGTTTCCCCGGCGGAATCTAATAGCCGAGTAACCTTAATTAACGACAGTCAGGAATTGAAAACAGGATAGAACATGAACCTTCATGAATATCAAGGTAAGCAACTTTTTGAGGAATACGGTTTGCCGGTGTCCCAGGGATATGCAGTTGATAACCCCGGGGAAGCGGTAGCCGCAGCAACCAAAATCGGTGGGGATAAGTGGGTGGTTAAAGCCCAGGTGCATGCCGGCGGGCGGGGCAAGTCTGGTGGCGTGAAACTGGTCACAACTAAAGAAGAAATTGAAGCCTTTGCCAAGCAATGGCTAGGCAAACGTCTCGTAACCTACCAAACGGATGAAAGTGGCCAGCCGGTCAGTAAGATTCTGGTAGAAACCTGCACTGATATTGCAGAAGAACTGTATCTGGGCGCGGTAGTTGACCGATCATCACGTCGAATTGTCTTCATGGCCTCTACTGAGGGTGGTGTGGAAATCGAAAAGGTGGCTGAAGACACTCCGGACAAGATTTTGCGCGCCATTGTTGATCCGCTGGTAGGCCCACAGCCTTACCAGGGTCGTGAGCTTGCGTTCAAACTCGGGTTGTCTGGCAATCAAATAAAGCAATTTGTGAAGATATTCATGGGTCTGGCACAGATGTTCGTAGAAAAGGATTTGGCTCTGATAGAGATTAATCCGCTGGTAATTACCGGCCAGGGTGATCTGCACTGCCTTGACGCTAAAATTGGTGTGGATAGCAATGCGCTTTACCGCCAGAGCGGTCTGCGAGAGATGCACGATACGACTCAAGAGGACGAGCGCGAAGTTCACGCTGCCCAATGGGAACTCAATTACGTAGCGTTGGATGGAAATATTGGTTGTATGGTTAATGGCGCTGGCCTCGCTATGGGCACCATGGATATTGTTGCCTTGCACGGCGGCTTTCCCGCCAACTTCCTTGATGTCGGTGGCGGCGCTACCAAGGAACGTGTTTCCGAGGCATTCAAGATCATCCTGTCTGATGACAAGGTCAAGGCGGTTCTAATCAATATCTTTGGCGGCATTGTGCGCTGCGATCTTATCGCCGAGGGCGTCATCGGCGCGGTAGAAGAAATTGGTGTTGAAGTGCCAGTGATTGTTCGTCTGGAAGGCAACAATGCTGAGTTGGGGCGAAAAGTATTGGCTGATAGTGGCTTGAATATCATCGCTGCAACCAGCCTCACAGACGCAGCTCAGCAGTCCGTTAAAGCAGCGGGAGGAGCCGCGTAATGAGTATTCTTATAGATAAGAACACCAAGGTGATTTGCCAGGGTTTCACAGGTTCTCAAGGAACGTTTCACTCTGAGCAGGCAATTGAGTACGGCACCAAGATGGTCGGCGGAGTAACGCCGGGCAAGGGTGGTCAGGAACATCTGGGGTTGCCGGTATTCAACACAGTGGCTGACGCAGTGGCTACAACCGGTGCTGAAGCATCGGTTATCTACGTGCCTGCCGCTTTTTGCAAGGACTCTATTCTCGAGGCGGCCAATGAGGGCATTAAACTTATCGTGTGCATCACAGAAGGCATTCCCACGCTGGACATGCTTGAAGCAAAGGTGAAGTGTGACGAACTGGGTGTGCGCCTCATTGGCCCCAACTGCCCCGGTGTCATCACTCCCGGAGAGTGCAAGATCGGTATTATGCCCGGCCACATCCATTTGCCCGGTAAGGTCGGCATTGTTTCGCGCTCCGGAACCCTTACCTATGAAGCGGTTAAGCAGACAACTGACGCGGGATTTGGTCAATCTACTTGTGTTGGCATTGGTGGTGACCCCATTCCGGGTTCCAATTTTATCGACATCCTTGCGATGTTCCAGGACGATCCTGCGACGGAAGCGATTGTGATGATTGGTGAAATCGGCGGCACTGCGGAAGAAGAAGCGGCTGCTTATATCAAGGCTAAGGTAACGAAGCCGGTAGTGTCCTATATTGCCGGTGTTACGGCGCCCAAAGGCAAGCGCATGGGGCATGCGGGTGCTATCATCGCTGGCGGGAAGGGCACGGCTGACGAGAAGTTTGCCGCATTGCAGGATGCGGGCGTTAAGACTGTTCGCAGTTTGGCAGATATTGGATCGGGATTGGCCGAGGTTACTGGCTGGTAGTTTTTTGATCGGTAATCAGCAGTCAATAAAAAAGCCTGTCTTGCGATGGGCTTTTTTTTGGATTACTGCCAGCGAACCTTTCTATGCGCCGATCTTGCAATAGGTTAATTCAGCTTATATGGGCAGGGAATCTGGGCGCCACGCCTTGAAATTGCAGCCCTCAACCCCAATATCACCAGCAGCAAGCAATTATCCTTTAAATCAATAGGTTAGACCAAGAGGCTCCCATGACTGTTGAAGCGAAAAAAGAGACCCTCGGTTTCCAAACCGAGGCTAAACAACTGCTCCACCTGATGATCCACTCCCTGTACAGCAACAAAGAAATTTTTCTGCGCGAACTTATCTCCAACGCCAGTGATGCCATCGACAAACTGCGTTTCGCGGTACTAGCCGACGAGTCGCTGCTCGAGGGTCAGGGCGAGTATGAGATTCGTGTGGACCTGGATAAGGACGCCAACACCATCACTATCAGTGACAACGGCATTGGTATGAACAGGGATGAAGTTATAGAGAACCTGGGTACTATCGCGAAATCCGGTACCGCTTCTTTTCTTGAAAGCCTTACGGGTGATGAACGTAAGGATTCCCAGTTAATTGGACAGTTTGGCGTTGGTTTCTATTCTGGCTTTATTGTGGCTGATCGCGTCGAAGTGCATACTCGCAAGGCCGGTGAGTCGGCAGATTCCGGTGTATTGTGGGAATCTTGTGGTGAAGCAGACTTTTCCATCGAAGATAAAGCCAGGGAGTCGCGAGGCACCAGTATTACCCTGTTTTTGAAGAAAGATTGCGAAGAGTTCGCAGACGACTGGCGAATTCGCAGCGTGATTAAGAAGTACTCCGATCACATCTCGATACCAGTACTGATGGTCAAGCCCACACCGCCGCCTGCCGAGGGTGAAGATACACCGGAGGAGGAGGTTGCGGTTGAGTTTGAGTCCGTCAATGAAGCCACTGCCTTGTGGATGCGATCGCGAACTGAGGTTAGCGATGAGGAATATAGTGCATTCTACAAGCATGTATCCCACGATTTCGAGGACCCCCTTACCTGGAGTCACAATAAGGTAGAGGGGAAACTCGAGTACACCAGTTTGTTGTATCTACCGGCCAAGGCGCCTTTTGACATGTGGAACCGGGAGATGTCCCGCGGCCTCAAACTATACGTTCAGCGCACTTTCATTATGGATGAGGCTGAGCAGTTCCTGCCAATGTATCTGCGCTTTGTAAAAGGTGTAGTCGATTCCAATGACCTGTCTTTGAATGTATCCCGCGAAATTCTGCAAAAAGACCCTGCGGTTGAATCCATGCGTAGTGCGCTCACCAAAAGGGTACTGGACATGTTGGGAAAAATGGCCAAGGACAAAGAGGGAGACAAGTACGCGAATTTCTGGAAAGAATTCGGACCCGTGATCAAGGAGGGCCCCGCTGAAGACATGGCGAACCAGGAGAAGATCGCCAAGCTTCTGCGCTTCAGCACGACACACACGGATGTCGAAATACAGGATCAGTCTCTGGAAGACTATGTCGCTCGGATGCAGGATACACAGGAAAAAATATTTTATGTGGTGGCCGAAAACTTCAACACAGCGAAGAAAAGCCCGCATTTGGAAGTATTTCGTAAAAAAGGAATTGAGGTACTGTTGCTCTCCGATCGGGTTGACGACTGGCTAATGAACCATCTGCGGGAATTCGATGGCAAGCAATTTCAGGATGTCGGTCGCGGTGAGCTGGACCTTACCAGTGAAACCGACGAGGAGAAAGTTGCCAAGGAATCGCTTGCCAAGGAATCAGAGGCATTGGTAGAGCGCATTACCAAGGCTCTGACAGACAAGGTGAGCGAAGTAAGAGCGACAGCGCGTCTCACTGATTCGGTCGCCTGTCTGGTAGTGGGTGATCATGATATGGGGGCGCAGATGCGCCGTATCATGGAGGCCGCGGGGCAAGATATTCCCGATACCAAACCTATTCTGGAGGTCAATCCAGCACATCCGCTTGCGCTTATGCTCGATCAGGAAGCTGACGAGGATCGATTCTCAGATCTGGCGAATATTGTGCTGGATCAGGCGACTCTAGTAGAGGGCGGCCAGCTCGATGATCCGGCTGGCTATGTTGCCAGGCTGAATACATTGCTGTTGGATATGGCGAAAGCCTGAACGAATGCATTGTAGTGCGACAAATACCGGCGTTCTTATCAAGCGCCGCTCTCTTCATCAATCTTCGGGTCGGCGCTATGCTGGTCGCAGGGTGAGCGAATCTCCCACAGCGGTCGAGGTGTTCAGTGATATGATGCATACTGAGCAGCCAGTGGATGTGGAATTTGTGGCACGATGATTTTGACGATCTGGAGGCATGGACAGGCTGAGGAGAGAATACCCGATAGCCAGAGAGCACTTACCGAGTCGGGTCGCGACGACGTGGGCGTAGGTTGTCATCGCTTACACAAAGCCTGTCAGGTTCGCGGCCTAGCGGAACCGGATCAAATACTGTTTAGCTCCTGGCTGCGAACATCTCAAACGGCCGGGATCATTGGTGCTGCATTTTCTGATGCGAAAACTGAGGCAGTGGGTGCACTGCTACCCGCTAGTGATGTGACCGACGTGGATAACCTGTTATCCGCTTTGATTGACGCTGAAGGCTCGGATGAGCACGTGGTGTTGGTTTCACATCAACCGTTGGTGTCCGAACTGGTTGATCGTTACCTAGGAGACGCTGGTGCTGTGCCCTTTCTCTCGCCCGGTGGTTTTATAACGCTGTCACTCGATATGGCCATTGCTGGGTGTGCGAGTTTATTATTTTGTGCCTTGCCTTCAGAGTACGAGGTCGGTGTGTAATGGCACAGCAGCCTGCTCCGCGTCACCCGATAGCCGTGAAATGGGAAGTCAACGACTTACAACTCGCTGGATTGTCGTGGGGTAACCCTCAAGAAAAACCACTGCTGGCACTTCATGGCTGGCTCGACAATGCGGCCAGCTTTGCCTATCTGGCCCCTTTGTTGGAGGGGTATAATGTCGTGGCCCTGGATCTCACCGGGCATGGCCAAAGTGCTCGCCGCTCAACTGATGCGAGCTACCAAATATGGGACGACCTGCCGGAAATCCTCGGTGTTATTGACGCTCTGGGGTGGGACTCGTTTCAGCTGGTGGGACATTCACGCGGTGCTATAATAGCGACTCTACTTGCCAGCGCGTTTCCAGAAAAGGTGCGAGCGCTCGTGTTACTTGATGCGCTTACCCCACAACCAGTGGCGGAGCAGACTTTTCCTGCACAATTACGCAAAGCGCTGCAGGAAAAGCCGAGGCTTCAGGCTCGCAGTAATCGCATTTTCCCTAGTGTGGAGGAGGCGGTAGCAACCCGAGAAGCGTCTGGTCTGGATGCTGCTGCAGCGCGTATATTGGTAGAGCGGAATTTGCGCCCTTGTCCCGGCGGTGTGACATGGACCACTGATGCGCGACTACGAGGCGCATCTGCTGTTAAACTGAGTAAGGGCCAGATCAACGCTGTTCTGGGGGCTCTGACCATGCCCACATTGCTACTCCTGGCAGAGGATTCCTCGTTGCAAATGCCAGGGCTTGCCGATTATGCGATACAGTATATCGAGCGCCTAAGCGTAAGAACGGTCGAGGGCGGGCATCATTTCCACATGGAATTCGGTGTCAACGAGATTGCGCTGCAGCTGCAGCAGTTTTTATCCAGTATTCAAGAGTGTGAATCAGCATGAGCAGATTTAAATCTATCAAGGCAGTGCTGTATGTGTTTGGATTTATTGGCGCCATCGTGTGTTTACCCGCGATCGCAGCTGAACCGACACCGGAGGCACTTTTACAAGCGCTAAATGAATACCCTCATGCTAGACAAATTGCATTCTTGGAGGCGGAAGTAATAGATCACGAAGTCGGTCTGGGTGCCATACAGAAAGTGCGGGGGAAATGGCGCTTCAAGAACAGCGAAAGGCTTACTGGAACCTTGTTTAGCTATACCTGGCAGATAGTGGATGGGTTTACCTCGGCGGAAGTAATGGAAGAACTCCTTGGCTCCGCAGAAATCGAAGAGGGAGCGAGTGAATTGTTCACCTGTAATGGACGCGCTTGTGGCCATGGTTCCCAGTGGGCTAATCGCATTTTTGGCCAACGCGTACTTTATGGCAGGGAAGATATGCAACGTTACAGGGTATATGCACTGGAAAAAGAGGTTTCCTATCGAATGGTCGTGTACAGCTCTTCTCGGACAACCGACCGACAATACCTGCACGTGGAGTTACTGCGTATCGCCGACTAGTATTACGATGTCACCTACCGGACTGAATTTACATTCGCAATAGAGACAGAAACTCGTCCCGAGTTTTTTGTTCGGTCCGAAAAGTCCCCAGCATCGCTGACGTTTTCATCGAGGAATTCTGCTTTTCAACGCCCCGCATCATCATGCACATGTGTTGTGCTTCGATAATGACGCCAACACCTTGGGCATTGGTGACTTCCATAATAGTTTCAGCAATCTGGGCGGTCAGGGATTCCTGTATTTGCAGACGCCTTGCGAATACGTCCACGATCCGTGCAACCTTTGAGAGGCCCAAAACGTTGCCTGTCGGAATATACGCCACATGGCATTTCCCAATGAACGGTAACAGGTGATGTTCGCACAGGGAATAAAGCTCTATATCCTGAACCAAAATCATCTCACTGGATTCGGATGGGAATAGGGCGCCGTTGACGACGCTGTCGACGGACTGTGAGTAGCCTTGTGTTAAAAACTTAAATGCACCAGCAGCGCGTTTTGGTGTATCCGCCAGGCCTGGTCGATTCAGGTCTTCGCCTATCGCTTCAATTATTTTTGCCCAATGATCTTCCAAAAGAGCGACTCCGTCATGGTGTGATACCCGCAAAACGGGGACAATTATGTTAGCAATGCCGTGGCTTCAAGGCAAACCAACAGTCCCGGTGGCGAAACGCAAATCCTGCTCGAGAATCAGTTACACTTGCGACATGAGTAATACTGAAACTTTGCGGGATCAACCACAAACTGTCGGTCAGGCACTGCAGTTTTGCAGTGAAGCACTGCAAAACAGTGACGTTTTTTTTGGCCACGGTACAGACAGTGCCTGGGACGAGTCCGTGCAACTGGTATTGTCAGTCGCTGGTCTACCGCTTGATTCCAGCGATGATGTGCTGCCAGACCCGCTCAGCCCCGAGGGGATCACCCGATTACGATCCTTACTGGGGCGACGTATCGAGGAGCATATACCGCTGCCGTACCTTTTGGGGCGGGCCTGGTTTGCTGGACTGGAATATCTATGTGACCCGCGAGCTATTATCCCTAGGTCGCCCATCGCTGAGTTGATTCTGGCTGAATTCAGACCGTGGTACAGCGGCCCAGAGCCCACACGGATACTCGATTTGTGCTGTGGCGGGGGTTGTATTGGGCTGGCAGTAGCGCACTATTTTCCAGCCGCCAGGGTCGATTTGCTGGATATCGATAGCGCCGCCCTGGAACTTGCACAGGAGAATACCGCAGCGCTGGAACTCGTAGATCGGGTTTCAATCATTCA
Organism: Haliea sp.; assembly: GCA_002862985.1. Classification (GTDB taxonomy): domain Bacteria; phylum Pseudomonadota; class Gammaproteobacteria; order Pseudomonadales; family Halieaceae; genus Marimicrobium. The sequence continues at coordinate 13,506 of PKCY01000213.1, forward strand.
GTCGGATTTATTCGACGAATTGGGTGATGGTCGCTACGATCTTATTCTCAGCAATCCGCCCTACGTTGACGCGGCTGATATTGCGGCCATGCCCGCTGAATATCATCATGAGCCAGAGAACTCTTTGGGCTCGGGCGCAGACGGATTGGCACTAACCCGCCGAATATTATCGTGTGCCGAAACCTGGTTACGAGACACAGGCTTACTGGTGGTCGAGGTCGGTAACAGCTGGACTGCGCTGGAGGAAGCGTACCCTGAGGTGCCCTTTACATGGCTGGAATTTGAGCATGGCGGAGAGGGTGTGTTCGCTATTAGTGCCCGGGAGCTGCAAGAATACAGCACAAAATGGCGCCAATTAGGATTATAATACTCGACTTTGATGCTACGAAACGGGAAAGCACGAGAGCACTATGTCCGGGAATTCAATAGGCAAATTATTTACGATAACCAGCTTTGGCGAGAGCCATGGGCCCGCTCTGGGTTGCGTTATCGACGGCTGTCCTCCTGGATTATCGTTGGGCACATCCGATCTTCAGCCCGATCTTGATAGGCGAAAACCTGGTACCTCCCGCTTTACAACGCAACGACGCGAGGCGGATGAGGTGCGGATTTTGTCAGGCGTATTTGAAGGCGTGACCACGGGCACGCCGATTGGCCTACTCATTGAAAACACAGATCAGCGCTCCAAAGATTATACTGATATCAAGGATCGCTTTCGTCCAGCACACGCTGATTATACCTATAATCAAAAGTATGGCTTTCGCGACTATCGAGGGGGAGGCCGCTCCTCTGCGCGGGAAACGGCGATGCGCGTAGCCGCTGGTGCGATTGCGAAGAAGTACTTGTTTGAGCGCTATGGTATTACGATTCGCGGTTACCTTGCTCAGCTTGGGCCGATAGTGTCCGAGCGGGTAGACTGGGATGTGGTAGAGAGCAACCCGTTTTTTTGTCCAGATCCGGATAAGATTCCAGAAATGGAATCTTATATGGCTGAGCTTAACAAGCGCGGTGATTCCATAGGTGCGCGCATCAATGTGGTAGCCAGCGGCGTTATGCCAGGGCTGGGTGAGCCCGTGTTCGACCGACTCGATGCGGATATCGCCACTGCGTTGATGGGTATCAACGCTGTCAAGGGCGTGGAAATCGGCGCTGGATTTGACTGTGTTGAGCAATGTGGAAGCGAACACAGAGACCTGCTGACACCTGAGGGGTTTGTAGGGAACAATGCAGGTGGGATCCTGGGAGGGATTAGCAGCGGCCAGAATATTGAGGTTAGTCTAGCGCTTAAACCCACATCCAGTATTCGACTTCCGGGCGCTACTATCGATATTCACGGTGCTGCTACGGAAGTGGTGACTCACGGCCGACACGACCCGTGTGTGGGAATTCGCGCTACGCCAATCGCGGAGGCGATGCTGGCAATCGTACTAATGGATCATGTGCTTCGCCATCGCGCACAAAACATCGACGTGCAGAGTGATACACCTGTACTGCCAGCCTCAGTTCCCAGTGATAGCTGAGCAAGGTCCGGGCACATCAGGCAGCAAAGCGCGCCGACGTTTTTATCGAACCGTTCTTCTTGGTGTGGCTGCTATGGCGGTTCTCGTTTGGACGGCCGTTGAACAGTTCGGTATTTCCATCGAAGAAATGACAGCCCTCTTTCTGGGCGCAGTGCTGATAACCGTTGGTATTGCTGCGTGCGCCGCTTTCGTTACATTCTTGTGGATAGCACTACGCGGATTAGTGCAACGACGCGGTAATGATGATTAACATCATCACAAAGGGCTATTCAGATCGATCCCCAGTGTCATGTTATCGGCAATTGCATCCAACGCGTCACACAGATCATCCGAGTCGGTAGTTTCTGGTATCCACGCCTCTATAGATGCGGTAAAAATCATTTCGGCGCTCATGGGAGCGCTGTTAACCTGGCTGTCCATTTGCAGTACATTGATGTGCCGATTCGCCAGGGCATGAGAAATTTCCCGGACAATGCCCAAACGATCTGGGCCCATGACAGTGAGGTTGATATTGCGGCCAGCTACCGGATCTGAGCGATCACCGGTGGAGGTCAACTGTACGCTCAGTCCGCTGGCCGACAGGTTCTTTAGCTCTGTTTCCAGAGCCGACGCGCCCTCCTTGGGCAGCGATACCAGGATGAGACCGGCAAACATTCCCCCTAGTTGGGATAGCCTGCTCTCGTGCCAGTTGCCTCCATTGTTTTCAATGACGCGGGACAGCTGCTCAACCAAGCCCGGACGATCATCACTAGTGAAGGTAACAATGTAGGATGTATGCACGAATTTGACTCCACATTTACAAGTTAAGCTCGTATATTAGCCGAGCTTATTTGTTAGCTTAACTAATAGTTTAGCGTGCATTCGCCCATACCAAAAGGAGCAGAATCAGCAGATGGCGCAATTTATACAGGTACCCCCCCAGCGATTGCAGAAGGAGGTGCTACAGGCCCTATTAGAAGACTATGCCAGCCGAGACGGAACGGATTACGGAGAACGGGAGGTGACGCTTGATAGTAAAGTCGAGTCTTTACAACGCCAGATCCGCAGCAACGAGCTCTGCATTATTTACGACGCTGACAGTGAACAGTGGGATTTGTTGCCCCGCGCAGAAGCGGAACTCTTGGTCCACAGCTGATAATATTCATACATGTCGATAAAACCTGATCATATACTCGATGCCACAGGACTAATGTGTCCCGAACCCGTTATGTTACTGCACAACAAAGTCCGGGATATTTCTGCCGGGGAAACGCTTCAGATTCTCGCGACTGATCCCACTACCGAGCGGGATATACCCCGTTTTTGCGAGTTTCTCGGACATGAGTTGTTATTGCAGGAAACGGTTGATACCGAGTATCGTTACCTGCTGCGCAAAGCGGAATTGAAGTAATGGAACCGGTAGGCGCAGTCTCTGAATCTCTGGGCGAATCCTGTGTATCGGCACGCCTGGAACAGGTGTTTAGCCAGTGCTTTTTCGCTCGCTGGAATACCCGGCTGGCCGGCGGAGCGATCGAGCCACTGTATCAGCCGGCCGAGTCAGACGCAGCGCTCCATGTAATCTATTATCGCGAGGATTATTTTGCCAGCGCGCTCCATGAGGTTGCGCACTGGTGTATCGCTGGAACACAACGCAGAAAGCAAGCGGATTTTGGTTATTGGTATGCTCCCGACGGTCGCAGTTTAGAGCAACAAAAAGCGTTTCAGGCAGCAGAAGTAAAGCCCCAGGCCCTGGAGTGGTTTTTTTCCAAGGCCTGCCGCTTTCGCTTTCAGGTAAGTCTGGACAATCTAACCCTGCTGGGCCCAGAAACAACGGAGGATGAAGCTTTCCACATTGCGATACTGCAGCAGACATGTATTTGGCAACAAACGGGACTGCCGGAGCGCGCAAGTTTGTTCTATCGGCAGCTGTGCCGTGAATTTTCCCACGAGATTCCTGCCGAACAGCTTTCGTTCAGTCTGACCGAGTTGGACACATGAACGAGAATCGCGCTTGGCTTATCGATGCTTCTATCTATATTTTTCGAGCCTGGTTTTCATTACCCGATCGCTGGCATACGCAAAAGGGCCAGCCGGTACATGCAGTATATGGCTACACCAAGTTTCTGTTGGATTTTATTGAAGAGGCAGGAAACACTTTTTGGGGCGGGGCCGCGTTCGATGAGAGTCTCGGTAGTAATTATCGGAACGATATCTATGCCGCATACAAAAGCAGCAGAGAACTGCCGGATGACGATTTGGCGTTTCAGCTGAAGGCATGCAGGGAAATGACCGAGCGACTGGGTCTCGTCTGCTATGGCGGACCGCGCTACGAAGCGGATGATTATCTGGCTAGTTTGGCTCATGTATGCCATGAAAATAAGATCTCCGTCACTGTGGTAACACGGGATAAGGATCTGGGTCAGATCCTACAAAGTCCGCAAGATTACTGGTGGGACTATGCTCAGGGTGAGAGGCTGGACTCTGTGACTTTCGAACGTAAATTTGGTGTCAAGCCACATCAGTTTGCCGATTATCTTGCGCTGGTAGGTGACCCGGTGGACGATATTCCCGGAGTTCCTGGTATAGGCGCAAAAACAGCGGCTCGCTTATTGCAATCTTTTAGCGACCTGGACGCTCTTGCCAAAGGGCTGGGCCGTGTTCAGGAGTTGGATATTCGAGGGGCCGCCAAAGTGAAGCAGCGATTACAGGAGAACTGGTCACAGGTCTTATTGGCTCGGCAATTGACTGGCCTCGAAGCCCATATTCCGAAAGTCACTGAGATCCCACATTTTACATTCACTCGCAAGGGTGCGCAGGCGGCGCTGGATTATCTTTGTGACCTCAATTTGACTGGGCCATTGACCCGCCGTTGTCAGAAGCTGGTACAGGAACTACCTGTAGAGTGAATATCACAGTACTCGCTGATGAGAACATCCCTGGCGTAGAGCATTATCTTGGTTCGAGGGTGACTGTGCGTTACGTTAATGGGCGGGCGTTACGAAAGGCGCAGTTACGCGGAGCCGATGCTCTGCTGGTAAGATCAGTGACCCGGGTTGACGAGACGCTGCTCACCGGCAGTTCCATTCAATACGTCGGTACAACTACCAGTGGGTTTGATCATATAGATCAAAATTACCTATCGCGATGTGGCATCGCGTTTGCCCATGCTCCAGGCTCTAACGCAAACTCAGTGGTGGAATATGTGCTGACTGCCATCGCAGCTGTGGGGCAAAAGCTCGAGAATATTCTGAACGGGGGGCGCGTTGGTATTGTCGGTTATGGTGTTATTGGCAGAGCGCTCGCTGCGCGTCTGAAAGTATTGGGTATCCGTTACAGCATATTCGATCCCTGGCTGGATCAGAACACTATATCGAGTGGGGCCGGACTGTCCGCCGTTCTGGACTGCGATATTGTAAGTCTGCATGCGGAACTTACCCACCATCAGCCTTGGCCAAGCATGCACTTGCTGGCAGATGCAGAATTGAAGTGCATGCGCACAGGTAGTCTGTTGATCAATGCAAGTCGTGGACCGGTGATTAACAATAAGGCGCTGCTGGCTTTACTGCAGACCAGGGATGATCTGTCTGTAGTCCTGGACGTCTGGGAGGGCGAACCTGACATTAAGCCAGACCTGTTGGAACGTGTCGCGCTCGGTTCCGCGCACATTGCAGGGTATAGCTTGGATGGCAAGATTCAGGCGACACGTATTGTAAGTGAAGCGTTGTGCAATCACTTCGCTGTTGCGCAACCAACCGGGGAAAGTCCGCTTGCTAATCCGCCGGCAGTCAACGCCCCAGCCAATCTGTCCGATGCCGAGTTCGTCAGGCACCTTCTGCAGTCGCGCTACGACATTTTTAAGGATGATGAGCTGTTGCGTCAGGCGGTGTTGCACAACAAGTCCAGCGCTTCCCCCGAACAAGGTTTCGATCTACTGCGTAAACAGTATCGAGTTCGCAGGGAGCTAGCAGGCGCTGCCGTGAGGGGAACGGCACTGTCGCATCCGCAGCTGCAGCTGATCCGAGCGCTTGGGTGTGTATATGAGCGTCAGGGATCGCTGCAATGACTGCTACGTTGCACGTGGGACTAGTGATCAATCCTCTGGCGGGACTCGGAGGTAGTCTGGCATTGAAGGGTAGTGATGGCGCCGCTCTTCGCGAATTTGCGCTTGATTTGACACCGGATAAGAGGCGCCGCGCGCTTGATCGTGCGCTGCGTGCTCTAAAGCCGCTAGTGAACATCGCAGATACATTCAAATTCACCTGCTGGGCCGGCGCTATGGGAGAAAGTGCATTACGGCAACTGGCCCTCAGCAAGACCGTATTGGGCAGTACAGATAGCGAATTGACTACGGCTGAAGATACCCGACGTGCGGTCACTGCAATGATCGAAGCCGATGTCGACCTTATCCTATTTGCCGGAGGTGACGGTACAGCGCGCGATATTTGCGATGTTGCGGGTTTACGTTGTCCTGTGCTGGGTATTCCGGCCGGCGTAAAAATGCACTCTGGGGTGTTTGCCGTGTCACCGGAGGCAGCCGGGGAATTGCTCTGTAAAATAGCGACGGGGGGACTAGTTAATGTTGGGAAAGCGGAAGTGCGTGATATCGATGAGGATGCTTTTCGCCGCGGGACAGTTTGGAGTCGATTCTACGGAGAACTATTGGTGCCTAGTAATGGACACTATTTACAGCATACCAAGGCTGGAGGGAGAGAAGATCAGGGCCTGGCAGCAGCAGATATCGCCGCGTGGCAACTAGACACTATGGAGCCTGAGAGAACCTACCTCATTGGCCCTGGTTCGACGACGGCTGCCATTATGACGGCAATGAAGCTGCCTAATACTCTGCTGGGTGTCGACGTAGTGCGCGACAGTCGACTTGTGGCAGGGGATGTTAACGAAGAAGAGTTACTCCAGTTGTTGCAACAGGCTCCAGGTCCCGCGACTATATTAGTGACAGCAATCGGAGGTCAGGGCCACATTTTTGGGCGGGGCAATCAACAGCTTTCTCCCGCGGTGATTCGATCAGTTGGATTAGAGAACATAAGTATCGTCGCCGCGAAGTCGAAAATTGCCGATCTTTCCGGCCGCCCTCTGCTCATCGACACAAATGATGCTGCATTGGATCTGGATCTCTGCGGAATGCGCATGATCGTCACAGGATATGATGATTGCATTCTCTATCGAGTGAGCACTCTGTAAGCACTTCTATTAGAAACTATCGACCACAGAATGGTCGAGCAAGTAGCGGACGCAGTTTTTAATCATGATACTGGAACCGCCTTTCATCGCACCGCGTAGCTGCGATATATTGGATTGGAATTCCTGTGCCACACTGGGGGGAAGGGAAGGATTGTGTACCCTGAACCCCTCATCTAATTCGGATCGCGAGGTTAGAATTAAAAATGCCTTTTGACTCAATACTACCTGGTCTAGAGCTTCCTGGAGAATCGTCCCTTCAAAACAGAGGTAGTCGTGGTCTGCCAGCCACACCATGGTACTGAAGCAAGCGTGAAAACGAGGGTTGTGAAGGCCGAACTCGTCCGGTTCGTCGGGCCCGCTGATATCTTCGACGTAGAGTATGGTTTTGCGTGGAAACTGTGCATACAGACGAAGAAATATTTTCGCCACATCACGGTAAAAATCATCGATGTGGATGTCCGCCATGGATATAGGACCTGTGGTCGGTGAAGAGCCGCTAGTGTACGCTATGGTATTGGTGTGATCTAGCGAACGTGAGGCTTGAAATGAAGAAACCCAACAACGAAATAGACGATTCTGTGTGGCGTGAGAAATTGACTCCCGAAGAATTCCATGTTTGTCGGGAAAAAGGCACCGAGCGGCCGTTTACCGGCGAATACTGGGACTGCAAAGACCACGGGGTTTATCACTGCCGATGTTGTGGCGATTCATTATTTCTCTCCGATAGTAAGTACGACTCAGGCTGCGGCTGGCCGAGTTTCTTTAGGCCGTTGGATAGTGAGGTAATCCTGGAGGATCGCGATACCAGCCAAGGGATGATGCGCACGGAAGTTATGTGCAAAGGCTGCGGAGCACACCTGGGGCATGTGTTTAATGATGGACCTGAACCCACTGGCTTACGCTATTGTATTAACAGTGTGTCGATTAAGCTGGAGGGGGATTAGGGTCTGTCGTGAGGGTATAACTGGAGCGGGAAACCGGGTTCGAACCGGCGACCTCAACCTTGGCAAGGTTGCGCTCTACCAACTGAGCTATTCCCGCTGAACAGGGTTTGATGGATGATGTCCACTCTTGATGAATGGCGTCCCCTAGGGGGTTCGAACCCCTGTTACCGCCGTGAAAGGGCAGTGTCCTAGGCCACTAGACGAAGGGGACGCTGCGGTCTCCATCAAGAGGCGCGCATTGTAGGAATACAGGGCGGTTGCGTCAAGTCCCAACGCAGCAATTGCAGTTGAAATTTCTACTGTAACTTCAGCAGCTTAGCTCTAGATTCACGTATGTTGAATGTTTCGCCTCGGCGAGCAGCCGCGAATCGCAATTCTTCCAATTGTTGGAACTCTGCGATTTCTTCATCGGGCATATAATGGAGGCAGTCTCCGCCGAAAAACCACAGCAGTTCACGCGGAAAAATCGGAGCGAAATCCGGATAGGTATCGAACAATCTGACGACAAGCGCGCTACCCTTGCCATAGAAGTCTTCCGTCGACTCCAGCACTGCCAGATATGCGCCTGCTAGTTCCCGCAGAGGGTGATCCTGCGAGAGTTGATCGGTCCGGGTTACCAGGTTCTGGGTAAACTCGGTGAGAAGAGCCCTGCAGTGTTGGCGATATTGTTCATCAGTCATGTGTAGTCGTCTAACGGTGTAATTCCGAGTACAATTGCGCGCTTGTTCGGCGACGCAGCTATTTCTTAGGCAATGATACCAGCACTGACCATTGAAAACCTCCGCAAGGTCTACGACAACGGCTTTGAGGCTCTAAAAGGGATTAGCCTGGAGGTCGAGCAGGGCGATTTTTTCGCGCTGCTGGGCCCCAATGGCGCCGGAAAATCCACCACTATCGGTATTATTTGCTCTCTCGTGGCCAAGTCTGGCGGTCGCATAGCGGTGTTT
>PKCY01000232.1 GCA_002862985.1 Haliea sp.
TGTCGGCGAGGCCAAGGCGTTGGAGCTGTTCTTTTCGGCCGAGCCGATCACTGCCGAGGAGGCGCTTAACATCGGCATGGTGAACCAGGTGTTTGACGATGAGGAGCTGATGCCCCGTTCTCTTGAATTTTCTCATAGTATCGCAGAGCGAGCACCGCTTGCGATGAAACTGGTAAAGCGTGCGGTCAAGCAGAGTCAGACGATGGATTTGAATACCCACCTTGATATGGTGTCATCGCATATGCTGATCACGCGTCCCAGCGAAGATCATGCAGAAGCGATCAAAGCCTATGAGGAAGGTAGAAAGCCGGTGTTTAAAGGGAAGTAAGGGCGAGGCTAGTGTGTAACTGCACCACAGATCACAATTTCATGGCGGGTGATCACCCAGCGGCCATCAATGCGGTGCAGGGTGCTCTTGTAGGTGGCCCAAAGGGTAAAGCTAAGGGTGCCGTCCGCGAGAAAATTGACTGCCTGAACATCGCTTCGGGTTTGCGCCACGTCACCTTCGATGGTGGCAAATTGAGGCCCCAGCATGTGTTGCGTGGTACTGAACTGTTTAAGAGCGTCCGCGACATAGCTTACCCAGTTCTCGATTCCGCGATAAGTCTGGGTACCAAAGCCAATAATTTCGACATCGTCTGCAAAACAGGCCCGGTAACGGTCAAAATCCCGCTCGTCGACGGCTGCGGTGTAGTTGAGCATAACATCCTGCAGTTCGATGCGGTCTTGGGAATAATCGCGGGTCATAAAAATGCCGTCAGATGAATATTGATAAGGGTAAAGCTTAACAGAATACAGGCAGCGCGCTAACGCTAAAGTGATACGCGGTGCGACAGAAAGAGATTAAGGGAATACGAGGTGAAAAGACGATGGCCGAGCAAGAAATACATAAAAATCTTCCAAGCGATTTACCGGATTGGCCGCAACAATCAGTGCGTGCTCATAAGTTGGAAGGTGATCGGTATAGTTCCCACGAATTTGCCGAACAGGAGTGGGAGCACGTCTGGACTAAAGTCTGGTTGCTGTTGGGGCGTGAGGACGAACTACCCAATCCCGGCGATTGGCAGCAAGAGGAGGTAGGGCGTGAGTCAATTCTTATGGTGCGTCAGAAGGATGGCAGTATTAAAGCCTTCTACAACGTATGCCAGCATCGCGGGCACCGACTGGTCAGCGATGACAAGGGTCATGTGCGGCGTTTTATCTGCCCGTACCACAGCTGGGCCTGGAATCCTGATGGGACGCTGGATTTCGTGCAGGACCCCGATGACTTTCCCGATGGAAACCCGTGCGGGAAGCTCTTACTGGAAGAAATTGCCTGTGAGACGTTTGCCGGTTTCATCTGGATTAATATGGATTCGGATTGCGTCAGCCTCCGCGAATACCTCGGTCCGGTCTGGGGGGATTGGGAGGTTTACGGGGTCGAGAACTGGAAGCGCTATGTGGCCAAGACAACAGTTGCTCCTGTGAACTGGAAGGTGGTAATGGACAATTTTAATGAGTCCTATCACGTCAATACGGTACACCGTCCCAAGGGTGCCGAGGTAGAGAAACTGCGCATTCACTCGGGCGTAGACACCAGCCACACCACCTCGCGTTTTGATATGGCTGACGAGGGACACGGACGTATGATCATGCTGGGTGGTTACGCCGGACCCGCAATCGACAAGACAGGCGTGGTAGGGGAGCCCTTGGCCGGTATTCTAAGGGAATGGGATTTGGATCCGGCCGACTTTACCGGGCGCGGCGAGGCAACACGAGAGGCTTTGCAACAAGCGCGGCGTAAACTCGGGCCCGGTCGTGGGTACGATTATTTTGAGAAGCTGAACGATAGTCAGCTCACCGATGCTTACCACTACACATTATTCCCAAATTTTGCGGTGTCGCTGTGGGTGGATGGCTTTCACTTTTTGCGAGCACGGCCGCATCCCACGGATCCGGAAAAATGTCTTTTCGATAACTGGTGGTATGCGCCTGACCCTGGAGGTGTTACCGATGCGGCGCGCACGACTGCAGGTTTGGTAGAGCGTGACGCAGTGGTGGAGCACGAAATATTTGAGCCAGGAGAAGCGTCAATGGGGCTCACTATCGATCAGGATATGTCGATTTTCCCCGCACAGCAGAAAGGTATGCGTTCAAGGGGCTACAAGGGGGCCTATCTGGCAGGGCAGGAGAGCCGCGTATCGCGTTTGCACGCGTTGATTGATGATTATATTGCGGGACGTCACTCGTAATGTCTCGTTAAATCAATTGTGCTGCATTGCCGAATGTAGTTGCGTTCGAGCGAGTTAGTCAAAAACGGTCGTATTAGCTGGGTTGCTCGGCAATTTTTCTGGCTATTGTTCCGCGCAACACATTGCCAGACTGAATCACCCTCGCATTTACGCCACGCAGATTCAGTGACTTTCCCATTGTCGAGTTTACGAAACGTCCAGCGTCTAGTCCGAAGCGCTCGGTGAACTTGCCGCAACCCAAATGGGGTTCGGCGGTAATTTCGATTACCGCATCGCCGAGTTGCAGTTGAGTTCCGGGCGGAAGGTTTTTCTGACTTAGATCGAGGTCGATAAAGAACTGGTCTCCGGCAAGCTGCCATCGGCTTTCATTTTTGGCAATGATCGAAATTGCCCGGGCGTTCATAATATTCAGTTGCATATCGGGATGGGCACTGCCATCGGGTGTCTTTCGATAGCCTTTGATGCGCCAGTTGTCTCCCGCGAGGCCCTCGACGACGTCCAGCTTTGCCTCCATGAGCTCTAAGCGTTCACCCGCGGCTGGTCTGCAGACTATCTTGCGCACAACGCCGTCGTTTTTGGGAGACAACTTTATAAACTCAATGGCAGCTTCCAGCTCGCTCTTGCTAGCAAACATGCGTGTTCACTCTTTTTACTTATTCATTTTCATTGGCTACTGACACCATGGGATCACCCTCATGGTCTACCGTGACATCAAATTCTATAGGGCGGCAACATACCTGACAGTCTTCAATATAGTTTTGATGTGGTACAGAGCAGTCGATGGCGATTTCGATCGCCTCGCCACAATAGGGGCAGCTGATGTTTTGATGTCTAAGCAGTTCCATACGTTACATAAACTATTATTCCGGCCTTTCCTGGCCACAATTCCAGCATAAGTCAAATGACATATCATTTTTCTCATTGCAGCTTGTGCAAATCCAGGGAGGCGCGGATTCACTGCTGAGTGCGTTATCCAGAGCGCTACATGCGCGGTCGTAGTCAGAATCGTTTACTACCCACAATTCGAGCCAGGTATCGAAGGGGGAGATTTCGCCAACCGCGCTGGAAGCGTGTTCGTTTTTCAGGAAAAGTTCGAACCCTTGAGCCTCCAGTATATTCCGCGCATTGCCAACGATAAACCGGTTGCTGTTTGTGTATACCATTCTCATAGGTATTTACCGCTATTGAGGAGGCTGTTGAGGTGCATTTCCGGTTCCCTCACTTAGCTATCTCACAGAGAAAAAAATTGAGGTTGCAATGTGCTTTTGGAGTAACGTTTCCACCAGAATCGGAAAGCAGGATGCTTAAAAAACCATCCCAAACTCTAAATTGTTGATTCGATCTCTCTTTGGCCTGCATCAAAGGCTTCGCAACCATCGCGTCCCTCTGTTTATACAACATATCTCTCGAGTCCTCTATTTCTTTTTGCGATTGCAGCATCTAAAGACCCGGACCCAGCGGAGAACGAGTCCCTCGTTAAGTTGCGGCGCCCCTATAAACCATAGCGCAACTGAACATGGCGGCGACGCTCTGATATTGTCTCTGCTCGTTGCTCGGTCGATACCCGGGGCTCGTCGGTCGGCAAATGTTTACGCAGCTCATTCAGTTTTACCAAATTAGCGACAGGTTTTTGCTCCTCCCTCAGTGGCGATGGCATGCCATCGTAGCGCATGAGTATCACTCCTCGGCTATATCCCTCAGCATCGAGCCAGTTGGCTACCCCGGGATCTCTATTACTGATGACGAAGTAGACTACCCCATCAGAGCTAACGTGCGCCTGATCCAGGCTGAGACTGCTTTGCCTATTGGCGTAGTCCAATGACTCCCACCAGTGGTGGCCCAGCTGGATACCTTGATAGTCTGCTTCGGTAGGGTGAGCAGTAATTATCAACGCTTCATCTGCAGCGAGTTCGAAGTGGCCGCCAACCATCCAGCGCTGAGCCAAGCCACCCTGTTTGCCGGTGTCCTGCGGGGGTGTTAGCCAATTTGCAGGCATTAACATTGAAAAACGCGTTCGACTTAATTCTGGCCAACGCCGCAAATCTTCAGCGAATGTGTTGGTAGCGTTGCGCAGTCGTTCCGCCATTATTTCCCTGGTGAGCACCGGGTATAAAGGCCGGTCCATGTCGATGCGATCGATATGTATCTGCCCGGGAGCTTCCATGGACCAGTCAGAGTGGATTTGCCGGATGAGGAGGCGCATTTTTCCGGCATTGCCCGGTAGCCAGTTACTTGCCTGAGGTGCGCCGCCAATATAGAGTTCAAAATTACCATTAGTGTCTGTGACTAATTGATCGGTGGAAAGAGTGGCAAAACTCGGAGCCATCGGAGAGCCTGCCTGGTAGAGCGTAAAATCAAGGCGACGACTAGTGCCGCGATTCCCCCAAACCTTATAGCTTGCCTCGCCATTTATCATCGTTGTCAGATAGCGCTGATCAGCGTTATCCATGCCGCCCTTACTGAAAGGGTCCACTTCGTAAAAATAGGGGAAGTCTGGATCGCTCATCGCTTTGAGTTCTATCGCAGCGATTAGCCCACGCAGAATATGGCGGTAAGCTTCCGCCTGCTCTTGTGGTGAGCCATACCACTTGTGGGCCTGAACGAACGAGCCTGCACTTTCGATTGCTTTTGCGAATGCTTGAAAGGTTTCTTCTAACCCAATTCCGTCTTGCACCATTACCGTTGAATCGGTCCTGAAGTCTTTTAGGTACATCAATGATGTACCGACCATGACCCCAATAATCATAAACAACATATTTCTTTTCATTTGAATGTCACTCTAATTCATTTTCCCTAGGCGGTATTGTATTAGCGCATACGGCGGTCGAAGGTAACGCACTATCTGTGCGTGTTATGAAAGGATTTGGACGTTCCGCGGGCTTTTGTTGGTAACGTGGGGGTGTCAGTCAAAGGCAACAACTTCATTTTCTTCTGTAAAAAATATGGTCGAAGCTTCCATGTCGATAAACCTTGCCTCATCCTCTGCCAGTAGAGAGCCGGCTGCTTGGCCAGCCTGCGTGCCCAGCGCAGCCTGGATTGATTCAATGCTATCCCACCAAAGCTCCGCAATTCCGTCGAATCCCGGCTGTTTCATTCCTCTCTCGGCAGAGACAGCATCCCCGAATTCGGCGTGTTTAGTATGGCTCTGTACATATCGCCTTATCTTGAGAGCTTCAGCTTTTGATTTGACCAAAGTACCGTGTTGATTGAGCCAGTAATCATAAAAATCACGCTCCGGAACCGAAGGCAACCGTTTTACGCAGAATACCAGTTTTATCATAAGGACTCCTTGTGACGCAGTTTTGGCATAACGCCGCAAACAGTTGTGCACGAAGCGCAGTCAGCACAGCTAGTGTGCGATTTGATTGGCATTGTCATGTGTTTTTGAGTGGTGGGAAAGCTATCTCCACCCATGCACCCACTTACGTGCATCTTTCAATTCTTGCCACTGAATGAGTGTTGAGCGCTTAGATAGAACGGCTTCAAGCAAGCAGGAAATCACTGATTCCTCTTCATCAAATTCCACCTCAGTCACCATGAAGTGTTTTTCTTTTTTATCTGGCTGTACCGCCGTCCATTTGCTGTTGATCAGCTTTTTCGGATTAATTTGATTCATTGATCGTTCTCTGTGGACCTATAGCGTCTTAAGTAGGTGACTGTAAGTCGGTGGCTTTTTGTGGCGGATGCCTAAGCGGGCTAGATGACTTAATCAATTCCATATCAGCAATGAGCCTCTGTTTTTCGCCCGAGCCATAACGGGTGGCGATAGTGACGATAAAACCAAGGTTGATACTACATTGCCTGAAAAAATAATGTGGAAGCTCTCCAAGCGCTCAATCATGCCTGAGTGATTGTCAGTTGAGCCAGAGAAAAGTTAAACCAAGCATACAATGAATAGAGCGACCGCAGACAAGCAAAACTCTATATGATTCAACGCACGTTGTAAAAAACCTGCTCCGGCTAATGCTGGATTTTTCGTGGCTGACGTATTCATCAATACAATTCCAGTGGTATAAAAAATTGCGAAGATGATTGGAAAATAGCCAAATTTACGCGAATAAATTCTAATAGATTCCGATACTATAAGCTGCCACTAGTCCTAGCGGCAGGGTCTTGGTCCAGTCTATCAAGGGCGCGGTTCGGCGTCAGGGCTACTGTAATATTTTTGGAAATATGGTGAAAACTCTCGTAATTTTTTAGCTAGGTTCGCCAACAAAAGCCGTAATTTATGTGCTGTCTTTTAGCAAAAACGTGTACGTTATTGTCCTGCCTGAAGTTAGTAAACTAGTATGGCAGATGCAATTCATTTCTGGATATTATTGCGCCTTAAATGGGAGGAGAAGATGAGTAACCGATTACATCATCTATGTTTAAGCCTTTTAGTCTTATTGAGTGTGAACGCCTGTGTTAGTCCCGGTGAATCTACTGCGGCAAGCACCCGAGCCGATATACAAGTTTTAGAAGGTAAAGTGTATTATCTTGAAAAAAAATTGTTGCCTCCGGGCGCTGTATTGGAAATTACATTGGAAAATGTCTCTAAACAGGATGTGACATCAACACAGATGGCCTCAGTGACGCAGACGATTAAGGGCGCACCGCCTTATACATTTAGCCTTGAGTATGATGCTGCTCGGATAAAACCGAATATGCGCTATAGTCTGAGAGCCGAGGTTATCTTGTCCGACAAATTACTAATGACGTCGACCGAGCAGATTGATCCGTTCAGGGATAATCAGGAGACGATTAATATTAAGTTGAGCACAATAGCGCGCTTTCACGCTCAATAATTCAGCTAATTCAGCTAATTCAGCATCAATTAGAAGAGTCCCAATATGCGGTATATTTTAGTTTTGTCATGCGCTGCTTTAACGCTAGTGATTAATTTGGCGGCGGGCGCGGAAATAATGGATACACCAGGCGGTGCCGACAAAGTATTTGTAAACGGTAAGATTATTACGATGAATGATCAGCAGCCCGAAGCTCAGGCCGTAGCGGTAAAAGAGGGTGTGATCACTTATGTGGGAGATTTGAACGGAGCTAGGTCATTGATGGGTGAGAATACGCAGCGCGTCGATTTGAACGGCCGTACTATGGTACCTGGTTTTGTAGATGCACATGGGCATGTCGTCAGTGCGGGCCTGCAGGCAGCCAGTGCTAATTTGTTACCCCTGCCTGATGGACAGGTGAATGATTTTGGGGAGCTTGTGGACACTTTGAACGCCTGGTCGACAACAGCAAACGGCGAGGAATTTATAGCTAAAGCTGGCTGGATAGTGGGCTTCGGTTTTGACGATTCACAACTGAGTGAGCAAATATTTCCCACCGCCGATGAGCTTAATCGTGTCAGTCACGATATTCCTGTGATGATTATTCATCAGTCAGGCCATTTCGGGGTATTTAATGATGTTGCACTGAAAAAAGCCGGCATTACTGATTGTCAAAAAGTCGTCCCTGGTGGCATGATTCGCTGCCAGGAAGACGGTAAAACGCCCAATGGTGTACTTGAAGAAAATGCTTTCTTCGGCGCGCTGGCGAGTTTTCAAGATGGCATCGAAGCTGCCTACAATATTGAGTTGTTTAACCAGGGCATGCAAAGTTTTTCCCGCTTTGGTTACACCACGGCACAAGAGGGGCGAGCGTTTTCACCTACCGTGGCCATTGCTCAAGGCCGCGTTCGACAAAGCCCCTTACCCATCGATGTCGCTATGTATGTCGATTATAGCGCTAAGCGTGCCCTTGATGACTCAGAGTATTACAGCGGCAGCGGCTACCAGGGGATTGAGTATAAAAACGGCCTACGTATCGCCGGCGTAAAGTTAACCTTGGACGGTTCGCCACAGGGTAAAACGGCGTGGCTGACCGAGCCGTACTTTGTGCCGCCCCAGGGGCAAGAGAAAGACTATGTAGGCTATCCCGCGATGACGGCAGAACAGGTAGACACTGAGATCATGGATGCCTTTGCTAAAAATCGCCAGGTAATTGCCCATTGCAATGGTGATGCTGCGATTGACCGATATTTGGATGCGATCGAAAAGGCCACCCAAAAACATGGTAAGGGAGATCGCCGTAATGTTTTAATTCACGGCCAAACGTTACGTAAAGATCAAATCGCGCGTTTAAAAGAGTTGGCTATTATTCCGTCTCTGTTTCCGATGCACACTTTCTATTGGGGTGAATGGCACAAATCGTCGGTGCTTGGCCCCGAGCGTGCGGCGTATATATCACCGACGCGGGATGTACTGGATGCCGGGCTCATTTTTACTTCCCACCATGATGCGCCCGTGGCTTTGCCAGATTCAATGCGTGTCCTTTCGTCAACCGTAACGCGCGTAACACGCAGTGGCGAGGTGTTAGGCCCCGATCAGCGTGTTACAGCTTCCGAGGGTCTTAAATCCATCACGCTTTGGCCAGCGTACCAACATTTTGAAGAAAATGTGAAAGGCTCTATCGAGGTGGGGAAACAAGCGGATTTTGTTGTTTTATCGGCTAATCCCCTGACCGTTGACCCGTTAACTATTGCCGATATTAAGGTGCTGGAAACTATCAATAATGGCGTTACTGTATTTAGTTTGAGCTCGGTGGTGCCTAAACTTACCAATCAGCTTGGGTCAAAGAGAGATGAAAATGGCTGCATAGGGTCGGCGGGTTATCGGTGGTGTGCCAAGCTAGAGCAATGCGCGCGGCCATGGGAACTAACGAAGCAATATAATCAAGAAAACACGCCAGAAGCGCTGAAGCGCCTATGTCAATAGAGCGGCTCAAGAGAATGTTAGCTAGCAAGGTGCTTGGGGTGTCAATTGGAATGACGCCGGCGTTACCTTTTTCACGCATACAATATGCCTGGCAAATAGAAGAAAAAACACAGTACGACATTTATTAGAAGATCCTTGCCCGCGCCGTTGATGGTTCAGCAAATTTGGTAAAGGGTGAGCACGCGGAGGCCCGCCGTCCAAATCAACTCACAAGCTCCCTTTTCACGCTGTTGTCTATTGCGTTTCAACAGGCCTTCCGGCGAGGTTGTATTCGCTTGACGCCTGCCGCTGCGGTATCGCTTAGCTGTTGGCCCGGTTACTGAAGACCCTGGAAATCATGCCTTATAGAATAGAACCTTGGTTACACTGATTTTGCTTTTTTAGCAGAAGTTGGCTAAGTTCGTTGTATTGGACCTGAAACGGGTTGTAACGGAATAACAATTACTATGTCGCCAGAGCAGATTCGCGTTGTCATCGTTGTTTATCTCAGTGCTTTGCTGCCTCTGGTACTGGTTCCGTGGTTACGCCGCCGCCAGGTTATACCCGGCTGGGTGCCGGCAGTCTATGTGGGTTCTTTCCTGCTTTGTGCGCTTGGGTGGGAGCTCTGGTTTACCTACGGTTGGGTTGCGGGAGATGCGGTAGATCTGCGACGCGCCGATGTGCTCAACCGTATGCTTCCGATACATATCAATTGGCTGATGAACTCGCTGGCTGATGCCGGGGCGGTATGTCTGGGCGGGTTATGGTTGATGTGGCGCACGGCAAAACGTGATTCCCGGGTGTTTGAGCAATGGCAGTGGTGGCCATTTGTTGTGCTTTTTATTTGGTGTATCGGGCAAAACATCTTTGTAGAAATGTTTCTCTACCATGACCAACTTGCAGCTGGAAAACCATTGTCCTGGGCCCCTCTTGTGCCCACGGGGCCCTGGTGGAATCCGGTTCTGTTTGTGTTTGGTGACCGTACGATTACGCTGCAGGGGCAGGTAGCGTGGTTAATCATGCCGTGGATTCTTTATGCCGGCACGATCGCCTATGTGCGGCGCTGGAAGCATGGAAACAGTGTTTCCCCCTGATAGCGCCCAGCCATTGAGCACCGAAGTAGTGCAGCGTACTCTGAGTATCCCGCGTCAGCGCATTGAAAAGTGAAGTTTTTGGAAATCAATGGAATCGGCGCGTAAATTCTGAAAAACGTCACTGATGCTCCTCTGATCGTATTTCCTAGGTCGTCTGGCTCAGCTGTCGACTTTACTTGCCCCACCGAGATATTCAAGATTACCTCGGTCAGATGGCAATGAGCCAAGGAAGATCGCGACCGATAAGTTCCGCAGCTACGGAGTTACCCATCGTGAGTTGATCCCAGGGACGATCCACAGTAGTGAGCAGTATTAGAATAATAGAGCGAAACAATTGCACGAGGGGACCAGGCCACCAACGGGTATGCTGTCTCTTTTGGCAGAAAGTGCAACCACAACGTTAGAACCACAGGGACGCCACTGAGAGACACAGTGGGTGCCGGCGGCGTTGTGCCTCAACTCAAGAACGAGCAGGTTTGATGGTGGGACTGCTCGAACCATCACGGTTCCAGACAACAAAACAGCAAGGTTGCTAACTTATGCTGTTCAGCCATTAGGTACCGGGGGAAAATCTGCTCGCAATACTTCAGTCGATCACCCCGACAACGGATAGGAGTAGGCCCGCATGATCAGGTTGTCAGAGAGCCGAGTTAAGACTATTGTGTTCAGCCTCAAAGGTATAGCGAAGAGACTGGAATGGAAAAACTAGACGGTAAAACAGCAATAATCAGTGGTGGGGCAGAGGGGATTGGCCTCGGTATAGCGACAGTGCTTGGTCGCTACGGAATGAACATTGTGATCGCAGATATCAATGCTGAGCAACTGGAAAAAGCAAAGCGGAAACTCGAACAGTCCGGCACTCCTGTACTGGCGGTAAGCCTGGATGTTGTCGCTGTTGAGCAGTGGCGGGCGGTCGCTGAGCAAGCGATTGATCGGTTTGGCAAGGTTCACATGCTAGTGAACAATGCCGGTGTAGGCGGTGTCCCAAGGCCTATTGATACCAGCAGCGAGCAAGATTGGCGCTGGATTGTAGACGTGAACTTGATGGGTGTGGTCAACGGCGCGCAAACGGTCATTCCACTAATAAAGGCACATGGCGAGGGCGGCTGGGTTGTTAACGTCGCCTCAATGGCCGGGTTTGTGCCCCTGCCTATGGCGAGCGCCTACTCTGCAACTAAAGCGGCGGTGGTTGCCATGTCTGAGTCTTGGCACGTTGAATTGCAAGACCAGAATATTCATGTTGCTGTGCTCTGTCCGGGCTTTGTTAAAACGCGCATTAACCTTTCACAGCGCAACAGGCAGGCGCAGTATCAGTCTGATGAGATCTCAGAAAGCGGCTCAAAATTGCAAGCGAAGCTCGGTCAACAGATGCAAAGCGTTCTCGATGCTGGTGCGCCGCCCGAACTAATAGCCGAGCGTGTGGTTGAGGCCATTGCAGCAAAAGAGTTGTATATTGTGACGCACCCTAATTTCCGTTCGGCGGTAGATGCGCGGTTTTCAGCCATCAATAAATGTTTTAAGCGCGCTGAGTCCAGTCCGCTATTGGTCGATATTGTGAAGCAAAAGATTCCAGGTTTGGATTGAGGCTTAAACTCACGCGTGTTTGCGCAAAACAACCATTTTTGTAATAAGGAAACCACACTATGTCTGAGACACGAGAGCTAGGGATTATTGTTTACGGTGCAACGGGGTATACGGGCCGTCTCGTGTGCGAGTATTTGAACAAGCAGTATGGCGTGGGGGGGGGCGTGAGCTGGGCGATGGCTGGGCGCAGTCAGGACAAGCTAGAGCAAGTGCGGGACGAGATGGGTATTTCCGCCGCGTTGCCGTTAATCGTAGCCGATGCAAGCTCTTCGTCATCGGTCGATGCATTGGTGCAACGTGCTCAGGTGATACTGACTACGGTAGGCCCCTATCAGCTCTACGGAGCTGATGTGGTGCGCGCCTGCGCCCAAGCCGGAACCGACTATGTTGATTTATGCGGCGAACCCGCATGGATGCATGAAATGATCGCGGCTTACGGCGAGGCGGCGAAGGCCAGCGGCGCGCGCATTGTTTTTTCCTGCGGTTTCGACTCGATACCCTTTGATCTGGGCGTATTTTTCTTGCAGCAAGCGGCTCAGGAGAAAATCGGCGGGGTGGCGAGCCGCGTTAAAGGCCGTGTACGTTCGATGCAAGGCACGTTCTCCGGCGGGACACTTGCCAGCTTCAAGGCTACGATGGCGGCGGCGGCTAAAAACCCCGAGATGATTAAGGTGCTGATGGATCCCTTTGCGCTTGCCCAGGGCTTTACTGGCCCAGAGCAGCCCTCCGGTCTTGTGCCCATCTATGAGGAAGACCTCGGTAGTTGGTCTGCACCCTTCGTTATGGCAAGCATTAACACTAAGAATATTCACCGTTCCAATCTGTTGCTGGAGCACGCCTATGGTGAGAATTTTGTTTACGACGAAATGTTGTTGACTGGGCCTGGCGATTCAGGCGAAGCGATTGCCAATGCTGTTGCAGCAGACAAATCAATGGCTGAAAATCCGATCAAGCCGGGGGAGGGTCCCTCGAAAGAAGAACGCGAGAACGGGTTCTACGAAGTCCTGTTTGTAGGTTCAAATGCAGAGGGCAGAACAGTCAGTGTCAGCGTCAAGGGTGATAGAGACCCGGGCTACGGCTCCACTAGTAAGATGATTGTGGAAAGTGCAGTGTGTTTGTTGCTAAATCCGGACACTAGAAATCGAGGTATTCTCACCCCTGCGCCGGCGATGGGCTCTTTGTTAATTGACCGTCTGCAAGCGAATGCGGGCCTGACGTTTCATATTGAAAGCTAGCGCGCACTGCGTGCTACTTGATGCTATTGGTGTTGATAGTACTGCTACTTATTATCGTCAGAACTGACGGTATGCCGCTGGCAGTATTGGGCAGCGACGGAAGAAGCATTTGTAAATTCTAGTAATTTGATACGAGGCAGCTTTAGTATCCCCGAATGAGCTGGCGACGTACAAAGGAAAATGGTATCGGAGGGGAAGCGGTGGCGCTTACAGGTTTTTAAAGGACGACCTTACCACTGCACCGCTCTGCGTCATCAATTGTTGGAGATTCTGAACCTTCTTAGATATCGCGCCAAACGGGCTTAACGTACCGCCATTCGGGACATGCCACTATTTGGATCAGTGCGCATCTGTCACACAGCAGTTAACCTAGCATATTCGTGGTCTGTTCCCGATCTCTTGCGAGTATTCTGTGCCTGTCCTCTGATATACGACTGCGAAGCCGTGCGCATCCCCAGAAACTCTGGCACATCAGTACCCTCGGCCCAGATCCACTACGTTTAGCAGCGGCTCGCCTTCGGCATAGCGGCGCAGATTTTCGACGGCAATCGTCACGGTGCGTTTCGTGCTGTCAGGGCCCGCTGCGGAGACATGAGGAGTGAGAATTACGTTTGGCATTGCCCATAGCGGGTTGGTTTTGGGGAGCGGTTCTGGGTCGGTCACATCCAGGCCGGCGCCAAACAATTTCCCCGCCTCCAGCGCGGCGATCAGGTCAGAGGTTACCGTGCTCTTGCCTCTCCCCACCGCCAGAAAGATCGCGTTGGGTTTCACTGCATCAAAGAATGCCGTGTCAAAGAGGCCATTTGTCTGTGGAGTAAGGGGAAGGGCATTGACGACTACGTCAGCCTGGGCTGCCAGGGCTAGTAATTCACTCGGCAGGCCTACGTAGTCTACGTACTCAGGGCCGTTACGGGAGGAATTACGTGTTGCGATCACGCGCATGCCCAGCCCGTGGGCGCGCCACGCAATTTCTGTGCCGATTCCGCCCAGCCCGACTACCAGCAGCGTTTTTCCTTTGAGTTCACCAAATGTGATGTTCCGAGAAGGTTTTCTATGCCACTTTAGCTCTCGCTGCGCTTGGTGATAAGCAGGCAGGTTGTGGGTCAATGCGAGTAACATCGCGATTGTGTGCTCTGCGATGGCGGGCCCTGAAAGGCGTTTGTTATTGGTGAATACAATGTCCTTCAGTTGTGCCTCGCTAAACCCTTTGCAATAGTCCATCCCTACACTGTAATTGTGCACCCAGCGTAAGCTCGCGTCGGCTTGTTGCAGCAGGGCAGGGGTACACATGCCAATAACGCCATCCACACCGGTCAGTAGTTCTCTGGACAGCTTTTTTCCGCCGGGACGAATAAACACAAGTTCCACGTTGCCTGCTGCCGCCTGAAATTCCTCCTCGATCGTGGTGGCGGTAGTGCCAGCCCTGGACGTGAGCATGACTGCCACACGCTGAGGCTTCCACCCCGGATATTCGGCCATGGATTTGTCTGCCGGTTTGAGTCCCAGCTCTTCGATCAGCATCTGTGCATGGGAGGAGGGTTTACTGCCGAAGCTGGTCGGGGCGGCGCAGAGAGCGAATAAAATGGCCAGCAGTGGCCAGAGTTTGAACGGTGCCATGAGGTTCTCTCTAGTGATTGAGGTAAGAGAGTAGGTGAATTTGGGCATGGTTGCGAGTGAATCGTACTATCGCGAGCATAGATATTGTGTCGCTATGGGTCTGGATAGAATGTGGGGTGGAAGCCTATCTCTAACTCTGTGGGTTTTTCTGACCTGGTAATGTGACGGAGGCAGTGCCTTCCAGTAGTACGCCCCTGTCTCCATGTTCCAACCAGATATCACAGTCAGCTAGCCGCGCACTATCTTCCTCGCGCAAGGCGCGGATCGTACCGCGAGCAATCACCTGTTCACCATCGAGTACTACCTGTGGGAAACGCATAACGATGCGCCGCAGGCAGTTTGGTCCCGCCCAGGCGTGCAACATGTTAATCATGTAGGACAGGCCCAATGGTCCCTGATTGATCGTGCGTTTACCCAGCCCAAGGGGGAGGACGTCTACGGCATTGCGGTCCCAATGGAGTGGGTTGGGGTCGCGCAGAATTGCCGCCATGGTGCGCATACGTTCGGCAGAAACGCTTGGCATCACCCACTGGGGAATGCTGTCGCCCACTTTTAAGTTCACAGTGTATGTCTCGTATAGTGCCAGGTGATGGTAGTGCGTGCTGCCAGCATTTCCCCGGGCGTATGTACTTCAAAACAGAATTGAATGCGATCGTAGAGTTTGTCTTGCGCATTTTTGCAACGTTCGGCACTGGTGATACCGCCGCTGATTCGATAACGTATTTCCTCACGGAGAGGCTGCAATATTTCCCAGTCGTAGCTTTCAATCATGATGGAGAGGTCTGATTCCGCCTGTCCGAGGGCAAACATCTCGGCAATGGAGGTATTTGCGCCAATAATGGGTAAGTGGAAAAGAACGACGGGGTGGACCATCCCGTTGGGCAGCAACTCTGCACCGGTGCATTCAGTTAGAAGATAATTTTCCCAGTGCGCGACAGTATAAAACCCTCCGGGGAACCGGTGGCCTGTCAGGCGCATGATATCCGTTTCAGCGGGAATGGGTTTGGAATTCATCTGCGCTGCCTAGATCACTTCTGTGAAGAAGTTCAACATCGCTTGCCAGGAGCGCCGGTCGGCTGAGAGGTTGTAAACGGCGCCAAATGCAGGGTCGTTGGCATCAGGCCGGGTAAATGCATGGACGGTTTGACTGTAGCTGTGCAGTTGCCAGTCTACTTTTTTTGCATTCATTTCCTGTTTAAATGCCGCTACGATCGCCGGAGGAACCATGGGGTCATCCTCTCCATGCAGTACCAGAATCTTTACGTTCAGTGTTGCGGGAGTGTCAAGGGTGTTGCCTTCCAGGCCGGCATGAAAAGTGACTGCCGCTTTGAGCTCGTCGCCGCCCGCACGGGCCAAATCCAGCACGGCCATACCGCCAAAACAGTATCCCATGGCCCCTATTCGTGATGTGTCAGCACCGGGAATCATTTTTGCCGCGGCGAGGGCACCTTGCATACGCTGCAGTAACAAGTTGCGATCTTCCAGGTAGGGCGTGAGTGTGGGTAGCAGCTCAGCTATGTCGCTGATCGTTTTGCCACCGCCGTGAACATCGACAGCGAATGCGATGTAACCTGCCTCCGCGAGCTTTGTTGCCTTGTCCCTCACTTCCTGGTTCAAGCCATCCCACGCGTGCACCACCAATACCACCGGCAGCAGTCCATTAGCTTTTTCGGGTACGAAATAGACACCGTTACACAGAGTGTCTCCGGCGGTGTACTCCAGAGTGGTCGCTGTACTAGTCATAATGTTGTCCTATTGCAAAGTGAAAACGGCTGGCGAATGGACACTGCACTAAAAGGTTGCGTTGGTCACGCCGCCGTCCACCACCAGGCTTTGGCCAACGATGTAGCTGGCCTGATTGCTGCAAAACAGTGCGCATATGGCACCAAACTCGTCGATGTCCCCGAACCGGTTCGAGGGGATTTCCCACTCGTCAATCCAGTCCTGTACCACCTGCTCGTAGGTGCTGCCTTGTTCCTGCGCCATTGCGTTGAAACGTTCTTTAGCAGTGGCTGTGTGGTGCATGCCCGGCAACAGATTGTTGATGGTCACATTGTGCTTGGCCACCGCTTTGGCGATGCCTACGGTGTAGTTTGAAAGCGCAGCCCGCGGGGGCCCGGAAAGCGTTCGAATTTCTGCTGGAAATTTTGAGGCTGCGGTGGAAATATTAACAATGCGACCGAACCCGCGGTCGCACATGCCATCGATGGTTGCACGGATGAATTCGATGGGGCTAATGAGTCCGATGGCCAGGTGTTCCTCCCAGGCTGCGACCGTTACCTCGCGAAAGTCGGGTGTGAAGGGAGCAGGGGAACAGGTGCCAACCAGAATATCCGGATCTGGGCAAATAGAAAGGATTTTATCCCGGCCCGCAGCGCAAGAGTGATCGGCAACAATGGGAATGACCGTGGCCCCTGTGCCACGGCGAATTTCTTCTGCGGCGGCCTCCAGTCGCTCTTCCCCGCGCGCGGATATGTAAAGTTCCACACCCTCTGCCGCTAAAGCTTTCGCACTGCCCTTGCCGAGGCCGGCGCTGCCACCGTTGACCAGTGCCTTGCGTCCGCTAATTCCCAGATCCATTGTTGAAACCTCTATAGCGAAAAAATCACCAGCTATTGGTGTGCAGGACCGAGTCCAGATCTTTACGCGGCGCTACTTTGAAATCAGTACCCTTGGTGTAGGCGATGGGTATCAGTGCAACCTGGGCGCATTCGTCTGGAATTTGCAGCAGCGTGCCAATCTCCTTTTCAAAACTCAGATGCAAACTGGTCCAGCAGGTGCCAATACCGCGTTCTCGGGCCGCTAGCATAAAGCTCCAAACAGCCGGGAGAATGGAGCCGTAGATACTGGCAACCGCGCCTTGCGGCAGTCCTGGTGTGTCTGGTCGGGCAGCACAGCATGGAATGAGTAGCGCGGGAACGCGGCTGAGGTTGTCGGCGAGATAGCGCGCGGAACTGAGCACGCGCGCTTGTGTGGGAGCCATGGAGGGGTCGTCCAAATGTTGTTTCGTGGGCTGGGCTGGGCCTGCTTCATAGGCATCGAAGGCCTTTAAGTAGTATTCAGCGATGGTCGCAATTTTGTCGCTGTCGGTCACGAGGACAAAATGCCAGCCCTGGGAGTTCGAGCCCGAGGGAGCCTGCAACGCAATATCTAGGCACTCATGTAAAACCGACATGTCAACGGGCTTGTCAAAGTCGAGGCGCTTGCGCACCGCCCGGGTCGTTGTCAGAACGTCGTCGGCACTCAGATTAAGACGTGGCATAGCGGTTCCTAATGTGTGTGGCGTGGCAGATTCAATGCAACTGAGTCTAGGCCAATTCTGCGACAAATAAAACAGTAGGGACTGATTGTTTTAACATGACGCCTTTGCTAGCATGATGCTTCATGCCCTTGGCTTGGCTGTTTCTTCTGAGGCGAGCCACGCAGCACATCACAAACAGGTCTCATCGTGGATTTTTCCCTCAGCGAAGAACAAATATTGCTCCGCGACAGCGTCGAGAAGTACGTCCGCGAAAAGTGTGGTGTAGAGCGACATCGAACTTTGTGTGGCACGGATCTGGGATTCGATCCGGAGGCCTGGCAAGAGTTTGCCGATCTCGGATGGTTATCTATTCCCTTCAGCGAGGAGCTGGGAGGTTTTTCCGGCGGTGCAACGGATTTGATGGTAGTGGCAGAAGCCCTCGGTAAGGGGTTGGTACGCGAGCCATTCCTGTCAACGTTGGTAACGTGCGGTGGCCTGCTGCAAGCGGGGGGGGACGCAGAACAGCGCCAGCGATATATCCCTTCGATTATTGATGGGTCTAGCCAGTGGGCATTCGCGTTTGCGGAACCAGGAAGTGGGTACGATTTTGCTGCGATAGACACCACGGCAGAAATTCTAGGTGGAGGCTATGTCCTGAACGGAAGAAAACTTGCCGTGCTCAATGCGCATTGCGCCAACCATATTATAGTTCTGGCGCGCACCGCTGGTGCGGCGCGAGAACGCGCTGGCATCACGCTGTTTGTAGTAGATGCGGATGCGCCCGGTTTGAGCCGGGACAACTTTGTGGCGCTGGACGGAAGTCGCGGTGCCCATATTCATCTGGACAGTGTAATGCTCACAGTCGGTCAGGCGTTGGGCGAAGTAGATGCAGGACTGATATTGGTGGAGTCTGTGGTCGACACAGCCATAGTAACACTGGGGGCAGAAGCGCTAGGCGCAATGCAGGCGCTGCTCGATGCCACTGTAGGATACACCAAAACCCGAGAGCAGTTTGGCCAACCGATCAGTAAGTTCCAGGCCTTGCAGCATTGCATGGCTGACATGTACATGAAGGTAGAGGAGACAAGGTCGCTGTTGTTGAACGCTGCGATTGCGCTGGATGAGAGTCGAGAGGATTCTTCCGAAGCCTGTGCCGCACTAAAGGTCAAGGTGGCGGAGGCGGGCAAATTTGTGGCCAAGCAGGCCGTGCAGTTGCACGGCGGTATCGGTATGACAGATGAGTTAAATGTTGGCCACCATTACAAACGGTTGATGCTATTGGCCAAGCTATATGGCGACGAAGCCTATTATTTGCAAAAATACGCTGATCTGGCTTCAGCCCGCGCAGCTTAAGCGATTTCGCTTTCCTGGTGCGCTCATTTCTATATAGCGACCTAGAGTTAGTGTTATTTATCCGGTCAGACAAACACCGAATTTTCTTTGAATTCCTGATGAGCACTCGCTAGTATTATTTGCTGCGCAAAAAATCTTGGTACATGCGTGCCCGGGGGGTGTTTATCACTGTTCTTGTTATTCTTCTTATCGTCGCGTTGATAGGTCTTGTATTGGTATTTCGGGGCGGTAATAAAACAAAAAAAAACGTTAAAAACAAAAAAAAGAGTAAGGAGATAGAAAGACGATCAAATACTGCCGCTAAAAGGAAAAACATTAAAGAACCCCCCACGCTTTATAGAGCAACTCTGGTAACGTCTAAAGATGGCGCGTGTGACGCGGCAAAAGCAATTGCGGGCAATGTGTTCCTTGACTCGGAAGGCGTTACGCCCGGTCTGCCACTGTCAGGCTGTAATGTGTCCCAGTGTGAGTGCAGATATGTGCATCGCGACGATCGACGAGACTCCGATGATGATCGGCGGTTGCCTGCGGTAAGAACTGAACTATACGATAGAACCGGCAACATCAACCGGCGTCAGTCCAGTCGCGGACGTCGACGAAGCGATTAGTTACCGCGGCGCTTTGCGGGTTGAGTGTCGTCCGATTGCGGAGGAGCCTTCCCCCTCGTCAAAAATTTCCTCCAGGCGATCAGCGAGGTAGCTGAGTAATCGCGTTACGCGCTCATCGCGGTTGGTCATTAGTTGACCTCCAGCCATGCCCTCCATCATGAACTTGGTGACGTCCATGGCGAGCAGGAAACGGTCGCCTCGATCTTGCCATTCGTCAAACAGATTGGTATTCGATTCGCGAACGTGCTGCTCGAACAGTTGCTGGGAATTTTCCAGAATGGATTTCAATTCAGGGTCGGTGCGACTGGCCACGCATAGTTCCTGGTACACTACGAACAAGTCGCCGGTGAGGTGGTCCCAATAAGCATCAAGACCGGCACGACGACGTTGGCTTCCCTTCAGAGCCGGGGGAATGCTGGTGACGCGGGCGGTATAGTCTTCCAGTAACTTATCGTGCAGGTACTCCACAGCCGCTTGTATCAATTCGGTTTTGGAGGGGAAGTGATGCAGCATGGCGCCGCGTGACACGCCCGCAGAACTGGCCACTTTGGCAGTGGTCACATTGGTATAGCCCAATGCTATAAAGCAGTTAATCGCAGCGTCGAGAATCCGGTCGCGGGTCATGGCACTTTTTTGCGCCTGCCAGCTGATATCCTCGCGATCTTTAGACTTCACAGATTTTGCGGCAATTTCCTTTTTGCTCGACATTGGGATTCCGCGCCTCTCGCAGTTAATTAAAAACAATCATGACTGATTAAATCAGGCCAGGGTCGATCAGAGTATATACGATATCCTCGCAACCGACAGGCATTTGTGCTGGTAGCTTTCCGCGTTTAGGGACCGGCCGCTAGTTGTTCACGCCACCCATGCAGAGATACTTGATCTCCAGATAGTCGTCGATTCCGTACTTGGAGCCTTCGCGGCCAATACCGGATTCTTTTACGCCGCCAAAGGGTGCAACTTCCGTGGAGATGATTCCCTCGTTAATGCCGACGATGCCGTAATCAAGACCTTCGGAGACGCGCCAGATGCGGCCGATATCCCGGGCGTAAAAGTAGGCAGACAGGCCAAAGGGTGTGTCGTTGCCGATGCGGATAGCATCTTCTTCTGTCTTGAATTTGAACAGGGGCGCGATAGGCCCGAAGATTTCTTCGTTATAGACGTCCATCGTGTTATCGACATTGACTAGCACAGTAGGCTCGTAAAAATTCTTGCCCTTGGCTTCGGAGCCCTTACCGCCGATCAGTGCCTTTGCACCTTTAGCGGTGGCCTCGTTTACGATAGCACTGACTTTATCGAAGGCCGCGTCATTGATAAGCGGGCCTATCGTTACACCTTCATCCGCACCATTACCCATTTTCAGAGCTTTTACCGCAGCGACCAGTTTCTCGGTAAAGGCGTCAAATACGGATTCCTGTACCAAAATTCGGTTGGCACAAACGCAAGTTTGCCCCGCGTTGCGGTATTTGGAAGCCATGGCACCGACCACTGCGGCGTCCAGGTCCGCATCGTCGAACACGATGAAGGGCGCGTTGCCTCCCAGTTCCATGGATGTTTTCTTAACCGTGTCAGCACACTGTTTCATTAGTACCTTGCCAATTTCCGTGGAGCCGGTGAAGGTCAGCTTGCGCACGATGGTACTACTGGTCATTTCGCCGCCGATAGCGTGCGCATTATTGCCCGCCACCACACTGAACACGCCTGCAGGAATGCCGGCTTGTTCGCCAAGTGCGGCCAGAGCCAACGCGCAAAGTGGTGTTTCAGTGGCAGGTTTCAATATGATGGTACAGCCGGCAGCTATAGCCGGTGCAACCTTGCGGGTGATCATTGCGATAGGGAAGTTCCAGGGTGTAATCGCTGCTACCACGCCGACCGGCTGCTTGAGGGTGATGATACGCTGGTTGGGGTTGTTGGCACTGATAGTATCGCCATAGATGCGGCGGCCTTCTTCCGCGAACCATTCTACAAACGCTGCGCCATAGGCAACTTCGCCACGGGATTCCGCCAGCGGCTTGCCCTGTTCGGCAGTCATCAGCGCTGCGAGATCTTCCTGGTTGGCCATAATCAGCGTAAACCAGTGCTTGAGGATAGCCGAGCGTTCCTTGGCAACTACCTGGCGCCAAGCGGTGAACGCCTTGTCGGCAGCCTCGATGGCGCGTCGTGTTTCGTTTGCGCCGGCATTGGGTATCGCGATAATTTCTTCATGTGTAGCGGGGTTGAAAACACCCATTGTCGCGCCGTTATCGGCGTCTACCCAGAGGCCGTCGACGTATAACTGTGAGCGCAGTAGTGAAGGGTCGTTAAGTTTTAGCATGAGGTCTGAATTCTCCTGGTTTTGTGTGGACGCAGTCTACTTG
>PKCY01000173.1 GCA_002862985.1 Haliea sp.
CGCCATTTTGATGGGGATGGTGTTGCGTGTCAATTGCCGGTGGGAAAATATTTGGCCGGTGGAAACGTGGCAGTCGGGAACGAGAATCAGATACCAGCGCTGCGCTAGCTCCACGGGTGTCAGAATTTCTCCCACGCCCTCCGCCCAGGCACTGCGAGCACCCACGAAAACGGGCACGTCCGCGCCGAGGCCCGCGCCTATCGCTTGCAGCTGTTCCCGCATCAATTGCAAATCCCACAGATGGTTGAGGGCCAGCAGCGTGCTGGCCGCATTAGAGCTGCCGCCGCCCAGTCCGGCGCCGGTGGGGATGCGCTTGTCTAACGTGATATGAGCGCCCAAATCGCCTCTTTGTAACAGGCGCGCGGCGCGGATGATGAGATTGTCTTCAAGGGGGATGTCTGTGGGGTTGTTTTCTAATGTAATAAGCGCGCTGTTATTGGGTGTGAACGTCAGGCCATCGCCCCAGTCCAGCAGTTGGAAGACGGTTTGTAATTCGTGGTAGCCATTCTTGCGGCGGCCCGTTATGTGCAGGAACAAATTGAGTTTGGCTGGCGATAGAACGGATAAGGTGGAGGACATCAGCTTGATGCAGTCTGCCACTGAGAAATAATGACCTTGGCGCGGGTCGCGCCGCGTTGAATCAACAGCCGGGTTGGCAACGTCAAATCCTGAAATAGCTGATACTTCTCGTAACGAACTTCCCAGTCGTCCTGGGTCAAGCTTTGCACTAATTGTGTCTGTGGATCCAGCTTTAGTGCTTGCAGGCTGTTGTCGGGAGAAGGCACGCCCCTGAGCCAGTAAGATAGCGCCTGCAGCGGCAGGTCCCAGCCAGTGCTGGTGAATATTGCATCAGGTGTGGAGATATCTATCGTCCGGTGTTCGCCGCCCTCGTAAATATGGAGCTGATCGCCATCGCTTTCCACGGTGATAGCCCCCACACCGAGAGGGCCACTAAGTTGTATCCGGGAATTACGCGCCTGTTGCCGCCACACCATGCTGGCAGATTCGGAAGCATCTTGCGTCCGTACCGCCAGTTTGCCGCTCGCTGTCCAGTGTTGAAGTGTGGCGACTTGCGCGCTGTGCGTGGTCCAGTCAGCGGCAGTGGGCGTGCTTTGCTCTAATGAGGCACACCCGGCGACAACCAGGGGTGATAGCCACAGTATCAACCGTTTGAGCAAAGGCATACTAAGGTTGGCTCTGGGCCGGGGATACCGGTTCGGGGTTTTTCTTGAGTGAATCAACGCCCAGTCGGCTGAGAGTGTCCCGCATGACTGGATGCTCGGGGTCTCGCAATAGTGCGCCCTGCCAGATTAACAACGCCGCTTCTGTATCGCCTTTAACCCAGAGTACTTCGCCAAGATGGGCGGCCACCTCAGCGTCGGGAAACTTCGCATAGGCTCGCGTGAGGTACCCAACGGCTTCTTCATAGTTTCCATTGCGATACAGTACCCAGCCCATGCTATCGAGGATGGCGGGTTCCCCGGGCTGCAACGCCAGTGCCCTGGAGATGAGCTCCAGGGCCTCCGGGTAACGCGTGGTGCGGTTAGCCAGTGCATAGCCCAGCGCGTTTAGGGCGGTGGGGTTGTTGGGCTCTGCCTTTAGGACTTTACGCAGATCAGTTTCCATGGCAGCGAGGTCGCCCTGCTGCTCACTGAGCATGGCGCGTCCATACAGGAGAGCGACGCTGTTGGGTGATTCTGCCAGCGCTTGGGTGAGAACCTGCACTGCGTAATCTGCGGCGCCGGCCTTGGCGAGAATTTCAGCCTCCAACCCAAAGAGCTGTTGCCGCATCCGCGGATACTTGTCGCGTTGTTCATCAAACCAGGCGTGGTTCCGGTCCAACTGTCCCAGCCCCACCAGGATTTGGCCAATCCTATTACTGGCGGGGAGAAACTCTCGGCTCTCTTCCACACGCTCGAAATTGGCAATGGCCTCCTCGAGTTGGTCCTCGGCTTCGTCCATGCTGCCCAGGGAGTAATACGCTTCATCTACGCGTTGGCCCAGCGCGATGAGCTGCTGTAGATAAGCCCTTGCTGCTTCGTTATCTCCGCTCTCGCGGCTAATGAGTGCGAGTGAAAAAAGCAAATCACCGTCTCGGGGTGATCGCGCCGAGAGAATTTCAAACTGTTGCTGCGCGGCACTCATATCTGTAATGGTCAACAGGCGGGCGTATTGCAGGCGCAATAGCTGGGCATCAGGGTTGTCTTTCAAAACACGTTCTATACGCCTGTAGGGGTTATCCTCATTCTGGTCAATGAGGATGCGAGCCTCCAGCAGAAGCGCCTGTGACTGTTCTGGCTCCAGCTTGAATAGCTTTTGCAGCTCGCCCAGAGCCTGATCATAATATTCTGACTCGGTGAGAATCAGCGCCTGCGTCAAAAGTAGCTGTGCATTTTGTGGAAATTCGACAGCCAGTTCATCAATACCTTTTATGAGTTGAGCGCGCTGGTCCTCGTTTAACTGTTCAAAGCCATTCAGTGCGATGGGAAAATTTGCGCCTCCGACCTGCCGCTCTACTAATGCAAGGTACGGAAGGGCTTCGAGCGAACGTTCGTTGCGCGCCAGAAGTTCGGCCAGGGTATTGTTTGCTTCAGCGTTGTCCGGTTCCAGTTCTACCCACAATTGGGATGCCACCAGCGCATCCTCTTCCCGCTGCAGGAATTGAGTCAGGCGGGTAGCGTGCGCGCTGACCCCGGCGTCACGCAATATCGGCGCCTGTTCCAGGTAGTGGTCCAGAGCGACATCATAGGCCTGGCGTCGCAGCGCGAATTCAGCAACTAATAATGCATACAGGCTGTCATTGGGAAACCGTCGCTCGGGGACGTCCACCGCAGGTGAGGGCTTGGCTTGAGTCGCCACGACCGGCTCTTGGACGGAAGTCTGACCGGTGCAAGCGGCGAGAAGCGCACAGGATAAAGCGATGAAAAGGAAGCGTGACATAGTAGCCTGAAGCGAGACATTTCGGCGATAAGATAGACGATATGATGACACAGACTGCGTATGAAACCCACCGAGCGGGTTCAACAGCCCTTGTCTACTGTGGTAGGTGCGTTAGCCGGGGTACTGTCTTTTGCCACCTAACTTGTTAAAATCGGTAGAGTTTTTTGTTTTATGTGCTAAGGTTCGCGCGAAATTGAGGCAGGACCTTGTCGCGTAGTAATCCTTATTGAGTGTGCGGAGTCAGTCGTAGTTGCTATGAATTTGATCGCTTTGGGAATTAGCCATAAGTCAGCCGCAGTTGAAGTGCGCGAGCGGGTCGCCTTTGCGCCGGAGCAAGTGGGTGAAGCGTTGACCGACGCCTGCAACGTGGCTCAGCTGGATGAAGTGGTTATTCTTTCAACCTGCAATCGCACCGAGCTTTACGCGATTGTGCCCCAGGGAATTGGCCTCGCCGAAAAAGCACAGGACCTGATCGACTGGATGGCAAACTACCATCACCTCTCAGCGGGCGAATTACGTCAGTACGCGTATCGTCATGAGGGCCGGCAGGCAGTGCGGCATTTGGTGCAGGTTGCCAGCGGACTGGACTCCATGGTGTTGGGTGAACCGCAAATTTTCGGACAGCTCAAATCTGCCTACGCAGTGGCGACGGAATCCGGCACTGTGGCCAGTGAATTGGGGCGCCTGTTTCCTCGCATTTTCTCCGTTGCCAAACAGGTGCGCACCGACACTGCCATCGGTGAAAACCCTGTCTCTGTTGCCTACGCTGCCGTAGATCTGGCCGGACACATATTTTCTGATTTGGGCCGCTGTAATGCACTCTTAGTAGGCGCAGGGGAGACGATTGAGCTGGTTGCTCGGCATCTCATCGGCGCCGGCGTGTGCAAAATCGTGATCGCCAATCGCACGCTGGGCAGAGCTCGGGAGCTGGCGCAGAAGTTTGGCGCTGAGGCTGTATTGCTGGCGGAAATTCCTAAGCAATTGTCCGATGCCGATATCGTCATCACATCTACCGCCAGTCAGTTGCCGATTTTGGGCAAGGGCGCGGTAGAACAGGCGCTGAAGAAGCGCAAGCATCGTCCCTTCCTCATGGTGGATATTGCAGTGCCCAGGGACATCGAGTCTCAGGTGGGTGAGCTACCTGATGTGTATCTCTATAGCGTCGATGATTTGCGCGATATTGTGGACAAGAACCTGCGTACCCGAACAACGGAGGCGCGTAAGGCTGACCTGATCATTGACGAAGGTGTGCGCCTGTACCTTGAAGAAGTGCGAAGTCTCGGTGCCGTAGATGCGGTCAAGGAATATCGGAACATGGCAGAGCAATTGCGTGAGCGGGAACTGCAGCGCGCTCAGCGTGCGTTGGAGCGAGGTGAAGACCCGCAGGAGATTCTGGCGCAGTTGGCCCGTGCCATCACCAACAAACTGATCCACGCGCCCACTGCGGGACTCAAGCAGGCCAGTGTGGATGGTCGTCAGGACATTATAAATAGTGGTCGCAAGTTACTGGGGCTTGAAAAAAAGCAATTACCGTCGCCCCAGGAAGACGGCACAGAAGGCGGCGTTGAACCTCTTTCTCCCGCACTTGAACCTACCCCACGTACGTTGCAATGAAGGCATCCCTTCAGACCAAGCTGGAGACTTTGACTGACCGACACGAGGAAGTATCGGCGCTGCTCAGTGACAGCCAAACGGTTACAGATCAGAACAAATTTCGCGATTTGTCGCGCGAGTATTCCGAGCTTGAACCGGTCATCGTCTGTTACGCCCAGTACACCCAGGTGAAGCTGGATGTGGAAGAGGCCAAGCAGATGCTAAGCGATGCCGATGAGGATGTGCGCGACATGGGCAGGGAGGAACTGGAGCTGGGGGGTGAACGCATGAGTGAGCTGGAGTCGCAACTGCAAACATTATTGCTTCCCAGGGATTCTCGCGACTCACACAATGTATTTTTGGAAATACGTGCTGGAACCGGCGGTGATGAGGCAGCCATTTTCGCCGGTGACCTGTTTCGTATGTACGCTCGTTACGCTGAAAACCAGAAGTGGCGCATCGAGGTACTGTCCGAACGTTCAGGTGATCACGGTGGCTACAAGGAAATCATCGCGCGGGTAGAGGGCCGTGATGTCTACGCGCACCTCAAGTTTGAATCCGGAGCGCATCGGGTGCAACGTGTACCCGAAACCGAATCCCAGGGGCGGATACACACCTCTGCCTGCACGGTAGCTGTAATGCCGGAGGCAGAGGCGGTTGATGAAATTGAAATCAACAAGGCCGATTTACGCGTCGATACCTATCGCGCATCCGGTGCGGGCGGCCAGCACGTCAATAAAACGGATTCGGCGGTGCGCTTAACGCATCTTCCCACGGGTGTGGTAGTTGAATGTCAGGACGAACGCTCCCAGCACAAGAACCGCGCCCGCGCTATGTCGTTATTGCAGGCCAAGTTGCTCTCCAGTGCTCAGGACAAACAGGCCAGTGAGCAGGCGGAGACCCGGCGCAATCTTGTCGGTACCGGTGATCGCTCCGATCGCATTCGCACCTACAATTTCCCCCAGGGACGAATGACCGACCATCGTATTAACCTCACGCTATACAAGCTGATGGAAGTCCTGTCCGGTGACCTGGAAGTGGTTATTGATCCACTGCGACAGGAGTACCAGGCAGATCAGCTGGCGGCAATGGCCGAAGACTAATGGCCTCAGTGCAAGAACTGCTGCGCGCTGGCAATGATCTGCCTGGCGCCAGTGCCCGGCGCGATACTGAAATACTGCTGTGCCACTGTCTGGAAAAACCCAGGGCCTGGTTGTATACCTGGCCCGAGAAGGAGGTGTCGCCTGATATCGCGCAACGTTTCCAGCAGTTTTTGACTGAGCGCAGTCAGGGCACACCCGTTGCCTACCTCACCGGTCAGCGGGAATTCTGGACCTTGCAACTGGCCGTCAACAACGCGACGCTCATTCCCAGACCCGAAACCGAGACGCTGGTGGCATGGGCCGTCGAACTAGCGCTGCCGACTGCGTCGACAATACTGGATCTGGGTACGGGTTCTGGCGCTATTGCGCTGGCAGTGGCGAGTGAGCGTCCCGCGTGGAAGGTTACCGCAGTGGATGTGAGCGCCCCCGCGCTGATGATAGCCCGTGACAATGCCCGAACGACCGGTCTGGAGCGGGTAATTTTTCTGCAATCGGATTGGTATGAAGCGGTTGCCGGCAGGCGTTTCAGTCTGTTGCTGGGCAACCCGCCTTATATTGACGCGGGCGACCCCCACCTGAACCAGGGCGATGTGCGCTTTGAGCCGCGTTCCGCTCTGGTGTCTCCCTCCGGTGGAGGTGCAGATTTGGCGCGATTAGTGGTGGGTGCCCCAGCGCATTTACACGAGGGTGGTTGGCTGCTGCTTGAGCATGGATTTGAGCAGGGAGAAACTGTGCGCGAGCTGTTCCGGAATGCGGGCTTTTCCAACATTAGCACACGTCGGGATATGGCAGAGCATGAGCGCATAACAGGGGGTTGCTGGCATGCTGACTGATGAGCAACTCGAGCGGTATAGTCGCCAAATTTTGCTGCATGATTTTGACGTAAGGGGACAAGAACGCTTGCATGCTGCCCGAGTGCTGATTGTGGGCTTGGGGGGACTTGGTTGTCCGGCAGCGCTGTATCTCGCCGCGGC
This sequence comes from Haliea sp., assembly GCA_002862985.1. Lineage (GTDB taxonomy): Bacteria > Pseudomonadota > Gammaproteobacteria > Pseudomonadales > Halieaceae > Marimicrobium. Next base: position 6,611 of record PKCY01000173.1, read on the forward strand.
CGGTGTTGGCGAATTGATACTGGCAGACGGTGATGCGGTGGAGTTGAGTAACCTGCAACGTCAGATAGCCCACACCGGTCCCGATATAGGCGTTAACAAGGCGCGATCTGCAGCCGCTGCAATCGCCGCATTGAATCCGGAGGTAAAGTTGCAGGTCATTGCGCGAAGTTTGGCGGAAGAGGATATGCTCCCGCTGGTGTCGCAAGTCGATCTGGTGCTAGACGCCACTGATAATTATCCCGTGCGTTTCGCCCTCAACCGGAGCTGCGTGGCAGCGGGTGTGCCTATGGTGTCTGCGGCCGCTGTGCGCAGCGAGGGACAATTGGCGGTCTTTGATCCGCAGCGCGGGGGTGGTTGTTATCGCTGTTTGTACAGTGAGGGGGGTAGCGAAACCGCGCTTAGTTGTAGTGAAAGCGGTGTGCTGGCTCCCCTGGTCGGGGTGATTGGCTCGCTACAGGCCATGGAGGCGCTGAAAATGCTCTCGGGCTTTGGTGAACCCTTACGCGGCGCATTGTTGGTAATGGATTTGCGCACCCTGGAGATTCGCAAGTTGGCGTTGGAGGCGCGTCAGGACTGCCCGGTGTGTGCTCACCTGCGCACTTAATGACGTTTTCGGCCTTGTTTGCGGAGCATGGCTGCCCTCCGATTGCCCTGGTCAGGTATTCTGGGGTGATTGATTCAAGCTACTCGGGTCGAAGCGGGATATAGTTGTCAAAAAGCCGCATCACAGCGAAACCTTTGCCCGCAAAGCACTGTCAGATACCGATAACATTAACGAGAGAGTCCCTATGAATGCACTAGTGCAATGGTATAACAACCTACACAAGGCCATATTTACCCGGGTGAACTATTTTGACGGTTTGGGGCCTTTGGCACTGCGTCTGTATCTGGTGCCAATATTCTGGGTGGCCGGTATGCAGAAAATAGCCGGTATGGAATCCACTATCGAATGGTTTGGCAACCCCGACTGGGGTCTGGGGCTTCCCTTCCCTTCGCTAATGGCGCACCTTGCAGCTTATACCGAGGCCATCGGGGCACTGCTTTTGTTGCTGGGATTGGCCACGCGGTGGATATCCATTCCGCTGATGATTACCATGCTGGTGGCCATACTTTCGGTTCATGCGGACAACGGCTGGGAAGCCATCGCTGATTCTGGCGCAGAAGATATCGCCGTTCGCCTGGGTGCTGCCAAGGAGATTCTACAGGAGCACGGGAATTATTCGTGGCTGAAAGAAAAGGGCAATTTCGTGATTCTCAATAATGGCATTGAATTTGGTGTGACCTACTTCATCATGCTGCTTACGCTGCTGTTCACAGGGGGAGGCCGATTCACCAGCGTGGATTACTTCCTATCGAGGTTGTGGCCCGCGAAGACCTGATCGTGCCTGGATTCGCTCATTCTCAATAGCCCACCTTTTCCGCATCGGAAATGGTAGACTAGCGCGTTTTTTGAACAGTCACAGGGTAAATTGAGTTGATCAAGAGTTTCGTAAACCGTATCTCGGGAAAGGGCGGTAGGGTCAGCAGCCACAGCAAGGCAAGCGCGGGCCAACGTCAGGAATCTTCACATTCAGCCGCCGCGTCTGAAAAAAAACGTGGCGACGAAGTGGCGCAGCCAGGCGCCAAGAAAAATAACGGAAGTCGTTCTCGAAACCGAAATCGCAAAGAGGTGGCACCCTGGTCGGTGGCAGATTTTGCCGTTGATCCCAAGGAGGGCGAGACTCGCTTTCACGATCTGGGATTGCGCGATGAGATAATGCAGGGTATCGCCGATCTGGGCTTTAAATATTGCTCGCCGATTCAGGCCGGTATTCTGCCCCAAACTCTGCAGGGCCACGATGCCATCGGCAAGGCTCAGACCGGCACCGGGAAAACAGCTGCCTTTTTAATCACTATTTTCAATGATCAGTTGTGTCATCCGCCGGAGAGTGAGCGCTTCGCCGGTGAGCCGCGCGCGCTCGTCATCGCACCTACCCGCGAGTTAGTAATGCAGATCGCTGCAGATGCTGAGGAACTGGCGAAGCACACGGGGTTGAAGGTAGCGACATTGATAGGCGGTATGGATTACCAGAAGCAGCTTAACCGACTGAGTAATCATGTGGTGGATTTGGTCGTGGCAACACCAGGCCGGTTACTCGATTTTATGGGGCGACGTGATCTGTATCTCGATCACGTGGAAGTATTGGTACTGGATGAAGCGGATCGTATGTTAGATATGGGTTTTATCCCTCAGGTAAAGCGTATCGTGCGCGCTACACCATCTAAAGACAATCGGCAGACGCTTTTGTTCTCCGCCACGTTTACTCAGGACATTATCAATCTTTCGCAACAGTGGACCTTTGAACCGATTACGGTGGATATAGAGCCTGAGAATATTGCGACCGATTCCGTGGATCAGAAGGTCTATTTGGTCAGTAGCCAGCAGCGCTACAAAGTGCTTAACAATTTGCTCCGCAGCGAAGGCTGTACCAGCGTGATTGTGTTCGCGAACCGGCGCGATCAAGTGCGGCGCCTGCACGAACGGCTGCGCAAATCTGGCGTTTCAGCTGGCATTCTTTCCGGCGAGATTCCCCAGGCAAAACGGACCCGCACGTTGGAGCAGTTCAAGCAGGGTGAGATAAAAGTGCTGGTGGCTACGGATGTCGCGGGCCGCGGTATTCATGTAAGTGGCGTCAGCCACGTCGTCAATTACAACCTGCCCGAAGACCCCGAGGACTACGTGCACCGCATTGGCCGCACAGGGCGTGCCGGCGCTACCGGTACCTCAATCAGCTTTGCCAGCGAGGACGATGCCTTTTTGTTGCCGGATCTGGAGATTCTGTTGGGAGCCAAGTTGGAATGCACACATCCACCGCAGGAGCTATTGGTTTAGCTCCTCGCACCATAACAAGGTAGCTCCCACTACCGCAGCGGGCACCACGATAAAGTTGATCACCGGAATACTGGCACACATCGCCACCAGTCCGCCAAACCCCATGCTGCTCAATCGTCGGCGCCTCACTGCTTCCTTTACATCCGAAAAACTCAGCTGGTGGTTGTCCATCGGATAATCCACGAACTGGATGCTCATCATCCAGGCGGCTAGTATAAGCCAGACGATAGCACCCAGCCCCGGGATAAAGGACAGTAGCACTGCAAAAAGTGCCATCGGAATGTAATAGACCAGCTTTGCCAATTCGCGCAGGATACTTTTCGGTATTGCCAGAACAGCTGCACCGAACCCTTCGAGTGAGTCCACCGGGCCGCCGGTAATAAGTTCTTCCGCCTTTTCTGCGAGCAGGGCGTTAAACGGGGAGGCGATTATCAGTGCAATGGTTGTAAACAGGAAGCCGGTGGCCAGGCTTACTGTAATAACGATCAGCGGCCAGAGTATCCAGCGTATAAAGTTCAGCCAGCTTGGAATTCGAGATAGCATAGAGTCCATTGCATCACTGATGTAACTAAATCCCAAAGTGATCAAGGACCCGAAAATCAGGATGTTAACCAGCAGCGGAATGATTACGAACAGGCGTAGCGAGGGGTGGTGGAGCATTCGCGCGCCCCTGGTCAGGTAACTGGCCCCACGCGCAACATTACCTTTCATCTTCGTCGTCTCCGGTAGGTCGGCCACAGGTTGGACAGATACAGCGCTGGGTTGCGAACTCAGCCGCTTTTTCGCGGGCCGCAGGACTGATGGTCACTTCCTGGCACCAGCAGCTCTGGGGTAGTTGGCCTGCCGCAATCGCACACTGGTTGCTGCCTCCACACAGTGGGCAGGTTGACGCTGCTTGCTCTGATTCTTTCATTGCTATGTCACATCCGCGTGTCCCAAGCGCTATAATACACTCAGTCTAAGTATGGTGGGTAAAAATGAACGGCGACGGCGACGACACAGTTTTTTCAGATGCAATGTCGGATGTTGTGCCGCTAAAGCACGAACCCAAGGCGGCTCTTGGCACCAACAAAATGCCAGTTAAAGACTCTTCTTTAGCGCACCGGCGGCACGCGGCGACTGAATTTCCCGAGATCGACCGCAATCAACTGACGGACACCGCAATCGCGCCATTGGATGCTTGGTATGTTCTGTCCTTCAAACGACCTGGTGTGCAAAACGGTGTATTCCGTAAGCTCAAACAGGGTCGCTATGAGGCTGAGTCGAGGCTGGACCTGCACCGTATGACAGCAGAGATTGCCCGTCGAGCGATTTTCGAATTTGTCGAGGAATGCTATCAGTTCGGGCTGCGCAGCGTGCTCATCATTCATGGCAAAGGGCAGGGCCGCGAGGATGCGGAGCGTAGTTCGATATTGAAAGGGTGTGTTGATCGATGGCTGCGGGAGCTGGAAATTGTGCAGGCATTTCACGGTGCTCAGCCCCGGCATGGCGGCACCGGGGCGGTGTATGTATTGTTGCGCAAGAGTGAAGAAAAGAAGCGTGAGAATCGAGAGAAGTTTTCCAAGGGGCGTGTTTCCACCGAATTGGAAGAGTAGTGATTATTTTTTTTGCACGAAGTGCATGCCTACGTTGAACATCGACCGACGCTTGCTGCGCCAGGAACCTCTAATAACGATCAGAGCTAACTACTCCGCCCCAGCCCCCTTTAAGGTAGCAGCGTATGCAATTCCATGCCGATGGGTATTAATAATCTCCAATACGGTGCGCCCATCCTTGCCGGTAGCATTCAGGTCTCGCCCGTCTGAACAAAAAAAGCTGATAAACATCTCGAAATCTGAGGCCTTCATACTCTGGTAGGCTTTCAATAGCATGTGAAAATCATCTGCCGAACCATCGTGCGAGCGTACGTTCAGAAAACTCTTGATATGGTCCTCTGTCCAGACCTCGTCGATCACCTTTTCTTTATCTTTGCGCATGCAACTGCTTCCTCTATACCAGCTTCTTGACCAGCAATTCGTTAACGATTTTGGGGTTTGCCTGGCCTTTTGATAATTTCATTACTTGACCTACAAAGAAGCCCACCAGTTTTTTACGTTTGGCCTCGTCCGCCTCCAGGTATTGTTTTACCTGGTCGGCATTGGCGCCCAGAACGTCATCCACGATAGTCTCTAGTGCGCCACTGTCACTTACCTGTTGCAAGCCTTTGGCCGCTATAATCTCATCGGCACTGCCCTCGCCCTGCCACATAGCCTCAAACACCTGCTTGGCGATCTTCCCGGAAATACTGTTGTCCAGAATACGAGTGATTAGGCCGGCAAGATCTATTGCAGACACAGGGCAATTTTCGATGACTGTTTCAGCCCGGTTAAGTTGTCCCAATAGCTCTACCTGCACCCAGTTGGCCGCTATTTTTGCATCCCCACATCCCGTTGCTACCGACTCAAAATAATCTGCCAGTGGACGGCTGTCCGAAAGCACACTGGCATCGTATTTGCTCAATCCGTAGTGCGTGGAAAAACGGTCACGTTTTTCCCCTGGCAGTTCAGGTAGGGAGTTGCTAACTGCCTCAATGTAGGCATCATCTATAACGATCGGCAGCAGGTCGGGCTCTGGGAAGTAGCGGTAGTCGTTGGCCACTTCCTTGCTGCGCATGGAGCGCGTTTCGTCTCGATCTGAATCGTATAAGCGTGTTTCTTGCACTATTTTCCCGCCGCTTTCGAGGATGTCCGCCTGACGTTCAAACTCATGGTGAATGGCTTTCTCTACGAAACGGAATGAGTTGACGTTTTTTATTTCCGCCCGCGTCCCCAGCGTTAGCGAACCCTTCGGACGCAGGGAGATATTGACGTCGCAGCGCATCGAGCCCTCGGCCATATTGCCATCTGAGATGCCAAGATAGGTCACAAGACGATGCAGCGCCTTGAGATACGCCACCGCTTCGGCTGCGTTGCGAATGTCCGGGTCCGATACGATTTCCAGCAGAGGGGTGCCGGCCCGATTCAAGTCGATACCGGACTGGCCCTGAAAGTCCTCATGCAGGGATTTACCCGCATCTTCCTCCAGGTGCGCTCGGGTGATGCCGATGTCGCGAGTGCTGCCATCTTCCATCAAAACCTCGAAGCTGCCGCGACCTACGATGGGCGCCTCGAACTGGCTGATCTGATAGCCTTTGGGAAGGTCAGGGTAGAAGTAATTTTTGCGGTCAAACACCGAGCGCTTATTGACGTTTGCACCAATACCCACGCCGAACTTTACCGCATGACAAACGGCCTGTTCATTGAGCACCGGGAGCATACCAGGCATGGCCAGATCCACCGCATTGGCCTGCGTATTGGGCGCCGCGCCAAAGGTGGTGGGCGAGCCGGAAAATATTTTAGACTGGGTGGCTAGTTGTAGGTGCACTTCCAGGCCGATTACACACTCCCACTGCATTAGTGTTGCTCTCCCGTTGCAAAATCAGGCGATCGCAGATGCCAGTCAGTCGCTTGCTGGAAGCGATGGGCCACATTTAATAATCGGGCTTCATGAAAGTGGCGGCCGATTAGTTGTAGCCCCACCGGTTTGTCCTCAACAAAACCGGCCGGAACGGAAATGCCCGGCAGGCCTGCGAGATTGACTGCCAGTGTGTATACGTCCTCTAAATACATGGCAATTGGGTCATTGCTCTTTGTTCCCAGCGCAAATGCCGGGCCGGGTGTCGTGGGACCGGCGATGATATCTACGCTGTCAAAGCAGTTCATGAAGTCTTGCTTAATCAGGCGCCGAACTTGCTGAGCTTTTTTGTAGTAGGCGTCGTAGTAGCCAGCGGACAGAGCGTAGGTGCCCACCAGAATGCGTCGTTTTACCTCTTCACCAAAGCCCTCTCCACGGGTCCGGGTGTAAAGATCGTGCAAGTCGACTGGATCCTCGCAGCGGTAGCCATAGCGGACACCATCGAACCGAGACAGATTGGTTGAGGCTTCAGCCGGTGCAATGATGTAATAGGTGGGCACTGTCAGCGCGCTGTGGGGTAGAGATACATCGACCAAAATTGCACCCTGGGATTCAAGCTCCTGCAAGGCATTGTCAACGCACCGCCTGGTAGCCGCGTCCAGTCCGTCGCTGAAATACTCACGGGGCAGGCCGATGCGCAGACCGTCGAGATCATCACCCAGTCTGCTTGAGTAATCTTCGGTCGCGGCGCTCGATGAGGTGGCGTCTCGCGGGTCGTGTCCGGCCATGGTGTTGAGAAGGAGGGCGCAATCTTCAGCACTGTGCGCCATGGGGCCCGCCTGATCCAGACTGGAGGCAAAGGCAACGATGCCGAGGCGGGAGACACGGCCATAAGTCGGCTTCAGTCCGGTGATGCCACAAAAAGCGGCGGGCTGGCGAATTGAACCCCCGGTGTCAGTGCCAGTGGCGGCGGGCGCTAACCATCCTGCCACGGCCGCAGCAGAGCCGCCGGAGGAACCCCCGGGTACCAGTTCGGTATTCCAGGGATTACGGGCCGGGCCATAAAAACTGCTCTCGTTGGAGGAGCCCATGGCGAACTCGTCCATGTTGGTCTTGCCCAGGACAACGGCCCCGTCCGCTTTAAAGCGCTGGATGACGGTGGCATCGTAGGGAGGCACGAAATTGTCCAGCATGCGAGAGCCGCAACTGGTGCGCATGCCGTCCGTGCAAAATATATCCTTGTGCGCGATGGGCACCCCTGTCAGCGGGGGGGTATCCCCGGCAGCCAGACGTTTATCAGCTGCCTCGGCAGCGGCGAGTGCTGCCGCTTCATCGACGCCGATATAGCTGTTGTAGTGGACATCCATGGCCGCTATTCGGTCGAGGTAACTACGGGTTACCTCCACGCTTGAATATTGGCGTTCTCGAAGCCCTTTTACCAGTTGGGCAACTGATGAGTTGTTCATTGTAACAATCCTGATGTGACGGCAGACAGACTATTCGATAACTTTGGGAACCAGATACAGGCCATTTTCCACGCTGGGAGCGATGGCCTGAAAGGCGTCGCGCCGGTTGTTCTCGGTCACTTTATCCGGGCGCAAGTGTTGGGTCTCATCCAGCGGGTTAGACATTGGCTCTATGTCGCGGGTATCCACGGCCTGCAATGCATCCACCATCTGCAATATTTCGGTGATGCGTGAGGTGACCTGGCCAATTTCTGAGTCGCTTATGCGGATGCGGGCCAGTTCCGCAATTTTTTCAATTTCGTTTTGCTCAATTTTCATGATGATAAAATCGCGGAAAGCCGCCTCAAGCGTGCAGGGGGCGTAAACTTATCACATTTGAGCCTTGCCCAAAATCCCCACGGTTGATACAGTTGTATAAATAAGCTGACTGTGACAAAAGACAGTTTTCGCATCGTTTGTTTGGCCGCAAAGGTCGCCAGGTAGCGAATCAAAAAGAGCGCCAACGCGGGGTTCCCCGTTCTATCCAAAGGGTAGCAAAAATTAATGTTTAAAAAGCTGCGCGGAGTGTTCTCAAGTGACCTCTCCATAGATCTCGGTACGGCCAACACGCTAATCTATGTGCGCGATAAGGGAATTGTGTTGGATGAGCCCTCAGTGGTTGCTATTCGAATTCACAATGGCCAGAAAACGATTGAGGCGGTGGGCAGTGAGGCCAAGCGTATGCTGGGTCGTACACCGGGAAACATTACTGCTATTCGGCCACTCAAAGACGGTGTAATCGCCGATTTTCTGGTGACCGAGAAGATGTTGCAACACTTCATCGCCAAGGTGCATGAGAGCAAGTTTATTCGACCTAGCCCACGTGTATTGGTGTGTGTGCCCTGTATGTCGACACAGGTAGAGCGTCGGGCAATTCGCGAATCTGCGCTCAGTGCCGGTGCCAGAGATGTGCGCTTAATAGAAGAGCCTATGGCAGCCGCGATCGGCTCGGGTCTGAGTGTGGATGAGGCCACCGGGTGTATGGTGGTGGATGTTGGTGGAGGGACGACCGAGGTGGCGATCATTTCGCTCAACGGTGTGGTCTACCGCGACTCGGTGCGTGTCGGGGGTGACCGTTTCGACGAAGCTATTGTTGCACATGTAAGACGCCGCTACGGCAGCCTGATTGGTGATGCGACCGCAGAGCGCATCAAGCTTGAGGTGGGGTGCGCCTTCGCCGGTAGTGAGCTGCGGGAGATCGATGTTCGCGGCCGCAATCTGGCCGAGGGCGTGCCGCGCAGTTTTACACTGAACAGTGATGAAATACTGGAATCCTTGCAAGATCCGCTGGCTTCCATCGTGCAGGCGGTGAAATCCGCCCTGGAGCAATCGCCTCCAGAACTGGCTGCCGATATCGCCGAAAGCGGTATTGTGCTGACCGGAGGTGGCGCACTACTGCGTGACCTGGATCGGCTTATCTCTGAGGAAACCGGTCTGCCGGTCATTATTGCTGATGACCCCCTAACGTGTGTTGCCCGTGGTGGTGGCATGGCGATGGAAACAATGGACCGGCATACACTGGATTTGTTGTCTACTGAGTGACATACAGCGTGAAATTTTCGCTGTGTGGCCTTCCGTGGAGCCTGTACCGCGCCGTTTTTCTCGTCGCGAGTAGGACGGTGATGTGTGCCGATCAGGGCTGACTGAAGCGCTGACTGAGGAGCTGTCATCAAGCCGTTATTTGTCAAAAAGTCCTCCCTGGGATTACGCGTATTACTGGCTACGGTCGTAATAGCGGGCCTTATCGCAGCTGATCTCCATTTCAATAGCCTCCAATCTCCCCGCGCAGTGTTGGATACCCTCTACTCGCCGTTGTATTGGGCCGCTGATTTGCCGACACGGATGGGCCAGTGGACCGAGACCCATATCCAGTCCAGGTCCCAACTGCTAGAAGAGAATGAACGCCTGCAGAGGGAGAACCTTTTACAACGAGGGCGCTCACATCAGATGGCCTCCTTGCAAGCCGAAAATGTACGACTGCGTGCTTTGCTGAACTCGACGGCTCTGTTGCGTGACGATGTATTAGTCGCTGAACTTATTGGTGTCTCGCCCGACCCGGAACGCCATCAGCTGATATTGAACAAGGGCCAAGGCGATGGTGTTTTTGTGGGTCAACCTCTGATCGATGCCGAAGGCCTTATGGGTCAGGTGGTGGAGGTAGGTGGTCTCAACTCACGCGCGCTATTGATTACTGACGCAACGCATTCAGTGCCTATACAGGTGAACCGCAATGGTGTGCGCGCGATCGCGGAAGGCACGGGAGCTCTCGGTTCACTGGACATCAAGCACGTGTCGGCCACCACTGATATTCAGGTGGGCGACTTATTGGTGACTTCCGGGCTGGGGGGACTTTTCCCCGCGGGTTACCCGGTAGCCGTGGTGAAGGAAGTTGAGCGCGATCCGGGGGAGACTTTTGCTCGTGTACTTGCTGTTCCCAGTGCGGCACTGGATCGCACACGGCACGTCTTGTTGGTGTTCACGCCCCACGACACTCAGGACAATTGATCCGTGGCGGACCGGGAGGGACATGGCTACGGCGTCATTCTCCTGACGTTCATGGTGGCTTATGTCTTGGCGATATTACCGCTTCCCCCCTGGCTGCAGTGGGGTCGACCAGAGTGGGTAGCGCTGACACTGATTTACTGGAGTATTGCCCTGCCCGAGCGTGTAGGTATCGCCACAGGATTGGTGCTTGGTGTGGGGCTGGATGTACTTGAAGGTGCCGTATTGGGGCAAAACGCCCTCGCGCTGATGGTGGTGGTGGCCCTCTCTTTAGTGTTGTATCAACGCTTGCGAGTTTACAGCCTTGGCCAGCAGGCAGGCGTTGTTTTCATTCTCGTTGCCGTCAATCAACTGATCTGCCAATGGGTGCAAAACCTTGAAGGCATAGGTGCCGGTACTTTGTCGTTCCTACTTCCCGCCGTGTCTAGTGCCCTCCTGTGGCCGGTTGTCTTTCATCTATTGCGTGGTTTGCGTCGCCGCTACCGGGTCAATTGACATGCCTGAGACTCGACTTGTCCTGGCCTCATCGTCCCCTCGCCGTAAGGAATTGTTAAATCAGTTAGGTGTTGAATACCTCTGTGATCCGGCTGAGATCGATGAATCACAGTGGGCGGGTGAGTCTCCGCAGGATTATGTGCAACGTATGGCGCTGGAAAAAGCAGGTGCTGTTGCAGTCCGCTATCGGATTGAGGAAGTTGCGATTCTGGCGGCTGACACCACTGTGGTTATTGATAACCATGTGTTGGGCAAGCCACGAGATCATGTGGACGCTCTGAGCATCCTAGCGCGGCTCAGTGGCCGCACGCACCGCGTATTGACCGCGGTCTGTTTACTGGACGCCACCGACATACGAAGTGACCTGGTAGCGACAGACGTGGAATTTGCGACTCTGGATCGGGAAATTTGTGAGGCATATCTTGCGACAGAAGAACCCTGGGATAAGGCCGGAGCCTATGCAATACAGGGCCTCGGTGGTGCATTTGTTTGCACGATTAACGGAAGTTACAGTAATGTGGTGGGACTGCCTCTGTATCAAACATGGAAGCTACTGAATAGCATCGGTCTGGCAACCGGGCTGCACCCCGCGTCGGTGAAAATGATACCCTGACAGCTCCGGCTGCTCAGGTCTGCTGGACATTTCGTTCAACCCGCTACTATTTGCAGGACCATTTTTTGGAAAGGTCATTTTTCCACAAGCTTAGCAGCCTACTTTGGCGTGCCCTTGTGCTCCTGGTGGTGGTGCTTGCTGTCTATGTCAGTGCGGGCCGCATGCTCGTCGCTAATCTCACGCCCTGGCGTACCGTAATCCTGCAAGAGCTGAATGCGCGAGTGCCGTTTACCTTAGAAGCTCAGCAGGTGGACGGGCAGTGGCAATCTTTTTCACCGGTCATTGTACTGACGGGACTGCGACTCACCTTCCCTGGCAGTTCTGACGCGCCGCTGGAACTATCCCAGGGCCGTATCGTACTTGATGTGCTCAACAGCTTGCGAACCGCTTCGCTGCAGATGACACAACTGGAACTTACCGAATTGAGCTTGCGTGGTGAGCTTTCGCAGGGCGGTAAACTGCAATTGAACGGTTTTGGTGGCAGCGATGATGGGGCGCTGGAGGAGCTGCGGGAGTTCCTGCTGAATGTTGAGAGGGTCACGCTGAAAAATAACCTGTTGAAACTGACCATGCCTGGCGGAGAGGTCCGCGAACTCGGTCTCGATCTGGTGTTGTTTCGAGATGGGAGTCGACGCCATGCGCAAGCGAGCCTGATTTCTACCACTGGAACACACGTTGCCATCATTGCGGATGGTATAGGCGATCCTTTTCGGCCGGAACTTTTTGCCGGAGAGGCCTATCTGGATATTCATTCTTCGGACATGGGTGCGGTCAGAGAAATATTGGCCATTCCCAACCTTCCTGTCCGGGTAGAGGGAGCTCTGGACCTGAAGCTGTGGTTCGAGTGGGATAAGGGGCAGCCGACAGTCGAAGCGCAGCTCGAGGGCCGCGACCTGCTTATCGCAGGGCCTGATTCAGAGTGGGAGGTGCCGCTGGATAGTGTTGCGCTGCAGGCCCGCTTGGTTGCGCAAGGAAATCTTTGGACAGCCTTTGCATCGGATATACACGTTGCAAAGGATGATATGAAATTTACTCTATCCAGGATGCAACTGGATGCGTGGGATAACGTCCTGCGTGTTCGGGCCTCCGACGTCCGTCTGGAATCTTTAAGCGCTATTCTGACGAGATTGGATGCCATGCCTTCGACCTTGCGCGAGGTTCTTGCGACGTTGCAACCTCGGGGCCGTTTATCTGCGCTGCAATTGGGCATCGGCGACACGCGCGACCCAAGCAAAAACTGGGAGTTGGAAGTGAATTTTGAGGAACTGGGGGTAGATCCGTTTAAGGGCTCGCCTGGTATAAGCTCGGCCACAGGGTATAGTCGCCTCACCACGAACAGCGGTTTTGTGCAACTCGACAGCCAATCGCTGACGCTGGACTTTCCCACTATTTATCATCAACCACTTCACTTTGAGGAAATGTACGGCACGTTATACCTTGACTGGGGTGCCGACACGGTGAGACTCACCAGTGGCGTCCTGACGACTCAGGGTGAGGAGGGAATGGCGAAGGTGGTATTCGACCTGAATATCCCTGTGGCGCCCGATGCGGATGATGAAGTAGGTATCGAAATGGATCTGCTGGTGGGTCTGCAAGATGCGCACCCGATTCATCGGGTGAAGTACATCCCCTACGGGCTCAATACAGGACTGCTGAACTGGCTGTCAGATAGTATCGGCGAGGGACGCATTGAGCAGGGCGCGTTTCTCTGGCGCGGCAGCCTGAAGAAAGATGCAGAGCCAAGGCGCACCGTGCAGTTGGCGTTCAATGTTGCTGACACGCAATTGAAATACCACCCCCAATGGCCTTCGGTAGTGGTAGAGCGGGGTACCGTGCTCATCAATGATAGTGCGGTGAGTGTGTGGGCCAATAAGGCCAGACTATTCGACTCTGTCGCAGAAGACCTGTCGGTGGAAACGCGGTTAAATGCGCTGGGACAAATTACGCTGGAAATTGAAGCGAATGTGCTGGGTGACGCGGCCGATGGCCTGAGGGTGCTCAATGAGTCACCTCTGGCGGACATCATAGGGCCTACTTTTTCCGCCTGGACCATGGCTGGAGATTTGGAAACAGATCTACAGATCCACCTAAACCTAAGCGACAAATCCGTGGCCCCTCAGGTCAATGTTAAGACCCGTTGGCGCGATGTAAACTTGGCTGTAAATCCGGGGAATTTGCCTATTCGAGGTGTGACCGGTGAGTTTGCCTATAGCACTATAGCGGGATTCAGCTCCGATGGTTTGCACGGAGAGCTGTGGGGAAAGCCTCTGAGCGTTTTGTTGCAGCAGCACCATAGTGCGGAGTTGAAGCGCTATGATCCGGCGCAGACAGTGTTGGATATTGCGTTCGCCGCGCAGGTGGATATGAAGGATGTGCGAAACTGGTTGGAGCTGTCACCCTTGGGGTTTGTCAGTGGACAAACCACAGCTGAAGTCGGTATCCAGCTGGTGCCCGGTGAGCCGCTAATGCTCACGGTGGACAGCGAACTGCAGGGCGTCAGTCTTGATCTTCCTGAGCCGTGGAATAAGCGTAAAAATGAAGCGAGGCAGATGCACCTGCAAATGCCTTTGGTGCCCTCCGGTGGGCCGATGCTGTTGGACATAGAACAACAACTCAACCTGACCTTGGATATCGCCGATGGTGCGCTCCTTAGCGGGGCGCTGGGTTTTAATGTAGAGCCGCCTCTGGCCGAGAAAGGGAGCATACGCGTCAGTGGGCATGCACCGCTGATACAGGCAGATCAGTGGATAAAGTTTGTTCAAACTTATTTTGGCGTTGGTTCACTGTCTTTTCCGGCGAAGCCAAACATCACCCCAGCGTCCTTTGCAGCTGCGGTCGTGGACTCAGACACAGATGTAACGCAAATGCCCGGCGTGCAGTTCGACCCTGGACATACAGGTGGTTCGGTGGCCCCTATCGAAATCGTGATTGAGAAAGTGCGGGCAGATACACTGGTGCTGCTGGAGCAGGAGCTGCGGGATGTAGTGTTCAGTCTTACGACGAGCCGTCTAGGTTCCAGTTTGTCGCTGCACACCGACTGGCTGCGTGGTGATCTGTTTTTGGCCGCCGATGGTAGTTCGACGCAGGTCGATATCCAGCACATGGATATAAGCCGGTTTGGCGAGTTTGATCTGACCGCTGGGGACATTGGCACCGTACAGGATTTTTCTGGTGTAGACGTTAACCTGCTGAACCTGTTTCAGGGAACCGAACGCGTCGGCGAGCTCTCCTTTGAGTTGTTGGGCGAGGACGGCGAACTTGTTGCCCGCAATATAACCGGCGAGTTTGCCCATCTTCGACTGCGAGCAGGGCAGGCCGGTCGTTTGGTTTGGCGTCCCGGAAGTGAAGGATTTTCCGGTCTTAAGGCTAATCTCGGTTTTGAAGATCTGGGTATGACGCTGGAGTATTTTGGGTACCAGCGCATAGTTGAAACCGAAGCAGGTGACTTCGCTCTTAACCTGCAGTGGCCGGGTCCGCCACAGAACGTCTCAATGGAGACTCTGGAGGGCTCAATTGATGTGTCTATAGGCCCTGGCAGTTTTCCAGAGGCCTCCTCTGGCGCTGCCGGAGCATTGCGGGTTGTGAGTATTTTAAACTTGGCAGATATAGTGCAGAGGCTTAGTCTCACAGACACATTTGACTCAGGCATTCCTTTTTATAGCGTCGATGGTGAAATATATTTTCATAGCGGTG
>PKCY01000029.1 GCA_002862985.1 Haliea sp.
AGCTTACTACTGCTGTTGGACGATATCGCCGCCGTGTTGGACGACGTGGCGCTAATGACCAAGATTGCAGCGAAGAAAACCGCTGGAGTGCTGGGTGACGATTTAGCAGTTAACGCCGAAAAAGTGAGTGGTGTGAGTGCGGATCGAGAACTGCCCGTGGTGTGGGCAGTGGCTAAGGGTTCCCTGCGTAATAAGTGCATTTTGGTGCCCGCCGCCATGGTGGTGTCATTGGTGGCGCCCTGGCTGATCACCCCGGTACTGATTCTGGGTGGATTATTCCTGTGCTATGAGGGGTTTGAAAAAGTCGCACATCACTTTTTCCACTCCAAAGCGGAGGACATAGCCCAGCGTAATGATCGGGTAAAGCAGTTGTCAGAGTCTCCAACTGACTTGGCTAGTTTCGAGCAACAAAAGATAAAGGGCGCTATTCGTACAGATTTAATTCTCTCTGCTGAGATTATTGTGCTTACACTGGGCATTGTTGCTGAAAAGGAATTTCTTACCCAGTTTCTGGTGCTGTCCGGCATTGCGTTCTTTATGACCGTCGGTGTGTATGGCGTAGTGGCGGGCATTGTCAAACTGGATGATGCGGGCTTGTATCTCATTGAAAAAAGCGGCAGCGGGATTTGGCCGCGATTCCAGCGCTGGTGGGGTGCTCGCCTGCTGGTCTTTGCACCCTGGTTGATGAAGGCGCTGGCGGTGGTGGGGACAGTGGCGATGTTTATGGTGGGGGGGGGCATTCTGGTGCATGGGTTGCATGTGCTGGATGAGGGAATAAAGTTCCTGGCTGAGCAGCTCGGTGAGATTGCCACAGTGGGCCCGGTGTTAGCAGCCCTCACGCCGACTCTGGCGGGAATAGTCATAGGCATGGCCGCCGGGGCTGCCGTACTAGCCCTTGTCATGTTGTGGCAGCGCCTGCGGGGAAACTGACTTACTGCATTTCCATGCTCATTTGAGCAGTGAACCCAGTACCCCCCTGAACAGTTTTCGTCCTAGTGAACTTCCTGCCGCACGAGCAATACTCTTCAAAAATGTCTCGCCGGCACTTTCTCGACCCCGGGAGCGACTTTTCGTCTTGCCTTCGGCCTTTGCGGCGCGTTCAGCCAGTTCGGTCTCATGCTCCTGTTTTTGTCTTGCGGCAGTGCGCTCTAGTAATATTTCATGTGCTGACCGGGGATCGATAGGTACACCATAGCGTTTCTGGTTTATATCCTTATCCAGAATTGCCTGGCGCTCTGCTGCAGTTGCTTCCCCCATGCGAGAATGGGGCGGACGAATCAGTACGCGCTGAACCGGGGCCGGAATGCCCTTGTCCTGCAACGTGGAAACAAGCGCTTCTCCGACACCCAGCTCTGTAATAGCGGTTACTGTGTCCAATTCGGGATTGGCGCGAAATGATTGTGCGGCTACTCTGACGGCTTTCTGCTCGCGGGGCGTGTATGCCCGCAATGCGTGCTGCACGCGATTACCCAGCTGACCGAGGACGCTGTCGGGAATGTCACTGGGACTCTGAGAGATGAAGTAGATGCCGACGCCCTTGGATCGGATCAGGCGCACTACCTGTTCAATTTTCTCCAGCAGTGTTTTGGGGGCATCTCGAAAAAGAAGATGTGCCTCGTCGAAGAAAAATACTAATACGGGCTGCTCCGGGTCACCGAGCTCGGGCAGTTCCTCAAACATTTCCGATAGTAGCCACAACAGGAAGGTGGAGTAGACCCGAGGATTCATAATAAGAGTGTCGGCGGCCAATATATTGATCATGCCGCGACCGTCGCGACTAGTAGCCATAAAGTCTTGAAGTTGAAGAGCCGGTTCCCCGAAGAACTGGTCACCACCTTCGCGCTCCAACATGAGTAGGCGACGCAATATGGCGTTAACGGACGCTTTTGAAACGCTTAGGCCCGTACCCAATTCCTTTCTGTTGTTGGCCAGGTACTCCAGAGAGGTACGCAGGTCCTTCAGGTCCACTAGCAACATGCCCTCATTATCGGCAAATTCGAACACCAGTGTGATCACGCTTTCCTGCGTTTCATTCAGATCGAGCAACCGAGAAATTAACTGGGGCCCCATCTCCGATATTGTGGAGCGAACCGGCGTTCCCTTTCTGCCGAACAGGTCCCAGAATGCTACCGGGTAACCTCGCTGGCTGTAATTCTCTATACCGATTTCCTGCACGCGCTCGTCGACTTTAGGATGCGGTGAGCCGGGCTGGCTGATGCCGGAGATATCGCCTTTCACATCCGCGAGGAATACCGGCACCCCCAGATCGGAAAAGCCCTCGGCGAGGCATTGCAGGGTGACCGTTTTTCCGGTTCCCGTGGCGCCTGCGACCAACCCGTGGCGGTTGGCGTAGCGCGGATTGAGAAAGATCTGGCCCGCTGGGGAGCCGCCTATGAGGATGCCATCGGTCATTATTGTCTTATCCTTGTTGTGGGGACTGCGCTGCGCGATAGTGCGCAGTATAATCAAGCTCTGACGGGGTATCGACAGGAATATAGCATGCGCTGGAAAGGTGGAAGACGTAGCGACAACATAGACGATCGCCGTGGGCAAGGCCCGGCTTACAGTCGCGCAGGCGCGGCTCCGGTGGTTCTGAGGCTGTTGCCGGCGTTAATTAGGACAAAAGTTGGACGGATTATTCTAGTCGTCGGCGTTGTTGCTGTATTCGGCGGAAAAATGCTGGGAATTGATGTGCTGTCCATGTTGGCCGGCGGCGGTCGGACCGGTCAACCTGCAGCGCAATCGAGTGAAGCCGATCAGCGAATGGGGGAGTTTGTCTCTGTTGTGCTCGCCGATACCGAGGAAACCTGGCACGCGCTCTTTAAGCAACTTCGGCTGCAATATCAGGAGCCAACACTGGTGTTATTTAACGGTAGCGTGGCCTCCGCCTGTGGCCATGCCACAGCGGCCGTGGGACCTTTTTACTGTCCGGGTGATCAGAAACTTTACATAGACCTCTCTTTTTTTCACGATCTGGACGTGCGCCACGGTGCGCCTGGAGATTTTGCTCAAGCGTATGTGATCGCCCATGAAGTGGGGCACCACGTGCAAACGCTGTTGGGTGTCAGTGAACAAGTCCGCGTCGCAGGGAAGGGCGCCAGCAAGACACAGGTGAACGCTCTTTCGGTGCAACAAGAGCTGCAGGCAGATTGTTTTGCGGGATTGTGGGGCCACGCAGCCAACACTGAGCGTCAGTTATTGGACCCTGGTGACCTCGAAGAAGCTTTGCAAGCGGCAACTGCCATTGGTGATGATCGTCTGCAGCAAGAGTCGGGAGGGCGAGTAGTTCCCGATAGCTTCACCCACGGTAGCTCTGCACAGCGGGCGAAGTGGTTTAAGCGAGGTTTTGAATCGGGCAATATCAATGCCTGTGATACTTTTAGTTCAGGAAGCTCTCTGTAGGTTTTTTTGGCCGAGGAAAAAGCGGAATTAGGGCGCCGATCTAGTAAGATTAGTAATCACAGCTCGCCTTAAATTTGACCTGACACTCTTTTCGGTACCGCGCGCTGCCACGCGAGCAGAGCAAGCAGCATTCCCATCGGCAGTAAGCAAAACAAAAGCAGCGCGTGCCAACTCACCGTGCTGATAGCCAGGCCTGCAGAAAGAGAGGCGATGGCCTGACTTGAGAAAATCACCGTGTCATTCAGTGCCTGGGCCCTGAACTGCTCGCCATCCTTGTAGGCCATCGGCAACAGTGCGGTGCCCGATACAAACAGGAAGTTCCAGCCTATGCCTAACATCACTAATTGTCCCCAATAGCCCATCACCGACGCATCCATCAAGCCGATCACTATTGTTATGCAATAGCAGGCCAGGCCAACCAGCATAAGTCCGCGGATATTGAGTAAGCGGAACAGCCAGGGAGTGAACAGTGACGGCAGATACATCGCCGCAATATGCGATTGAATGACCCACTTGGTGTCGGTCAGACTAAGCCCCTGGTGTAAATGCATGCTGATGGGCGTTGCTGTCATGACAAACGACATCACCATAAAGGCGCTGGCACCGGTGAAGATCGCAAGCAAGAGGGTGGGGCTGCGTAATAGGGCCACAGTAGAGCGACCTCCCGAAGTGGAAAGTGTTTGGTGCTGTGTAGCCGGTACGTAAAACAGCAGCAGAATTCCGCCAACCAATAGACAGCCGGCACCAAGCCAGAACGACCCCTGGTAGTCGACTGACGTTAGATGCTGCCCGGCTAGTGCCAGCTCAGGTCCAAGAAACGCTGCCACAACACCAGCGCACATAATGATGGATGCGGCGGTCGGGCCATCCGCCAGCGGCACGCATTCCATTGCCGCGAAGCGAATTTGTTGCAGCGCAGCGATCGTGGCACCTAACAAGCCTGCGCCAAAACAGAATAAGGAAAAGCTGCTGCGAACCATTGCTTCGCCCAGTGTGAGGCAAGCGCAGATGCCAATTAGCGCGAATAGCAGTAAGGCCCGCTTTCTGCCCAGGTGCTGCATACAGCGCGTTGCCGGTATTACCCCGAGTGCGGTACCGATTACCATCATTGCAATGGGCAAGGTCGACCACTGTTCTGCGGGTGCCAGCTCTGTGCCTATGATGCTGCCGATTAGCATCATCATAGGCACACTGCTCATGGCGATAGCGTTGATCGCAGCGAGCAGCCACACTTCCTTAACATTTCCTTTCATGAGCGCAGCCTAGCGGAAAAGCGATGCCCCTGTACGTTCTTTTTGCCACTTGGATGTTGTTGCCAACCTGTCGTGTTTTCAATCGTGTTGAAAAGTGGACAGATGGCACGTGGGACCGCTTGCACGGATTATGGGAGTCACTGCAAGCGGCCATCCAGGGGAAAACTATGACAGCGGCAAAAGCGATCGAATATCAAATTACTCGGCAACTACTGAAGCGCAGGGAAGCCGACGAGGCGCAGCGACAGGATTATGCAATATGGCCTGACCGTCTCATCGCTGTTTTGGCAGCGACAGCAATCCTTTTTATTGTGGGAAGCTATTTAGAGGAGCTGTTGTGGGTGGCACTGGCCGCAGGGACGGTTCTTGCGCTGGGCAGAGACTAACATTGCCAGGGGCTGCGGCTTAAAGACGCACACTAAAAGCGTTGTTCTATCGGTTTTGCGGGGGCGGGGGTCAGGTGCGCATGCCTGTCATGTTTAGCAATCTCTGAGCATTACCGCGCAACAGGGCGTAGCGCTCACTGGGCCGATTTTCGGTAATGATTAGGAGCTTGGCGAGGCTGGCTGCCAGGTGATAGAAAGGCCAGTCGGTGCCAAAGAGCATGCGTTCACCTCCGGTGCGTTCGAGCATATCGTGCAGAGTGCTTACGCCTTGTCCGTGGGTGCCCAGCCAGGTGTTGTCGTAACGCATCGCCAGCGGTATTGCTTCTGCTACATCTCTGGCGCCAGAGTGCCCGAGAACAAATTGTAAATTGGGAAAGGTCTTCAGTGCGGCTTCGTAGTGGCGGGGCAGGGCATAGCGGTGAGTTGACTCGGGTTCAATGCCGGCGCGTCCGCAATGGAAAAAAACGATTAAGCCCTGTCGCTCGCACTCGGCGTACAGCTCCATCATTACATCGGAATCGGGATAGGCTCGCTGCATGGTCGGGTGGAATTTGATGATACGTGCGCCCTCAGCGGCGTATTGGCGCAGCCGATCAAACCGAGCAGGGTCTTGCGGATGTACGGAGCATCCCAGTATCAGCCGTTCTCGCGCACCGGCAATATTGATCGCCTGTATCCAGCGCTCCGTTAAGTCATCGCCAAAGGGCAGATCGAAGGCAATGGGCATAATGCTGGCACGTTCAACACCACAGGCATCCATCTCGTGCAGAAGGTTGGGTATGGTTTGTGTGGTGGATCTTGAGTTGCCCCATAAACCCTGTGCGGCGGAGCCCCACCACAATTCGTCGAGGGCCTCATCGCTAAAGTTGCGGTTGATATATACGTCCAGATCAAGTTCACAACCGGGGTTGGTGCCATCACAGTCCAGTAGGTGAATGACGCGCTCGGTGCGCTGCTGCAAATCTACTTCGGGCGCGAGTAACACGGACATACCCAGGTGACAATGCATATCGATGGCTTTGGGTAGGTCTAGCATAGCGACAGTGCGCAGCTCTCCCTCACTGTCCAGTTCGAACCAGGGCAGTTCAGCAAGTCCGCGATACCCCTTGAAACGCAGTGGGCCAAAGGGTCCGTGTCCGGCACGCGTTCCTTCCTCGAGCCGTTGTTGCGCCAGTCGGGCGATGTCTTCACCGGTATAACGGTTCTCCGGATCGTCAGTGCTGCAGGACGGTAGGATGGCGCCTGCAGCAGACAGTGTTACCAACTGTAGAAATCTGCGGCGATCCAATGGACTGTGTAAGCTTGGCTGAAACATGACTCGGTTTCTCTCTTGCGGAGCCAGGCTGAAATAGGCTCGATTAGTAAACCCGGTGTTGCCTCCTCGGACGATATCGAGGTTCACAGCGGGCGTGCCGTAAAAATACCTAGTGTAGGGGTATAGGCATTGTCTTCCTACAGTTATTAGAAACGCCGCGCATTTGTGGCGCCTGATTGCCTCTATAGAAGGCCGCCGATAGCAACGATACCATATTGCGAGCATGTAAATTGGTGGATACTAGTCTACAGTTACTGCACGCACCAGTTTCCCAACAAAAAGGTCTGCATTTTGAAAACGATAATCATGTGCGCATTTCGAATAGCACTGACCGCTAGCCTGCTTCTGGCAAGCCAGTTCACACTGGCGGAGTCATGCATACCATCGAAATGGGGCCCGGACGATGAAATCGGTTCGGCAAATTACGTTTCGCCAGAGCAAGTTTTAATGGCTGTTAAATTGGTGAAAAAGGGGCAGGTTCACCCTCTGGGCATTGTGGTCGATCCAGGAATGCCCGCTTTTCCGCCGCGTTCAATGTCGCTGGTGATTGTTCAGCCAGGACAGCATAACGGGCGTCAGCTACATCAGGAGTTTGGTTGGGATGTTGTCTACAACGATGATCAGGCAAGCCTCTGGTTTGGCATTGGTCCGCAGCTGGATGGCCTGGGTCATATGGGAGAGGCCGGCGAGTACTACAACTGTAATGCTGCGGTCGACTTTATTGATATTGCCGGGCTGAAAAAATTGGGGACGGAAAAAGTACCGCCTTTGGTTGGCAGGGGCGTTCTACTGGATATGGCCAAGCATTTTGGCGTAGAGGTCATGTCTGCAGGTCAGAGCATAAGTTCGAGCGATATTAAGGCTGCTGCCAAGGCACAAGGTGTGCAAATACGGCAGGGTGACGTGGTGTTGTTTCATACCGGGTGGACAGATGGCATGCTGGTGTCACATCCGCAGGCGTGGGCAGCAGGTGAGCCAGGCCTGAGCAACGAGGCCGCCGCCTATATCGCGTCCCTTGAGCCCATGGCGGTAGGCGCTGATACCTGGGGTGTTGACGTGGTGCCGCCGATAGAGGGAGACAAGATCTTCTATGGGCATGTAGAATTTCTAAAGAAAAAGGGCATCTATATATTGGAGACCATGAACACGGGACGGCTAGCCAGTGAAAGTGTGCATGAATTTATGTTTGTTCTTGGTCAAGCAAGAATTAAAGGCACGGTACAAATGATTATTAACCCCGTGGCGATGTGGTAATTTTATCGACTCGAGTGTCTCCAAGGTAAAGCTGATAATCTGCAGCACCGCATTAGGGTCTGGATACCGCGATGGATAACGCTGTCATCACATTGTCATTGCCTCAGCTTGCATTGGCATTCGTACCAGTGGTTATAGCGCTGTTTATCCTCGTGAAATGGTCTTACAGCGTAGGTAATGCACTGTACGCTATAGGCCGTATGCTTGCCCAATTATTATTGATTGGCTACATACTGGCCTGGATCTTTGGCGCAGGGAATAGCTGGTTGATACTGCTGGTGCTGGCGATTATGTTGCTGGCCTCCAGTTGGATTGCGCTGGGTACCGTGCAAGAGCATCGCCGGTTGTTGTTGAGCGCCTCTTTGGTGTCAATAGTGCTTGGCGGTGGTGTGACGCTGGCGCTTATCACTCAGGCGGTGCTACAAATTGAACCGTGGTACTTGCCGCGCTACATGATTCCTCTGGCGGGCATGGTGTTTGCGAATGCCATGACGTCCGTGAGCCTCGCTGCAGAGCGATTATATGCTGAGCTAAACCACGGGCAGGCCTGGGAAGAGGCGCGGCTGGCTGCCTACCAGGCTGCGATGATTCCAGTGTTTAATGCACTGCTTGCCGTGGGCATTGTATCGCTTCCGGGTATGATGACGGGTCAGATTCTCTCCGGTGTTTCGCCACTCATCGCAGCGCGCTATCAGATTATGGTGATGTGTATGATCTTTGCGTCAGCGGGAATTTCTACCGCGGTATTTCTCGCGCTCATTCGACACCGCGTAGTAAGTGGGAAAGGTGCGTAGGCTGCGCGTCTGAATTTTGGTGACTTCACTGAGGCAAGGGTGCTCTTAAAAAGAGGGAGTCTGCCTTCTCTGCAAACTTGAGCACAAACCTGGATTACCGATGGATAAATGGAAGTACTTTGGACGAGCTCACAAGCGCATATATCAGTGGACGGACGGTCGTCTGGGTTCGCGCATGGGGTGGATCGATGTGGCGTTGGTAGAGACTATTGGTCGTAAGTCGGGGCAATTGCGCTGCATCCCGATTGCCTGCTACCCCTATCGTGATTCTATTGTGGTATCGGCGTCCAATAGCGGCAAGGAGAGTCACCCCGCCTGGTATTTGAATATGCAGGCGAATCCTTCCGTAGCCGTTCAGGAGGGTAGGGAGCGTTACCATGCCGTTGCGGAGGATGTTGAAGAGGAAGACCGTGCGGCATTGTGGGAAACCATCGTAATGATAAATAAGCACCAGGGCGAGTATCTGGAGATGGCAAAACGCAAGATTCCATTGGTTTGGCTGCGACGCGAGCTAAGTTAGTCTCCGTCTGAGAGGCCGGCTTACCCGCTCACTTGTTCACTCTATCCCCCTCGTTGTTGGGCGGGACTGCGTCGGTGGCCGGCAGTGATGTGTCTCCAAACCACGCGCGCATTCTGTCTGCAGTTTTACTGCGTACATTGTCATTGATGTAGCGGGAAACGGCGGCGATCGCCAGTACTAGCACACCCAGGTCATCGGCATAACCGACTGCCGGCGTCAGGTCTGCAACCGCATCCAGCGGTACGATGAAATAGCCTAAAGCTGCCGCAATCGTGGCTTTGGCCCAGGCCGGGGCATCTTCCTCCTGGGCGGCATAGAAGAGGAGTAGAGCCTTTTCAACGACTTCTCTGCCCGCGCCCTTGGCGTAGTCCTTCAGCTTTTCCCAGAAACCAGTTTCGGAATATGCGGCTTCAAATTTATTATCATCACGCATTGTTCGCCACCTCTCAGCCAAACAACCAGGGCGCTAATTCGTCCCGGTTTTTTAGGATTATCTGTTGCGCTGTGGGGTCGTCGGCCAGTTCATCAGGATTGATATGTAGCAATTGCAGCACGTAGGGAACGAGACGCGCGCGTGTAGAAACTTGCAGCATGCCTTTGTTCATGCCGTAGTCCGCTTCTACTACTTCCTGCTGCTCTTTGCTGAGCCTGAAGTCCGGAACAATGTACAGGTCGACAAAGGTATTCCATTGTTTATCGCCATCTGCGCCGTGTTCGGAATCGTCCATAATGTCAGGAATTTCGCGAAAGCGGCTGAGCACGAAGTCGCGGTATTCGCCGTTTTTTTCACACCAGGCGCGGACATGCCAGCGTAATCCTGTATAGACCACCGTATGTGGCACGATAACGCGTCCCTCTCGATCGGGGTGGTTGAGGGAAACGTAGTCCACGTCCAGTCTTTTCTGCTGCCTGGCAGCCTGCATAATGGGGCGCAGCACCTCGGGTTTGACATCGCGTACGGGTACCGATAGAACCTCGGCATTTGCCACATTCAGAGATAGTGACTCAAATACATTCATCAGCTCATTGTTGCGCGCCATCAAGTGCAGATACTCGTCTGCCAGTCCCTCGGTGACTTGCGGTTTGAACGTTGCTGTGGGCTTATAGCCCTTGAGAAATTTGTCGTACTCCAGATTGCCGGGCCCAACTTCGCGGATATAGTTGTTGATGTCTTTGCTTGCTTGCTGCCGGCCAATACCAAAAGTGTCACATAGATGGCGTGTAGTTAGGCGTCCCTCCCACAGAACGAGGGTTTCGATGAAGCGGTAACGCAGGAGAAGATCCCAGCGGAAGGGCCATTTGGGCTCCGGGTGGCTAGACATTCAGTTCCCCCTAGTGAATAGACTGGGCAGTATAAGTTGCGTCGCGAGACAAGTGTATCAGTATCTAGTACTTCTGCATCTTGCCAAAACACGTGGTAATGGTATCGAGGTTAAATACGATTGGTTACACTCTATTGCGCAGCTGGAGTCAGCATTACTTTACGTTTAGAGGAAGGGTTATGCGAAGTTTTATGTGCTGGATTGTACTCCTGTCGAGTTCAATCCCCGTGCTCGCCGAGGATATTTCAACTTCGATTACACCGGCCATGGTGATAACCGCAAATCAGCTGATGGATTCGGCGCAACGCACAAATGAGGCGTACGCCATTGTTGATTCCCTGACGACAGAAGTGGGACCGCGGCTGGCTGGTACTGAAGCAGAAGCGAGGGCTCGCCAATGGGCCGTGGAAAAAATGACCTCGCTTGGGCTCAAAAATATTCGGGTGGAAATATTTGAAGTCCCGCTGTGGTTGCGCGGCGAGGAGAGCGCAAAGATAGTCTCGCCTTTTCCTCAGCCATTAACTATTACCGCACTCGGTGGCAGTGCTAGCACAGGCCCTCAGGGTGTGGAGGCGGAAGTGGCCGTATTTGAATCACTTGCCGCGTTGGAGCAAAGTTCACAAGGAGCCGTCCAGGGCAAAATTGTGTTTATTGATGAAGTGATGGTGCGCAGTCGTGATGGCTCCGGTTATGGTGCAGCGGTGCTAAAGCGACGGCAGACGGCCTATACGGCTCAGCGCCTCGGAGCGGTTGCCGCCCTGATACGCTCAGTCGGCACCAGCAGTCACCGATTTGCCCATGCCGGTCAAATGAAGCGGGTCGGTTCTGCGGTGGAGGCAGGTGTGCCCGCCGCGGCGCTGACCGCGGCGGATGCGGATCAGCTTGTCCGGAGCCTGGCGTATGCCAAGCCAGTGGTCGTCAAGCTGGTGATAACACCTAGGCTTCTGCCACCGGCGGCCTCTGGCAATGTGGTCGGTGAAATCGTCGGTCGTGAAAGGCCGCACGAGATTGTTCTCGTGGGCGCGCACCTGGATTCCTGGGACTTGGGCACCGGTGCTGTAGACGATGGGGCAGGTGTGGGTATTGTGTTGGGCGCAGCTAAATTATTGATAGACACTCTACCGCAGTTTCCTCGGCGAACAGTTCGCGTGGTTTTATTTGGTTCTGAAGAGGTTGGGGTAGTGGGCGCAAGGGCTTATGCCCAGCAACACGAGGCCACATTGGCTAATCATGTCCTTGCTGCGGAATCGGATTTTGGCAGCGGTGATATATGGCGTTTTGATAGTCGAGTTGTGGAGGAAAAATTACCGTTGATGGCCGCCATTGCCGCCGTGCTGAAACCACTGGATATTGCGCCTGGAAACAATACCGCCAGGGGCGGGCCCGATTTGCGTTTCCTGCGCGAGGCGGGTGTTCCGATTGCAAGTCTGCTTCAGGATGGACAAGACTATTTTGACTTTCACCACACAGCGGACGATACCCTCGATAAGATTACACCCAGTGCTTTGAATCAGAATGTTGCGGCCTATGCCGCGCTTATTTATCTGGCGGCAGAAACGACTGCGGACTTTCGTTAGGCTTATTGGGCCAGCCAGGAAGTGTAACAAAGAAACGCGCTGATTCTAGGCCTGAGCTATCCAAAGCCGCCACCAGCAGCGGGTAGTGATCGGCCTCAAAATGCAGGGCCATCTGGGATGACAGCTCCTGTGCGTTCAACGTCTGGTCCGGATTGTCACAATGCACGGCTCCCAGCCACATCATCTTCGGCACGACCAGAAAGGCCTCGGCATCTAATGTGCTGAGGTAAGGGCGCATCTGGGTGAATGCTACCCATCGCTCCATCTTGCGATCCGTGTTGTAACCCGGGGGAAGAGGCGGGACGTTGTGTTTGTGTTGGAAAAGGTACCCTTTGAAAGCGATCTCGGTGGAGAGATTTTCCACGCCCATTGCCAGCAAGCGTTTTCGGGCTTGTGGGCGCTTGCCCAGCAGAATCTGGCGCTCCAGAAGGTGGTTCAGTTTTAAGTCAAGGCGATCGCGTGCATCCGGGCCCAGCCATTCTTGCAATTGGCCCGTGCCGCTATTCGTCTCGTCGCTATTGTATGGCACCCCCAAAAAAAACTTCACAGCCAGTTCCAGGTGCACATCGCGTTCGCGTTGGCGGCAACGATAAATACAATCGAATTCCCCCAGAGTTCTGCCTTTGTCGTGAATCG
Source organism: Haliea sp. (assembly GCA_002862985.1). Classification (GTDB taxonomy): domain Bacteria; phylum Pseudomonadota; class Gammaproteobacteria; order Pseudomonadales; family Halieaceae; genus Marimicrobium. Next base: position 12,460 of record PKCY01000029.1, read on the forward strand.
GGAGATTGTGCGCGATCAATTCGACGTCCGGATCCTGCTGCAGAAAAAACTGCCACAGCTGTTCAAAATAGACCCCCAGTCGATGCGTGGGCCGGCGCTGCAAGTGCTCCAATAAGGCGCTTGCATCTCGGTCCAGCCTCTCCAGCCAAAGCTGTCTTGCGGGCGTGAGCCGCAGGGCGCAGGCGCTGATATCGCTGGCCACCTGATCCATGTGGAGCAGGGGAGGCGAAAAACAGGCCCAAGCGAGGTCCCTGACTTGTTGTGTCTGGAAGGTATAAATGCGAATCACTGCACTACACTGTTGGTTCGTGGGTATAATAGCAACCATTCAGACGAGGTAGCAGGTTCCATGCAGGCATCTTTCAAAAAAATTGGTTTGGCGGGTCGCAGTCGTCAGCGTGGATTAACGGACGTTCTGCGCTTTCTGTTGGCCCAACTGGAAGCAGCAGACCTTGAAGTTGTGTTAGAAGACAAGCTGGGCGATGTCGTGCCCAATCATCAGCAACGTCTCGCCACGTTGGATGACATTGGGCAGGAAGCTGATCTGGTTATCGTGGTCGGCGGCGACGGCAGCCTGCTCAGTGCAGCGCGTACGCTGGCAAAGTATGAAACCCCGGTTCTGGGGATTAATCGCGGTCGGTTGGGTTTTCTCACCGATATTATGCCGGATGAAATTGCCGAGCAATTGCCTGAGGTTCTGGCTGGTAAATTCGAGCCCGAAAGTCGCTTTTTACTTGATGCAGAGGTGCGGCGGGACGGCCAAATTATTGGTCATGGCGATGCTCTGAACGATGCGGTGGTTAATTCGGGTGCTTCGGCGAAGATGATAGAGTTCGAATTGTATATCGACGATACCTTTGTTTACCGACAGCGCGCAGATGGACTGATCGTATCGACGCCGACCGGTTCCACCGCTTATTCCCTTTCCGGGGGTAGACCCATAATGCACCCAACACTGGATGCAATTGTGTTAGTGCCGATGTTTCCACATGCGCTGAGTAGCCGTCCAATTGTGGTCGATGGAAATTCTGAAATTCGACTGGACATACTGGCGCGCAACCGCATTCACCCGCCCCTTACCTGTGATGGGCAGTTCATTGTAAAGGCGCGGCCGGGAGACTCGGTATACATTCGTAAAAACCCGCACCGTCTGACTTTATTGCATCCGTTGGGCCACAGCTTTTACGCCAGCTGCAGGGATAAACTGCACTGGAGCAATGCATTGGTCAATTGATGTACGATGTGCATACAGCTCTCAGCGTTAGCGTTGAGGAAGATCTACTGCCGTTGAGCGCGCTGCTCCACCAGAAGGGGGTGAAGCACCGTATCTTTGAGAAGGGAGGGCGGCAGGTCGTCACCGTAGGTCGCGAAGACCATGCTGAGCAGGTGCAGGAGCTTTACCGGGCGTGGCGTTCAGGCGAGGTAGCGATCGAGCTGCGGCATCGAGACACCCCGCAAGCGCCGAAGTCCATTGCGACGCAGTGGCGCACGGCCCCGGTCACTCTGGGTCTCGTTATTCTCAGTGTCTGTGGATTTTTACTCGCATCAACATCCTGGGTCGGTTATCTGACCTATACGCCTTTTCAGATATTGGTGGGTAGCCAACTTCAGTTTCAAACTGCCGATGGGCAATATTGGCGACTGGTAACGCCGGTGTTTCTGCACTTTGGCTGGCTGCATATTGTCTTTAATAGTCTCTGGTTGTGGGAATTGGGTAGACGGGTGGAGCAGGTAATGGGACATTTCAATCTGTTCATGCTGTTTTTAGTGATAGCCGTGGTGTCCAATACCAGTCAGTTTGCCTTCGCTGGGCCAAGCCTTTTTGGTGGTATGTCCGGTGTGGTTTATGGCTTGTTGGGCTTCTCCTGGGTGGCACCTCTGTTTCAGCCAGCATGGGCGATTCAACCCTCGTCCACTATTATGCTATTCATGATCGGCTGGTTAGTGGCATGTATGGTGGGTATGGTCTCGGTGCTGGGGTTCGGTGCGGTTGCTAATGCAGCGCATGTGGGCGGCTTGCTCAGTGGCGTATTGCTGGGCGCGCTATTTGGCGGCCTGTCGCGCTACGGTGGCGACAGGAACTGACTTGCAGGCGTATAATCACCCTTCGCACACTATGAAGCCTCTATGAAATATCAGGAATTAGTTGAATCCATGCCTCGTGAGACCTTCGAGAGTCTCAAACGCGCGGTGGAGTTGGGCAAGTGGCCCGATGGTAAAGCGCTCACTAGTGAGCAGCGCGAGAATGCCTTGCAGGCCATCATCGCGTGGGGGCAACGACATCTGAGTGAGCAGGATCGTGTAGGCCATCTTGAGAGAAATAAGAAGACCGTCGAGGACTGCGATAGCCCGCCGGAAACACCCCTGAGTTGGAAAGAGTAGGAGAATGAATTGGCCGATTTAGTGGCTAGCGGTGCTGTGCGCAAAATGAAGACGCAGCTAGAGAATCCGGTGGGCTATACCCTGTTACTGGGTGAGCACGAGATTCCCTTGAACGATTATCTTGGCAGTCATTTGCAGCTCGATTTTGAGGGCACTATTAATTGTATCCATTGCGACCGCAAGACAAATAAGAGCTTTAGCCAGGGCTATTGCTATCCCTGCTTTAAGCGCCTTGCGCAGTGTGACACCTGTATCGTCAGTCCCGAGAAATGCCACTATGCGGCGGGTACTTGTCGAGAGCCCGAGTGGGGCGAAGAGAACTGTATGATCGATCACATTGTGTACCTTGCCAATACTTCGGGCCTGAAAGTGGGTATCACCCGGGGATCACAGGTGCCTACGCGCTGGATGGATCAGGGCGCGACCCAGGCCAAACCCATTTTCCGGGTCAATTCGCGCCTGCGCTCGGGCCTGGTTGAGGTTTTATTTAAAAACCACGTTGCGGATAAAACCAATTGGCAGGCTATGCTCAAAGGCAGCGCAGAACCGCGAGATCTCGAACAGGCGCGCAAGCAATTGATGGCCGAGTGCGTTGATGAACTAGAGGCACTGGTGCAGGAGCAGGGCATACAGGCGGTAACAGAACTGACCGATGAGCCGGAGGTCTGCATCAACTACCCCGTGCTGGAATATCCGCTCAAGGTAAAGTCATTTAACCTGGATAAAACACCGACAATTGGTGGAGCGCTGATGGGCATCAAGGGGCAGTATCTCATTTTCGATACTGGCGTGATCAATATGCGCAAATACGGCGGTTATCATTTGTCTCTGCAGGTCTCCGGATAGAATCATGCAAGACGCCTCCTCAGGAACGGTCTTCCTCAAAGACTACACGCCGCCGCCCTATCTGATTAATAGAACCGAACTGCACTTTGAGTTATATGATGAGTGTGCGATTGTCTCCTCACGACTGCACCTGTTGCGCGACGATTCCGTGTCGGAGGATACCTCGCTGGAGCTGCACGGTCAGGAACTCGAGCTATTGTCAGTATCCGTGGACGGTGTAGAGTTGTCCGCTGATCAGTATCATGTCAGTGAAGATTCCCTGCGTATTCACTCGGTGGGAGTACAGAGCCTGGTAGCGTGCAAGACGCGCATTCGACCCCAGGACAATACTTCCCTGGAGGGGCTCTACCGGTCGAGGGCCTTATTCTGTACTCAGTGCGAGGCCGAAGGTTTTCGCAAAATCACCTATTATCTGGATCGACCCGATGTAATGTCGGTATTTACTGTGACTGTGGAGGCTGACCGCGAGCGCTACCCGGTGTTGTTAAGTAACGGCAATTTGTTTGAGGCCACGGAAATTGCTGAAGGGCGACATCGAGCGGTCTGGCACGACCCTTTTCCCAAGCCTGCCTACCTCTTTGCACTGGTGGCCGGAGACCTGGCCCACATAGAAGACCGCTTTACTACCGTAGGCAACAGCGAGGTCACCCTGCGGATTTACGTAGAGGAGAAGGACCTGGACAAGTGTGCGCATGCAATGCACTCGCTCAAACAATCAATGCGCTGGGACGAGGAAGTTTACGGCCGCGAGTACGACCTGGAGCTGTTTAATATTGTCGCGGTAGACGATTTCAATATGGGGGCTATGGAGAACAAGAGCCTCAATATCTTTAATACCTCATGTGTACTGTGCAGTCCGGATATTACGACAGATGCTGGTTATCAGCGTGTGCAGGCGATCGTCGCACACGAGTACTTCCATAATTGGAGCGGCAACCGCGTTACCTGCCGCGATTGGTTCCAGCTCAGCCTCAAAGAGGGTTTCACTGTATTTCGGGATTCGCAATTCTCTGCTGCCATGGGTTCTCCTACGGTCAAGCGAATTGAAGACGTCACCCTGTTGCGCACGGCTCAATTTGCTGAGGATGCCGGCCCCATGGCGCATCCGGTGAGACCTGAGTCTTATATGGAAATCAATAATTTTTATACGCTGACGGTTTATGAAAAAGGCGCAGAGGTAGTGCGTATGATTCATGCTCTGCTGGGTGAGCAGAATTTTCGGCTTGGTTCTGATTTGTATTTCGATCGCCACGACGGACAGGCCGTGACGTGTGAAGACTTTATACTGGCTATGGAAGATGCCAGCGGAGTATCGCTGGACCAGTTTCGTCGTTGGTATTTTCAGGCAGGCACGCCGCAACTGGAAATCACAGACGAGTATGATGAGGCGGCCCAAACCTACTCCCTGCATGTAGAGCAATCCTGTCCCGAAACGCCGGGCCAGAAACGTAAAGAGCCCTTCGTGATTCCGCTGGCGATGGCTCTTCTAGGTGAAGCCGGTAATCTGCCGTTGCATCTTGTAGGGACCGACGCGGACCTGGATACCAGTGACAATACCCACAGGGTGTTGACCATTGAGGCGTCTGTGCAGTCATTTGTCTTCCAGCACGTGACCGAGCACCCCGTGCCTTCCCTGTTGCGCGGTTTTTCAGCGCCAGTGCGAATTCATTACAACTACAGTAGAGAAGACCTGTGTGCGTTGATGCGTCGGGACGGCGATGGATTCGTGCGCTGGGACAGCGCTCAGTCTCTGGCCACCCGAATTATTTTTGAGGTGGAAGCACAACTTCTTGCGGATACTCCATTGGATGTTGATCCCCTGCTTATCAGTGCGTGCAGTGATCTGTTGCACGATGAATCATTGGACCCCGCCATGGTGGCGGAGATGTTGACTCTCCCCAGTGAAAACTATTTGTCCGAATTGGCCAGCCAGACTAGCGGTGCGAATGTCGATAGTATTCATCAGGCGCGGAATGCCGTGCGCAAAGTCCTCGGCGGCGCACTCATGCAGCAGTTTCTGGATCGTTACCACAGCCTTGAGTCCTCAGCTTCCTATGCACCTGATGCCGGGCAGATCGCTGATCGTTGTTTGCGCAATACCTGTTTGGCCTATTTGGTAAGCGCGGATGTGAAACATCTGAAGCTGGCGTCCCAGCAGTATCGGTTGGCCGCCAATATGACTGACCGGCTGGCTGCGTTCAAAGAAATCGCCTTCCATGGTGACGATGATCTCCGCGGCGATATCCTGGATGGTTTTTATCAGGACTGGCGACATGAAGTATTGGCGGTAAACCAGTGGTTGCAGGTGCAGGCGGCGATTCCGGATGCTGGCGGAGTAGCACGGGTACAGTCATTGATGGCCCACGAGGCCTTTGATCTGCGAAATCCCAACAAGGCGCGAGCGTTGATCGCAGCCTTCGCTAATCAGAATTTGGTGAATTTCCACCGTCTCGATGGCGCAGGTTATCGCTTGCTGAGTGATGTCGTTATCGACCTAAACACGCTGAATCCGCAACTGGCCGCCCGATTGCTCTCCCCCCTGACCAAGTGGCGCAGCTTTGCGGGGCGGGCGGATTTAATGCGCGCAGAACTGGAACGCCTCCAGGAACAGGCTGATCTGTCGCCAGATGTCTATGAGGTGGTGGTCAAGTCACTGCAACAGTCGTAAATGCGTGATTTTTGGCCGGTAGGGCGGCCTTTGGCCATAGTAACTAAAAACACTATCTCAGCAAATTTGTGATATCCTTTAGTCCGATAATTTTGTCGCACGGGTTTGTCGCACCTGAAATTCGAACTCGGGCAGTCCCATTGGCCAATTTTAACCCTTGGGAAGGCAGGTGATACCGAAAAACCTGAGCATTAAACGCTATACAAGAGATTATCCATGGCTAAACCGAACTACTCATTTGAAAAGCGGCAGCGAGAACTGGCGAAGAAGAAAAAGAAGGAAGAAAAGCGTCAACGAAAAGCCGCAGAGAGTCTTGAGCAGCCTAAAGAAGGCGAAACAGCTCCCGTTGTTGAGGGCCAATCTGCAGAGAACGAGAGCAGTTAAAGCATATCAGAAATGAAAATTCCACTTCGTGCCGGTGAATGCGAATGTGGTTCATTACAATAATTCACCAATAATTTCGAGTATGTAATATGAGTAAAGGTACGGTCAAGTGGTTCAATGCGGACAAAGGATACGGTTTTATTACTCCTGAAGATGGCGGTAAGGATCTTTTCGTTCACCATTCTGAAATCAAGAGCGGCGGCGGTTTTGCTACTCTAAATGACGGACAAGCGGTAGAGTTCGAAGTTGGACAGGGTCAGAAAGGTCCATGCGCCAACAATGTCATCCCAGGCTAGTTCTGGTGCCAAGTAGATGAAGCGGTGGCTATGCCACCGCTTTTTTTTGTCCGACGAAAAGGCCTCATTATCCGCTGCGAGCTTCGCTAAGGGTAGAGTTTCAGTTTATCTGACGGCTGACGTTTGCTTTTGCGGTAGTGCGCGCGCACTGTTTGCGCGTGTTCAGCCAGACTGGTCCCAACCCATGCGTTATTGGTGGTGCTGTAAAGGCTGCCATCCAGAATCTCGAGTTCCCGTTTGAGGCGGTCATCCCCAAACAGACTGGCAGCCTCGTCCAACGAATAGGCTGCCGCCTCGCCGGTCAGCGCTGCCGACCACGCTATAAATGCCGCTCGCGCTGCAGCTGAGTTGCCCTTTGAGCAAGCCGAAAGGAGCTCTCTAAACGCCTGTTTTTCGGAAACGTCTTCAGCGATTGGCAAGGGGGCATTTGGAACTGGGCGTCGATGCCGTCGCCAGAAAACCAGCAGCGTCGTGAGCCAGCCGGCGGTGCTGACGGCGCTGATAATCTTCCATTTTATCGAATCTTTTTTTGCTGGAGACGGTGCCAGGGAGGGAGTAGGCGTGGTCGTCTGGATCTGGGGGGGCAGTGGTATCGCTGGTGCGGCACTGCTCCCGGTATCTGCGGCCGCTACGGTGATCTCCCGCTGGGGCACTACCGCGTAACGCATCTGTCGGGTCTCGGTATCCCACCAGGGTATTCTGATCTCGGGAATCAGGAAGGTGCCAGCCTTGGTGGGGACCAATGCTGCGCTGTCTTTGCGCACACCCAGTAAGCCGGTCGCAATTTCACGCTCGCTGATCTCCGGTTGATCCGGGTAGTATTTTAGTCCGTCAATCGCTGGAAACAATATGGGTGGAAGCTGTGCTCCTTGCAGGCCCTCACCCAGTATCTGAATGGAGCGTGTTGCAGAATCTCCGACGCGTAACTGCTCCGGGGGAGTAGACCATTGCTCCTGGATTGTGATTTGTCGAGAGGGTAGCCAAGTCGGTGCGTCATAACTCTCAGGGCGGGGCAGGACCGTGATTGGAATTGCCTCAGTCGTGAGACGCACACGTTTACCGCTGCCACCGCGGTCGAAGAGACTACGCCGACCCTGAGCGACCCCGGCCGAAAAGACCTGGGCTGGTATCTCCAGAGTGCCACTTTTTTCCGGGAAAATCGCATAACGCAATTCATGCACTCGCCATGGGCGGCCATTCACGGTTCTTTCAAATGTAGTTTGCTCCAATGGCTTAACAAAGGCATTGGCAAGCGCTAATTCCGAGATACTGTGCCCATCCAGATTAATGGCCTGTTGTATGCGCAGGGTGAAAATTAGCTGGGCCTGAACATAGACAGTGTCCTGATCTACCTCGGCCTCAAATAGCACGGTTTCTTCCCCCGCCGGAACCTCTGGCGTGGCGCCTACGGTAAGGGGCAGCCTTGCGGTGGATTGTCCGTCTAGACCCAGCGAGGGTATCGCCAGATCGCCCTGTCTTCTGGGCGTGAGCGCGATGATCAGTTGATTGGTGTGCGAAATGCGGCCGTTGACAATGCTGGTATTACTGGTACTTGAGCGCTGCAGTATTTCAAAATCGGACAGCAAGGGCTGCAAATCAATTTCATTGAGTTCCTCGTCGGCATCGGAGGTAATTGTGAGCTGCAATGTGTCACCTAGTGCCACATTGCTTCGATTCAACTTGGCGGTCACTGCACTGACGGCAGTTGTTGCACCAAGCGCTATGATTAGCAGGGCGAGACCCACTAGTGTGTTACCAATAGACTTCATCACTCCTTTGGGCCCCCTCTTCCTGTCGCCTAAGACTTTCGTAGCGAAATTTTTCTCGTAACAGGCCCGATGGATCATCAGGGACTCGTCGTAGCCACTGTTCCGTCGCCTGATCCCGCTCCTGATCACCAGGCGCAACCTGTGCAGACTGCGTTGCCTGTTCTTCTTCGGCATTTTTCTCAGACTCACTTTCTGTTGTCGCGTCCGTATCGTTCTGTTCTTCGGTTTGTTCATCGTCTGGCGGCTGACCTTGTGAATTTTCGGATTGCTCCTGTTCCTGTTCTAGTTGCTCCTGGGAATACTGTTGCTGCTCCTCGTCATCACCGGGAGACTGATCCTGTGGCGATGCTTCGGAGTCCTGCCCCTCCTGGTTCTCATTTTGCTGTTCGCCTTCGCCCTGATTCTGATCCTGCTGTTTGTTTTGGTCCTG
>PKCY01000107.1 GCA_002862985.1 Haliea sp.
ATCAGCGACATTCGTCAGGGTCGCATGGTGGTGCTGCTGGATGACGATGCGGACAGCCATAATGAAGGCGTGGTGATGGTCGCGGCGGAGCATTGCGAAGCCAAGCACGTTACGTTTATGGCGCGGCAAGCCAGAGGACTTATCTGCCTGACGCTGACTGAGGAGCGCTGTCAGCAACTGGATTTGCCGCCGATGGTGGGTGATGCGCAGGGCGAGAAATCCAACTTTACGCTATCGATTGAAGCGGCTGCGGGTATCGATACCGGCATATCGGCAGTGGATCGAGCGCTCACTGTGCAGGCGGCCGTGGCACCGCATGCGCAGCCTGCGGACATAGTGCAACCGGGCCATATCTTTCCGCTCGCGGTAATGCCCGGTGGAGTGCTGACCCGCGCCGGCCACACCGAGGCGGCTTCAGACTACGCCCGACTGGCGGGGCTATTTCCCGCTGCAGTGATTGCCGACATCCTGACGCCAGACGGTGCCGTTGCCGATGGCCCGGCGTTACGCACCTTTGCTGCCAGGCACGAACTGAAGATTGGTTCTATCGCCGACCTTATCCATTTTCGCATGGTGAATGAACGTACCATTCGTCGAATTCGTGAGGGCGCCATTGATACTGAGGACGGAAAATTCCAGCTGACGGTGTACCGCGATCAGACAGCAGGCGCGGTGCACTTGGCCTTGTCGCGGGGCGAAATCCTCGAACACGAGCCCACGCTGGTGCGGGTGCATGTGCAGTCGGTAATGCGGGATCTGATCACCAGTAAAATATCGGGCCGACCTACATGGAGCCTGGGCAAGTGCTTGCAGGCCGTGGCTGCCCATGGCCGTGGCGTGATTGTGCTGCTCGCTCGAACCGAGGGCCCCGAGCAGTTGCTGGCGAGTATAGACAGGGCGCTCGGTGAGCAGAGCGCGACTGCTGCAATGACGCCGGACAGTTACACCACAGTGGGACTGGGGTCACAGATTCTCAAGGACTTGGGTGTGGGAAAAATTCACCTCATGGGTGCACCCATAAAGTACAATGCAATTTCCGGTTTTGATCTGGAAGTGCTGGATTATGTAGACCCCGGACAATAGAAGGGCATCACTATGACTGACATAAAGACAATCGAAGGTACGTTCACTGGCGGCAAAGGCAATTACAGTATTGTCGTAGGCAGGTGGAATAGTTTTGTGGTGGAGCACTTGTTAGAAGGTGCTCTGGACACCTTGCGGCGTCATAGCGTCAGTGACAAACAAATTACAATTGTGCGTGCGCCAGGTGCGTTCGAGATCCCACTGGTGTGCAAGGCAGTTGCGGCCAAGGGAAATGTGGATGCCATTATTGCCTTGGGTGCGGTGATTCGCGGAGGCACCCCCCATTTTGAGTACGTGGCAGGCGAGTGCACCAAGGGTATTGCGATGGTGAGCATGGAATACAGCGTACCAGTTTCGTTTGGTGTGCTAACGGTCGATACTATCGAGCAGGCGGTAGAGCGTTCAGGCTCCAAGGCGGGGAACAAGGGTGAGGAAGCCGCGATGTCCGCGTTGGAAATGGTCAGCCTGCTGGGTAAGCTCGGCTGAATGGATAAACCGAAACACAATACGCTGCCGGCCGAGCGTCGCAAGGCTCGACATTACGGCATGCAGGCCCTGTATCAGTGGCATATGGCCGGAGCGAACGTGAGCGATATTGAGGCAGATTTTCGCGCGGATTATGACTTCAGTCATGTTGATTTGGCCTACTTTCAGGCACTTCTGCATGAGATCCCCGCCTGTGTCGATGAACTGGATGAAGCACTGACACCGCTGCTGGATCGTAAGCTGGATGATCTTGACCCCATCGAGCGGACGCTGTTGCGGATGGGGATGTATGAGTTAACCCGGCGCATCGATGTCCCCTACAAGGTAGTTATCAACGAGGAGGTGGCACTGGCGAAAAAGTTTGGTGCTACCGACAGTCACAAATATGTTAATGGCGTGTTGGATAAAGCCGCCAGGCAGATACGGAAGGTCGAGATCGCCGCCGCATCGTGATGCCAATTTCTGAGTTTTCCGTGATTTATCGTTATTTTTCCAGCCTGGGCAGCGGGGATGCTGTGGATCTCTCGGTGGGAGATGATTGCGCCATCCTGCGTTTGCAGGAGGGTGAGCGGCTCGCTACCTCCGTTGACACGATGGTTGCCGGTGTGCATTTTTTCCCTGACAGTTTCCCCGAAGATATTGGATTTCGCGCAGTGTCTGCGGCGGCGAGTGACCTCGCGGCGATGGGTGCCAGGCCGCTGGGCATGACGATCGCACTGACGCTTCCCGAAGCCGACGAGCTCTGGCTGAATGCCTTCAGCCAGGGGCTTGCCACTGCGGTAACACAGTACCAATTGCCTTTGGTCGGGGGTGATACCACGCACGGTCCGCTGGCAGTCTGTGTGCAGGTGATGGGTGCGCTTCCCATGAACCAGGCGCTGCTGCGCGGTGGGGCTAGCGTCGGCGACAGAGTCTACGTGTCGGGCACTCTCGGTGATGCAGCCGGCGCTTTGGCCTTTTTACAAGAACAATGGCAGCCCGAGCCGGATCATGCTGAATTCCTCTTGAATCGATTTAATCGTCCGCTGGCCCGTCTTGAACTGGGCTGTGGCCTGCTGGGCCTGGCTTCTGCTGCTATCGATATTTCCGATGGCCTGCTCGCAGATGCAGGGCATGTGGCTGCCGCCAGTGGTGTTCGAATATGTATCGATACTGACTTGTTGCCCCTCTCTGAGGCATTGCGCTCCCGCGGTTGTAAGGAGACGATTCTGCGTTGGGCCCTAACCGGAGGGGACGATTACGAGTTGTGCTTCTTTTTGCCGGCGGATGCGGCAGCGCCCCCGGGGTGCACATCCATAGGTCACGTGGAGGCTGGAGCAGGGGTAGACTGTGGTATGGAGATTGACATACCGGCGGGATATCAGCATTTTAGTGACTAGTCGCTGCGCTTCTCAGGCAGCGCGGGCTCGCTGCAAAGCGCCACCAATCAAGCCGGTATAGTAGATGGACCCAACGACACAGCACCCGCCGGACATAGATCCTGCCCCCGACCTACTGCGTAACCCGGTCCAATTCCTGGCTTTTGGCTTTGGCAGTGGGCTTTCTCCCAAGGCACCCGGAACAGCCGGTACTCTGATGGCTGTTCCCTTGTATCTGCTGATTTCCAGTTGGAGCCTGCTCCAATACACAGGGTTTATCGTGCTCACCGCACTGCTGGGCGTTTGGATTTGTGGCGTGGCCAGCCGGCAACTTAAGGTTCACGACCACCCAGGAATTGTTTGGGATGAATTTGTCGGCTTCTGGATAACCATGTGGGCCGTGCCCGCAGACTGGGTGTGGATTGCTGCCGGCTTCCTGGCGTTTAGAGTGTTCGATATCGTCAAGCCCTGGCCGGTGAGCGTGTTGGACCGAAAAGTTGGCGGTGGCTTCGGTATCATGATTGATGATGTGCTGGCCGGGGTGATGGCCTGCCTGACCTTACACATTGCACTGTGGTTGGTGTAAGTGCCCGGAGATAAGACATGTTGACAAAAGCGACCGCCTTTATGGCGGCGATTTGTCTCCTGATAACCGTGACTCCGCTCAGAGCCGATTCCCGTTCTATTGAAGTTGAGGCTCTGTTTGAAAACGCCGCGGTGTTGATGATTAATGGTCAGCGCAAGATGCTTCGAGTGGGACAGTCTTTTGATGGCGTCACGGTGGTAGCTGCCGATCCAGCATCGGCGACCGTGGAATTCGATGGGCGGACGGAGGAAGTCGGCCTCTCTAAACGCATTACCAGCAACTTTCAGGTGCTGCAGGAGCGACGCCATACCATTGCGCGCGATGCCAATAGACAATATTTGACGAACGCCATAATCAACGGTCGCCGTGTGCAGGTGTTGGTTGATACTGGCGCCAATGTGGTGGCTCTCAGCGCTGTGCAGGCTAACTTACTGGGAATCGACTTTAATGCCGGTGAGCCTTCGAGGGTGGAAACAGCCAGTGGTATAACCAGTGCTTACTCGATAACCCTGCAATCGGTGAGTGTTGGCGGAATTAAGATTGAAAATGTGCAAGCCACCGTAGTGGCGGGAGATTATCCGACCACCGTTCTGTTGGGCATGAGTTATCTACAGCACGTAAAGATGCAGGAACATAACGGCATCCTCTCGCTTACCGGAACCCCATAGTGATTCCTCGCCCCAGCCCACCGAATACTGGTAGACTGTGCGACCTTTTTTAACGGATGGCCCCTGTGTCAGTACGTTTCGTAGAAACCTCGCGCCTGCCTACCCAATGGGGTGAATTCAATATTCATGGTTTTGAGGACACCCAGGCCAACAAAGAGCATATTGCGCTTACCATGGGCGACGTGGCTGATGGGCAGTCCGTATTAACCCGAATACATTCAGAGTGCTTGACTGGGGATGCCCTGTTCAGCTTGCGCTGTGACTGCGGTAATCAGCTGGATGCCGCCCTGAAAGCGATCGCCGGGGAGGGCAGGGGTGCCCTGTTCTATCTGCGCCAGGAAGGGCGGGGTATTGGATTACTGAATAAGATCAAGGCGTACAAATTGCAGGATGCGGGGGCCGATACGGTAGAAGCCAACGAACAACTGGGTTTTGGTGCCGACATACGCGACTACAGTATGCTGCAGCCCATGTTTGAGCACCTCGCAGTCAACTCTGTGCGCCTGATGACCAATAATCCGCGTAAGGTGAGAGCCCTTGAAGAGCATGGAGTGACCGTGGTTCAGCGGGTTGCACTGCATACTGACAGCAATCCGCATAATGAGAAGTATCTGAAGACCAAGGTCGGCAAATTGGGACATATGATCGAGGGCGGGGCGCAAACGGACCCCTACGATTCCTGATCAGCCGCCCCTTTTCTAATGGTCGCGTTCAACGATATAGCGGGCAAGATCGCGTAAATGATCAGCCGATGCTCCAAAATTGTTCAATGTCTCCAGAGCCGCCTGCAATAATCTCTGCGCTTCTGCTTTTGCTCCATCCAGACCCAGTAACTTTACATAAGTAGGTTTGTTGGCCTCGTCATCTTTACCCTGGGTCTTGCCCAGCGTTGCAGTATCTCCCTCTATATCCAGGATGTCGTCGACCACCTGGAAAGCCAGCCCAATGTGTCGGCCGTATTCGTCCAGGGCAGACAGGTGCTCTGGGGAAGCTTCAGCGGCGATGCCACCCATGGCCAGAGAAGCACGGATTAGCGCGCCGGTTTTGAGGGAGTGCATGGTCTGGAGTTGTTCCAGTGATAGCTCTGTATCGGTGGCCTGAATGTCGATGTACTGGCCGCCGACCATGCCCGCGGAACCGACCGCCTTTGCCATCACCCGGACCATTGCAATTCTCTGTTCAGCGCTCAGCCCTGGAGCTTCCGCGAGCAGTTCGAAGGCGCGAGACTGTAGGCCATCGCCTACCAGAATCGCAGTGGCCTCATCGTAGGCAACATGCAGACTGGGCTTGCCGCGCCGCAGGTCGTCATCGTCCATGGCGGGTAAGTCGTCATGGACGAGGGAATAGCTGTGAACGATTTCCAGTGCACAGGCGATGTAATCAAGGTCTGTGCCGGCACCCTCGTGGCCTACAGCCCGGGCGGCGGCATAAACCATTACCGGGCGAATCCGCTTGCCGCTATTGATCAGCGCATATTGACTGGCCCGAGTTATGGCAGCGAGTGACTCGGCCAAGCACGGAGAAGTCATCGCATGGCCCCCAGAAAAATCAGCCAGTTGACGATCTACCTGTTCTTTGCTGGCCAGTAGAAAGTCAGAAAAGGCGCTACTCACTTGGTGTTTTCTTCAGCAAACGCTATTGCCTTGGGCTCTCCATCGTCCTCCAGCAGTAAGTTCACCTTTTGCTCTGCCTCAATCAAGGTCTGCTGTGCCTGGCGAATAAGTTTGATGCCATTCTCGAAAGCATTCAATGAATCCTCAAGGGATGACTGATCGTCCTCCAGTGTATGGATCGTTGTTTCGAGTTGGGTAACCGTTGCTTCTATATCCAGTTTCTTGGTCTTGGCCATAAGATGTTTACCTGTGTGGAGACTACGCTTTAAGCGCGAGTGTGGAACCGAAATTATATAGAGTTTTCATTTAACCGGGGTTATATCTTGCAAAGTGCTAAAAGTACGGCAGACATTCCCCCCTGCTGCACCCTCAGTTAGAAGACACATAATGTAATGATCGACAGAAAAACACTACAGAAATAAACTAATTAGTTTTAGACTAAAAAATAAATTTCTTGAAAAACACAAAAAGAGACTAATGCGAAATTTTTTTTTGAGCGTTTTGATCCCGCCGATACTGATTGTATTTATACTTTTTTTTCAGCTCAATTTTTCTTGGTAATTCGCTATCATCGTTTCAACTCTCGGGTGTGATGTTGCCGGAAGACGGGTATGAGAAGTTCGAGAGTGGTTTTGAGATGGCTCATCGAACATTATATGACTCCCATTATGATGCTGGCGCTAGCGCTTGGCAAACAGACCCTTACTTTTGGGAAACAAAAAGACTCCTGTTGAACGCGGACTAGCCAAGCTGGTCTCCATATGTCTCAAGTGGTTTCCCCTCAGCAACAGGACTTTTAGGGTTCATCATAGCGCCTACGCGAATAATTGGGGCGACACTGGCCCTCGTGTTGGGAAACGATGTTGTGGGGCTGCAATTCAGCATACTTCTGCAGGTCTTTTTGGGAGCGGTTAGTTTTTTCGTCCTTCTCATTCGATTTGGCAATTTACATCCTTGGGCCGCCGGTTGCGCCACCATTGCCTTAGTTGGTAGTGGTATGGGCCAAGTCACACCGCCAATAATGTTCATGCCCTATTTTGCTTTGCCCTTAGGGGCTCTTTCGGTCCTGCTGTTTGTTGAGAGACCGCAGAGTATTCCTAGATTTGCCTTCGCTGTTTTTGGATTATTCTCGGTCATGACTTTGCCTTTCCTGCCGATAATGATTTTGTCACTTACTTTTATTGCGTGGATTGCATTTCTTCTGGCCACTACCAAGTATTGTCTTGCTGCTGAACCACCAAGGCAGTTAAACAAACTGCCTAAGGCTTTTCTAATAGTTATCGTACCTTTTGCTATCGCGATTGCATTGGTTGGGTATTTACTGCTCCCGGCGTTATATGAGATTCAACACAATGGTGTGATAGAGGTGTTGGAGACACGCAATTTTGATAGTTTGCGCGCGCATGATTACTTGTCGTTGGTTTCAAGCAAACATTTTTGGGAGGTTTTTGCTATCCGTGGTGCGGGGAGCGGGTTTGAGCAGTATTACTCATCGTTAGTTTCAAGAAATTTTTCTCCTAGTTTGGCGGTCAACGAGTTTGAGGAGTTTAAAATACAAAGAGATGTCTTCTACATCGGCATCGGAAGTCTATTCCTCATTAGTTATGGGCCTTTTTCAAAGAATCTGTCGCTTCTCCACCTCGGTACAATTGGTGTCTTTATCCTTTGTGTATGGCGCATAACAGGTATCTTTTTCGCGGAGAGTATATTCCCAAGTATCCCCGTGATAGGAAATATCAGGATTACGTACTGGGCATCCATCATGACGGTTTCGGCTGCGATGCTTGTCGGTTTTGGTTTTCATCAACTTTGGAAGGAAAAGCCGCGCCGTCTTAGAATAATGACGCCCATACTGGTGCTCGCCGTAATGATTTTCCTGAGTTACCTTTATGTATCGCCAGCCGGTGGGCCTGACAAGCTGGGGCTTCAGTATCTGGCGATACTGGCTGGAATCTCACTGCTCTATATTCTGCTAACCAACCCTCAGATGTTTTGGCCAAAGCTATCAGAGGAAAGACGGCGTAGAATTTTAGTACTGATTCCATTATTGATGTTGTTTGAAGCCCTCTATTATAAAAATCTTGATGGAATGAGGCTTCAAGATCCGTTTGAATCCCCTCCAGTTGCCGTGCTTACTGCAAAAATTGAAATTGAATATCCCTACTCTGGTCGTGTGCTCAACACCAGTAGAATGATACTCCAACCCGACTGGGGAATAGCTGCTGAGATACCACAAGCTGGAAACCTCAATTATCCATCCATTTTGCCGTGGTACCGTCATTTTTATGAAACCTATATCGGTACCGATCACCAAATATTATTCCTGGCACAGGGACGAAGCCCCGGAATACAGCAGCCCCTTATTCCCGAGGCACTGAATGTTTCTGGCATCACGCATGTAATAACGGATAATTACGAATCACCTGCCAACAATAAAGTCGAATCTCTGCGGCTTGAAAAACTGGTGCGTGATGGTGTGTCAAGGCTCTACAGAAACGAAAATGCCTTGCCCCGTTTCTGGCCAGCGCATAGCGTAATTGATTCCGATTTACTGGCATATGAACTTGGAGCAGACTCTCGATCAACTGTCACTTCATCGCACAAAACGTTTTTGCGCATGGCATCAGAGGCGGGTTTATTGGAAGCGTTTGCGGGACAATATTTGGGAGCCCCGGCGGCCAGTGTTGATGTTCAATCCTACGCTGATGAAGAAATAGTGTTGGTGACAAAATCGAATGGGCCATTTATTCTGGCCTCTTCTGAGGTTTGGCATCCTGGGTGGAGTGCTACGATAGCGGATCAGGAGCAACTTATAGGTAGAATTAATATTGCGTTTCGTGGGTTGGTAATTCCGGGAGGCGAGCATGAGGTGCGATTTACGTACCATCACCCTTATGCAGGGGTTGGAAAGTTGATTTCAATTCTGGGCATGTTGGGCCTTGTTGGTGGGGCGGGGCTATTAGCAGTTAGGTCGCATCGGATAAAGTCTTTAGGTCAAAATAGCTGGCAGGCCCGATGATTCTGGCCATCCAATGAATAGGGAAGCATAGCGAGGAGCGGACACATGGCGCTCTTGCAGATATGACTCCGGTGGGGTATCTGGTGGCTAAAAAATCGGATGAAATCTTTAATAATGCGTGGACCTGGTTTGGCGCTACTTACAGCGGTTCAGCCAAAATGTAAGCCCGGATCAAAACTGCGAAACGCCTCGTTATCTATGGCCTGATTCGGAGTCACGGGATTACTGGCGATTACGGCGATATGGAAAGGGTGAAAAAGTTCTACCGCCTTAATTTGGAGCCCCATGTAATGCACCATTTCAATGGCCAGCGCCGTATCGAACACATGGTGATGAAGACAGCGATTCTCTACATTAAGCAGTGACCGTGCTCTGAATTCCTGCAGGTCGCTGACGCCCGGCGAACGATCAAAATCGTGTAGTGCAAGCACTTCTTCAAAATGCGTCATATCATCTTCGCCCGTTTTGGCGACATAATCGTTGATCAAATGATCGAGCAGCGTAATCGGCCTGCGATGATCGAACGTTCCGTCCTTATGTGGAAACACCAACACCATCAATCCTCCGGGTTTGAGTACGCGTATCCACTCTGCGAGCCCCTGAAATGGATTCGCAAGGTGCTCTATACAGTGCGACGAGAGTACAAAATCGTAGCTGGCAGACTCTATACCACTCAGATCACTTGCTTCGCACAGGTACTGACGTCCAGGGTTTTTACGCTTGCTAAATTTAA
Source organism: Haliea sp. (assembly GCA_002862985.1). GTDB lineage: Bacteria > Pseudomonadota > Gammaproteobacteria > Pseudomonadales > Halieaceae > Marimicrobium. The sequence continues at coordinate 9,547 of PKCY01000107.1, forward strand.
AGGTAAGCCCGTCGTCAATCGCGCCTTCCCACACCGTGGCAGATCCAAAATTACAATTATCGATACGGGTTGCCGCTGAATAAACCGGTATATTGCCTCGGCCAGAAAAAATACTGCTGGGGCCGCCAATTTCCAGACCGATGCCGGCCTCAATCAGGGGTTTGCACTGTTTTATGTAGCTCATTCGCTGGGGAAAAATATGATAGTACAGGTGGCGAATAATACCTCCAATCCCCTCGGTCTTGAAAACGGCATACATTTTTTCAATAATCATTTACATACCTGACAGTAGATGCGGGCGTTCCGCACAATAAGCTACCGCTTCGCGATGGTGCGGCCACCCAACAGTAAAGTCAGAGGCAAAACTCAAGCCGACCCAGGCGAATCTATTTTCGTATACTACGGGCAACATCGGATGTTAGCATCATACAAAATTAACGTGTGGTGAAGATCCTGCTTCCCAGAGTCCTTTACGCAGCTCTTCAGGTCGCCCGGTGGACAGGTAATGGGTGATAGCGATGGACAATGAGCACATAATAGAATGTATGCGTGGAGGACACGAAATTGATTCGCACTGAGGAGCGGCAGAATTGTCCTTGCTGTGGTGCCGACCACATAACGCTCCACAGCGGACTATCCGATCGCATCTTTGGAGCAAGCGGCTTCTGGAGTATGTCCCAATGTTCAAACGCTGGTTGCCAGCTCGCTTGGCTAAATCCATCGCCACTTGAGTCGGATATTGTCAAGGCCTACCAGCAGTATTATACCCACACACCAAATCAAGCAGACGACCCTAGCACGGGCACATCAATATTCAAGGCTATTCAGCTGGGCTATGCCACGTTGCTCGGTTGCGCCGCTGAAAGATCGAGTATGGAAGTTTATTTCCTCGATAGAGAGACTCCAGGAAGGGTGCTGGAGGTCGGCTCAGGCAACGGCGTTCGACTCAAGCGACTGGTTGATTTAGGCTGGGACGGAGAGGGGCAGGAGATTGACGTCGCGGCCGCAGATATGGCCAGCTCGCTAGGCCTGCAAGTACATAGTGGTTCAATCTACGATACTTATTTCTCCGGGAAAAAGTACGACAGAATCGTCTCCAATCATGTGCTGGAGCACCTGCACGATCCGGCTGGCATGATGATTCGATGCCGTGAACTACTCGGCGAGAAAGGCGAAATCACAGTCATTACGCCCAACATCTGTAGTTTCGGTAGCCGACTGTTTGGGAGGAATTGGCGCGGACTGGAGCCACCTAGACATATTCAAATATACTCGCCAGCGTCACTGCGCCAGCTACTACTTAATTGCGGCTACAGCGAAATATCAGTGTTCAGCAGTGCAGCTAGGGCTGACCTGGTGATGACCGGTAGCATCAACCTCGCGTTCTGCGGTAGCCTCACCTCATCACATGCTAGGCCTTCGCTGGCGAACGCAGTAATGACCACACTGCTGTGGACTCTGGCGCGCCTGAGCAATTTTATATATAGAGACAGCGGAGAAGAACTGGTGGCTATTGCGCGCAAATAGCTAGTCGGCCCTAAGCCGAAAAATCATCCGGCGCTCTACCGGCTTTGCCTTTTAAGGCATCAGCAAAGCCGCGCCGCATCGCCTTGATCTTTAACCCCTTATCGGATTCTAACAGTAATAATATTATCAGCTCCCAGCAGAGACTAAGGCATTTCCGCAACACCCATAGCGGGTCTGTTGAAGAGTACCGCCGAATGTTACACACACCATTGCGAGTGCTGTAATACTTACGCAAGGCTGGGTGTGCATAAGGGAAAAATCTGAATCCGGCTGTCTTCTCACCTATACGATGTTGCATCAAAACCCAACCGTGACGGGCAACTACCAGACCCCGGGAGCGTGCTCGCAGGCAGATTTCATGATCTACGCCATCGATGAAATAGCCATCACAAAACATCCCCATCTCTCTCCAGTGGGGCAGGAACATCAGGCAACCGGAGGTAATTACTGTCGTACACTCCCGCACATACCCACCTTTCCTGAAGCGGGGCGAAGCGCGGTCGGCAACATCGAAATAGTTACAGCCGAGAATAAAGGGCTGCAATTCGGATTGATTCCAGCAGGCGATGTGCTGTTCGAGAAAGTCGGCTACCGGGTCTGAATCCTGATCGAAAGTTATCACCCAGTCGAAGCCGGCTCGCAGGGCCGCCTCACCACCGACATTAAGTGCAGCCGCCAGACCAATATTCGAATTTTGGGGCAAATAGTGGAGTGCGGTGTCAATGTTCAGTATTGGGTCGGCTGCGGTATCCGCTGTATTGTCGACCCAGAACACCGCAGCAAATTGTGTAGTCAGCGCAGCCAGTTGCTGCTGGAAATCGTGATCGGGGTAATAACTCACTATCAGCGCTGCGGTATTGGCGATCGAAGGTGGTGGCGATTGCGATGAGGTTACGCGCATCTGACTCTGGTGAACAGGAGGCCAGCAAATGCTCTACTGGAAGGATGTCTTCTCAACCCCGTCACCATCAAGTAGCTGCTAGCAATTCTCGCATGGATTGCTGAATTGCCGCCTCCGAAAGTCCACGCTCATAATATTCTCCGGCCGCCGCCCCCAGGCTTGCGTACTGGTCAGGATGGTCGCGCAACTGCGCCAGCGCCTCTGCAAGTGAGTTCGCATCACCAGCCGGCACTACAGCAAAAGGCGAGGCGTTCGCGCGCGCACGGCACTCATTGTCGATCCTTTCTGTAGCAGTAGTGGATGCGGTCAGCACAGGCATCGCCAGAGCCAAATAGTAATAAATTTTGTAGGGCAGCACGCGCTGGGTTTTGGGGTCTTCACCGAACACACCAAGGCACAGGTCGGCACTTACGATCTGCTCGACCACAAACTCGGTTGGAAAATGCCCGCGATGCCATGTCACGTTTACGGCTCTGGAGTTCTCAATGTAGTCTTGCAGGCATCCCGCATCCTGGCCATCGCCAACGAACACAAAATCGATGCCCGAGTCCACGCCCAGAAAACGGATCGCATCGACTATGATTGCAACCCCCTGCAGTGGTACGAATGTGCCGACAAATACGCACTTTAACCGACCCGCCATCCCGGTCTCAGCGGGAGTTTTAATCGGTACCAATGGGGGGATACTAAGGGGCATAGAATAAAACCGATCCAGCGGCAGTTGAAACAGCTCGCTGTAGTAGTGCGCATTTTCAGGCGTATCTACCAGAACGGTTGTAGCCGAGCTAAAGGCTTTTTTTTCTACTAGGAAGAGTAACTTCGCCAGCAAACTGTCAGCCTTGATCAAGCGCCGGTCGCAGACCACGGTATCGTAGAGGGAAATAAATGCATCGAGATACATATGCTGATAGCGGGAGCGCAGAATGGGTAGTCCCAAACAGGCGGAGATAAAAACTCCCGGATAACAAACATATACACTGTCTGACCTTTGTCTCAGACAGTAAAATAGCACCTTCACGTGACCCAGCAACATACGCCACACCAAGCCAAATCTGCTGGACTCCAGAGAAGGTATGATATTGAGGCTCGCGTCGCCTTTGTCGATGGGCACCAAAAATTCCACGTACTCTGTGCTCAGCAGCCGGGCCAGCATAGCCAGCTTATACTTGACGTTGGGATAGGAGTCATTCAATTGAGTAACGCCCACAACGTTAAAGCGCTTATTGCTGACAGAAACCACCATTGATTCATATATCCTTCGGTTTGCGAGAGTATACCTACGCCACCCCCGCCATTGCTACTATACGAAGCACCCCCAGAGGGTTACGCTTAGCTGCCACCACAATCACCGTCAACAGGAAATCAAAGAAATAATGAGCTATCGCCAGCGAGCATTTCAAGTCCTTCGCTATGCATTGCTCACCCTATCTGTTTCACTGCTGCTCTATTTGATTGTACAGGCGGGTGTTGACGAGATCCTACTGCGTCTATCGGAAGTGCATATCGGGTGGCTGCTGCTCACATTCGCATGCATGTGGGGGAACCTTTGCTCGGCAGCGTTGAGATATCAGTGCCTGTTAGCTACCAGGGTTTCTTTTTTGCGGGTTCTTGAAGTCATCATGGCGAGCTTTCTGCTCAACTACGCATCCATGGTTCAGGGCTTAGGGCTGGGTGCAAAAGTTGGCATGCTAAAGGCCAGGCAGATTCCGGTTAGTCAATCTTCAGCGGGTATTTGGCTGGAGGTTTGTCTGGATGTCCTGATTTGCAGCTCAATTGTTACGCTGTTTCTCCTTGTTGCCGTTGAGCGTGACTCCAACAGTGGAAATATTTTTATAATTCCGCTTCTATTCGTACTTGCGGCCAGCGTCGCCATCGCCATAATTTATAACCTGTCCGGACGCTTTGAGCTGATTGGAAACTTCCTTATCGCGCTGCGCGAAGTTGCCTCTCTCGATAGGCTCAGCCGCGCCTTGATCTTCACCGTGGGAAATTGGGTGACAGCCGCCGCGGGGCTTTACTGCATGCTCAATACGCTACAGACAAACGCAGGAGCTGAGCTGGGATTATCACTGTTGGCGATGACTTCCGGATTTCTCACCGGGCTGATCTCGATGGTGCCCGGCGGTATTGGTGTGCGCGAACTAACCTGGTCCTATGTAGTGAGCCGGGGAGCTTATCCGTTCGAGTTGGCCGGACTAGCGGCTATTCTCTATCGGATACTGACGATTTTTTTGGTGTCGCTTACACTCGCTGTTACCACGCTAAGGGAATCTCGCGAGTCCTGAGCTGTTCACTCCTGATAAGTGAGATGACTTAATGGCTGGCAGGGAAAGTGTGCGCCTGAAGTTTGACTGGGGTGAGGCTGTAGACAGATACCGTGAATGTTTTGCCAGTCTGACCTAACCCTTTAGGCTGGGCCCTAAAGACCGAGTTGTTCTTTGGCAGAGGCGTATGCCGGGATAGTACCCAATTTAGCTCTGATTGCACTTTCTATACCGAGGCTGTCGAGTCCAATCCACTCATGCTGTTCTTCCGGTGACCCGTGTTCGATAAACGCGTCAGGGATGCCCAGGTTAAGTACGCCAACCACCAGGTGCTGTTCGACCAGATATTCATTGACGCAGGAACCAGCTCCGCCGCGAATGGCGTTGTCTTCCAACGTCACCAGCAAGTCGTATCCGTCCGCCAGCAGCGTCTCGATAGTTTTGGTATCCATCGGTTTTACCCAGCGCATATCTACCACAGAGGCATTTAACCGCTTAGCCGCTGACATCGCTTGTGGCAGTAAGGTACCAAAGTTGAGAATAGCCACCCGCTGCCCTCTGAGCACCTCCACCGCCTTGCCAATCTTCAGCTGCGTCATATCGTCAGCAATTACAGCGCCCGGCCCAGTTCCCCTTGGGTAGCGAATGGCTGCAGGACCGTCATGCTGAAAGGCTGAGTACAGCATTTGCCGACATTCGTTTTCGTCGGAGGGCGCACCTATCACCAGATTGGGGATGCACCGCATATAGCTCAGGTCAAAGGCTCCGTGGTGTGTCGGGCCATCTTGCCCCACCAGGCCCGCACGATCGATACCAAAGGTTACGTCGAGATTCTGCAGCGCGATATCGTGGATTAACTGATCGTAGCCGCGTTGCAGGAAGGTGGAGTAAATGGCGACCACGGGTTTGAGCCCATCGCAGGCCATACCCGCCGCCAGTGTTAATGCGTGCTGTTCGGCGATGGCGACGTCGAAGTAGCGCTCTGGAAAGCGCTCGGCGAATTCCACCATGCCGGAGCCTTCGCACATGGCGGGTGTGATCCCCACCAGGCGGTTATCCCGCTTTGCCATATCGCACAGCCATCGTCCGAACACGTCCTGGTACTTAGGGCCACTGGGCTTGGATGAGACTACAGCGGGTTGGGGTCCTTTTGGCTTGGGTTCGATTTTGTTAATGGCGTGATAGCCCACCGGATCTTGCTCGGCAGGCAAAAATCCCTTTCCTTTCATAGTGCGAATATGCAGAAACTGCGGTCCTTCCAGGTCCTTCATATTTTCCAGCGTATTAATCAACCCCGGCAGGTCATGACCATCGAGAGGCCCGATATAGTGAAAACCCAGCTCTTCAAACAATGTGCCCGGTGCGACCATGCCCTTCATGTGCTCCTCCGTGCGCTTGGCAAGTTCCCAGGCCGGACGGATTTTCTCCAGGACTTTCTTTGAGCCCTCGCGCATGGTGATATAGAACTTGCTGGCCCAGATTTTGGCAAAATAGGTGGCGAGTCCGCCGGTGTTGTGGCCGATGGACATCTGGTTGTCGTTCAGGATTACCAGCATGTTGGGCCGCACATGACCAGCATGTGCCAGCGCCTCTATCGCCATACCGCCGGTGATAGCACCGTCGCCAATGACTGCAATAACCTTACGATTAATACCCTGGTGCCGAGCTGCTAGGGCCATACCCATAGCCGCGGAGATACTGGTCGAGGAGTGCCCTACGCCAAAAGTGTCGTAGTCGCTTTCAGTGCGCTTGGGGAAACCTGCCAGACCGCCGGCCTTGCGCACACTGTGCATTTCCTGCATGCGGCCGGTCAGGATTTTGTGTGGGTAGGTCTGATGGCCCACATCCCATACTATTCGGTCGTGGGGTGTGTTGTAGACGCGGTGCAGCGCAACGGTCAGCTCGACAACACCCAGACCTGCGCCGAAGTGACCCCCTGTCTGGCCCACGCTATAGAGCAGGAACGACCTCAGCTCTTCACTAAGCTGCAGTAGTTGCTCGGTATTTAGCGCCTGTGGAGAATCGCCCTGATTTATTCTATTCAGGAGTGGTGTTTCAGGAGGTGAAATAGGAATTTCCGACAGCATAAACCCAATTCTAGCGCATCTTGGCCTAAAAGTGGTGTTCAGTAGTTGGTGTTTATCCCCACCGCAGCCTGCCTATTGTCTTCTATATGCACGTGGAGTAGGACAGCCAGAGGCAGATAACCGAGCTAATTCAGACTCACGTCAGAGATGCGCGGCGTAACAGTATTGCCGTAAAGTAAGATACGGCAAGCAGTTGGTTATTCGGCAGTATCCTTGAAGTGGTGAATCTGTCGTCTTTGCTTTTTTGTCGGTCGCTGGGCTGGGCGGTCTATCATGCCCCCGGCGGCCTTGCGTGCAAGCGCATTTTCTTCGCGCTTGGCCCGGCTTTCAGGGGTTTCTTCGTAGAGCAGCTGTGCTTCAGGTGCGCCTCTGCGCTGATCGCTGAGGACTTTTATGAGGACGACTTTTTCATCCCAGCCTTGACGTATCTGCAGGATTTCGCCCACATCGATCTCCCTGGAGACTTTTACACGTTGACCATTGAGATGCACCTTCCCGCCTTCAATGGCGGCCTTGGCGAGGCTCCGGGTTTTGAAAAAGCGAGCCGCCCACAACCACTTGTCCAGGCGTACTTTTTGGGATTGGCCCTTGGGGTCATTCATAAGGAGTAACCTCCCGACATAATTTCATCGAAATGATGAATGCCTGGAAACCGCGTATTAATGCGCTTCTCACGCTGGCTGTCCGGCTGCAGCAGAGTGAGAAGGTGTGCTATGCCGTATTGTTGTGCGCTGGCCAGTACTTGCTCTGTATCATCGATCAATAGTGTGCGTGCGGGATCAAAAGGGTGCAGGGTTTGCAGCCGATGCCAGAACGTCTGCTCTTCTTTGGGTGCGCATAAATCGTGGGAGATGACGATACGATCAAACCAACCGGTGATGTCAACCATGTTCATCTTGATGTCCAGTGTCTTGCGGTGGGCATTGGTAACCATCACCACATCCCGATGGCTATGGTGGAGCCGGGTCAGGAATTCGACAGCAAAAGGTCGGGCGCTGATCATGTGCTGTAACTCTCGCTTGAGAGCGGCGATGTCTAAATCCAGTCGTTGTGACCAGTGGTCCAGACAGTACCACTGCAACGTGCCCTGCTCGGCGCTGAATTCCCCGTGCAAGTGGGCGCTGGACTCCTCGTCTGACAGCTGGTGTCGCTCGGCGTAAATCCGGGGCACGTACTCAGTCCAGAAATAGTTGTCAAAGTGCAGGTCCAGCAGTGTGCCGTCCATGTCCAGCAATACGGTGTCAATACAGCGCCAGTCAATCATCAAGGGTTCCCAAATATACCTGTGTGGTGAGGCCTTTATCTTGGGAGTGATTATGCCTCTTTTTAATGTTCACCGGCGGTTAGATGCGGTCGGGTTTAGCAGGAGTGGTATATTGGCGGGTATGGATGCAGACGAATCAGGACAAGCATTACAATATTGGGTACTTCCACTGCTAAGTTTGTGTCAGGAGGCGGGGGCGGCAATCAGCAAGCACTACCATGCGCCTGAGGCTGGAGACTTCGTAGCTAAAGATGACAAGTCTCCACTGACCCATGCTGACCTGGCTTCGCACGAAATTCTCTGCGCCGGGCTGGCGTCACTGGATTCTGATATCCCCGTATTGTCTGAAGAGTCTGTCCCGGTTGATTTTGCTCAAAGACGTCATTGGCAGCGCTACTGGTTGGTAGATCCACTGGATGGCACCCGGGAATTTTTGTCCAGAACCGGTGACTTCACCATTAACATTGCGCTTATCGAGCACCATCGGCCGGTTTTGGGGGTGTTGTACCATCCGTTGGAGCGAGCTGCATATGTGGGTATCCCCGGCCTGTGGTCGCAATGTTATCGCAGTGACGGGGCGGAGGATTGGGCGGTAAGCCCACTCAAAACGCGCGCTATGCGCGATGGTCACCCATTGGGTGTGATGGCGAGTCGCCAATATAGCGGTGTTCGCCTGCATCGCTGCTTGGATTGGCTCGGCAAGCACTGGGGTGCTGTGTCGATGGTTGAGGTAGGTGGCGCGTTAAAATTTAGCCGCTTGGCAGAGGGCCAGGGCGATCTTTACCCGAGATTTTCACCCTGTTGTGAATGGGATACTGCAGCGGGTCAGGCTGTGCTGGAGGGCGCTGGCGGTTGTTTGCTTGGCTTGGACGGTAGGCCGGTGCGCTACAATTGCCAAGACTCCCTGTACAGCCCGATGTTTTACGGCATCGCCGATGGGGGTCACCCGTTCTGGCAAGCGCTTTTGGATGCGCAGCTGGGTTGAGTAATGTCGGTGTTGAAGGCTTGTGTCAACATTCCATGAGGGTATAGAGTTGCACTCCAGCTGAATAAACTAGTGGTTACTGCAGTGAAAGCATCATGACTGAGCCCCCTGAAAATAATACGCAATCAGAAAACGAGGCTGCTAATGAATTGATGACTCCTGCTATGCGGTTGATGGACTTGCAAGCCAAACACCGTGCGTTGGATGGCAAGATTTCTGAAATCTACGACTTTCCCTATCAGAACCAAATTCTGTTGCAGCGCCTGAAGAAAGAAAAACTGCGCCTCAAAGACGCTATCACCCGCCTTAAAGACGACATGATCCCCGATCTCAACGCGTGACCTGCCCGGTGATAGAGTCATCAAACAGGCTGTATGGCATATCGCTGGCTCAAAAGAAAATGCATTAATCTTGGAGCGCACACCAGTTCCAAGAGGCTCTTCTCGATTGGGGTGATTAACGGGTGGCGTGGTTAGGTGAGGTCCCAACCAGAGCGTCTTCCAAGGTCAACAAAATCGTTTTCGCCGCCAACCCGCCCGCAAAACCCGTGAGACTGCCATCGCTACCAATCACTCGATGACAGGGCACGACAATAGGCAGAGGGTTACGGCCATTGGCAGTTCCCACCGCGCGCACGGCAGTGGGCTTGCCGATACGGTGGGCAATATCCCGGTAACTGCGCACCTCGCCGTAAGGAATCTCTGTCAGGACATCCCAGACTGACTGCTGAAAGGGTGTCCCCTCCGCCGCCAATGGGAGCGAGAAGTGGTGTCGTGCGCCGCCGAAATAATCGCTCAGCTGGCTGGCACAGGCCGCCAGAATCGGGTCGCCGGTTTCAGTGCCACCATCCTCGGTGTACTGCCCTTCAAATTCGATTTTGATCAGCTGCTCACCATTGGAGACCAGGCGCAGCGCGCCGATGGGGCTGTCGAAATATTGATAGTTCATATGACTAGGCTCCTCCAGAGCAGGTTGGGATCCCGGTCGAACATTCGCCTAACCGGGGCCACCACGGGCACCAGTAGACTGTGGTCATCCCCTTTGAGTGTCAATCGCAGGACACTCATTGAGGAAATAGAGATCTATGAGTGCGGTGAGACTAATCAGATCCGGCCCTTTATAATGCTGTGAATGGTGCAGCGATGGTACTGTTATATTCTTCGTGGTCCTTTACAATACCGTTCGAAAAACTATGCGCCTGATCTGGCTTACAAGGGGGAATTTATGCGCAGATTGTGGTTGCCGGTAATATTATCGTTTGTAGCGTTCACAGCGCTCGGCCAGACAAGTACTGAGGGTCAGGCTGGTTATCCCAATATGCAGCCATTGCTCGACCGAGTTGAACAGGCCATTACAGCCCAGCAGGCAGCGGTGGAGCGATTCCAGGCGGACCAAAAAGTACTATTGGCCTTGGCCAATTATAAAGAGGGAGAGCTGCAGCCGCGTTATGCAGATTTGTTCCATGCTTACACCAGCTCTGTTGAAGCGGTGGTGGGGGTAAGCATGGCGGTTAGTGAGGTGGATCAGGCCGCCAGCGAGCTTTTCCGGTTTTGGGGGGAGGAGGTCGAGGTATACACCGACGCGAGCCTTAAGGCAGAGAGCCAGGCAGGCCTTGCCAAAACACGGCTGAGCTACGACACATTGATCCAGAGCCTGCGCCAGTCAGAGGCGAAGCTGGATCCTGCTTTAGCCGCCTTGAAAACAAACGTTACCCATTTTAAGCACCAGCTCAAACCCAGTGCTCTGGCTGAACTTAAGCCAGCACTGCTTGCTCTGGAGCGTGAGATAGCGGATGTGATCGATTTACTTAACAACTCCATTGAAAGCTCCAAGGCCTTCCTTGGGGATGTTTCGCGCCAAGGAGCGCGCTAGTGCCATGAATATCATTGTTTACGCGATCCCATTTTTTGTTTTAGCTATTGTGCTGGAACTGTTCTATGGCTGGATCAAGCAGCGGAATACCTACCGCCTGAACGACAGTATCAGTAGCTTGTCTCTGGGAGTGCTGAGTCAAGGGCGGCGTTTTGTGACGCTGGGGATAGGGGCCTATGTCTACCACCTGATTACTGTCTACTTCTCCCTTCCATTGATGGATGCCAGCCAGTGGTATACCTGGGTGCTGGCGATGGTGATCTATGACTTTTTTTATTACTGGCTGCATCGTATGGGTCACGAACGCACTATTTTGTGGGCTGCCCACGTGGCCCATCACCAGAGCGAAGACTACAACCTGACTACTGCGTTGCGTCAGACCAGCACTGGCTTCCTGCTAGGGTGGGTATTCTTCATTCCGATGTACTTACTCGGAATCCCTGCAGAAGTCGTAGTAACGGTGGGGGCTATCAACCTCGTTTACCAGTTTTGGGTGCATACTGAACATGTGCCCAAGCTGGGCTGGTATGAGTGGATATTTGTTACGCCCTCTAACCATCGGGTTCATCATGCCCAAAACGACTGCTACATGGATCGCAATTACGGTGGGCTATTCATTCTCTGGGACCGGCTGTTTGGTACCTTTCAGGAGGAACTTGAAAAAGAGCCGGCGGTGTTTGGAATACGTGGGGCGCTCAAGAGCTGGAACCCG
>PKCY01000276.1 GCA_002862985.1 Haliea sp.
GTGCTGCCTTCCGCCACGTGCGTATCCGTGTCGGTCGCGGGGTGAACCGTATCTCTTACGATGAGCGCAGTGGCGGTAGTGGCGACAAAAAAGGCAATCAGCAGTCGTAAATCAATAGTTTCGCCGACAAGCATTACTTCGCCGGTAAGCATAATGCTTGTCAGGACAAACGCTATAACGGCAATGACGAGGCTGATAATTAGCTTAACAATAAGACTCATGGAATTCCTCTCAACAATGATGATGCCCGCAAGGCGTGGGCGTGGCCGCGGGGCATTCTAACACCATTGGTGCTGCGTTGAAGTCCCGCGTGGAAATATAAGTTGAAGTATTTCCAGGCGTTTGCTGGCTCGCAAGTAGTTGACCCTCCCTTGAGGGCGTTTGCCGTGTACAACAACAGCCCACTGTTGGTGTCATCGCGAGTATATGGAAAGGACTAGATTTTTTGGACGTCTTCGGCCTGCAATCCCTTCGGGCCCTCTATCAACGTAAACTCGACGGCCTGACCCTCATTCAGAGTGCGATAGCCCTCGCCCTGAATAGAGCGGAAATGAACAAATACATCCTCATCTTTTTCCTGGCGGGTGATAAACCCAAACCCCTTCGCGTTATTGAACCATTTGACCGTACCGCTGTGTCGATCACTCATACCGCTTTCCTCGGTTAAACCTTTTGTTTTTATTATGTTTCACCAACGCAATGGGACACTTAAACGGGACAATCCCGTAACCTTTGTCAGAGCAAGTGATCAGATGAGTTGGATGCGTTGCATCTGCTCCTGTAAAGTTTCCAGTGCCTGCTGCTGTGCCTGCAATTTTTCCTGCTCCTTGACGACGACAGCTGCCGGTGCTTTGTCGATAAAAGCGGCGTTGCCCAGCTTGCCCTGCAGGCGCGCCAGATCGCTTTCCAGTTTGCCTATTTCTTTGTTCAGTCGGCTGATCTCTGCATCTTTGTCGATCAGATCAGTCATCGGTACAAGAATTTCCAGTTCGCCGGCTAATGCTGTGGCGGCGGCTGGAACAGCATCGTCAGACGAAAGCCAGCTTATATCGTCAAGTTTAGCCAGCTTTTTCAGGTATTGCGAATTTTGTGTCAGCCGGGTTTGATCACTGGCGTCGCCGTTGCGCAGCAGCAAGGTTAGCGTTTTTCCCGGTGGAATATTCATCTCCCCACGGATATTTCTTACGCCGAGAATCACCGCTTTGAGCCATTCGATATCCGCTTCAGCCTCTGCGTCGACATCGGTTTCGTTTGGCTCAGGATAGGGTTGTAACATGATGGTGGCGCCGACCTTTCCCGCGAGGGGGCCTACCGACTGCCAGATCTCTTCGGTGATAAATGGCATTAATGGGTGTAGTAGACGCAGCCAGGTTTCCAGCACTCGAATCAAGGTCTGGCGAGTACCACGCATGGCCTCCGGGGATGCATCCTCATCCCAGAGCACGGGTTTAGAGAGTTCCAGATACCAATCACAATACTCGTTCCAAATAAATTCGTACAGCGCCTGAGATGCTATGTCGAAGCGGTACGAGCCGACAGCCTGCGTAATTTGAGCCGTGGTTTCTTGCAGCTTACTTGTGATCCATCGATCCGCCAGGCTCAGTTGTACGCGCTCACTGTTGTTCACACCGCAGTCTTCATTGTCGCAATTCATCATTACGTAGCGCGCGGCGTTCCAGATTTTGTTGCAGAAATTCCGGTAACCCTCGATACGGCCTATGTCGAACTTGATATCCCTGCCTGTGGAGGCCAGTGAATAGTAAGTGAAACGGAGTGCGTCAGTACCGTACGCCGCGATCCCATCGGGAAACTGCCGACGTGTGGATTTCTCAACTTTGGAGGCCATTTTTGGCTGCATCATGCCGGCGGTGCGCTTGCTGATCAGTTCTTGCAGTTCAATGCCGTCTATGAGGTCTATAGGGTCGATAACATTGCCCTTGGATTTGGACATTTTCTGTCCTTCAGCGTCGCGGACCAGACCGTGAACATACACCGTGTGAAAGGGTACCTCCTCGCGTAAATGCAGGGTCATCATAATCATGCGTGCAACCCAAAAGAAGATGATATCGAAACCGGTAACGAGCACCGAGCTTGGATGGAAAATGGCCAATTCCTCGGTATCTTCGGGCCAGCCCAGCGTCGAAAATGTCCACAATGCGGATGAGAACCAGGTATCCAGTACGTCCTCGTCCTGACGCAGGGTGACATCATCTGCCAGTGCATTCTCCTCGCGGACTGCCGCCTCACTGGTGCCCACATAGAAATTGCCATCGGTATCGTACCAGGCAGGTATGCGGTGGCCCCACCACAACTGCCGGCTGATGCACCAATCCTGGATATCTCGCATCCAGGCAAAATAGGTGTTTTCCCACTGCTTGGGTACGAATTGAATATCGCCGTTTTCAACGGCGGCGATGGCGGGCTTGGCGAGTTTTTTGGCGTCTACATACCATTGGTCGGTGAGGTAGGGCTCGATTACGACGCCCGAGCGATCACCCCGAGGTACTCTGAGGCGATGGTCTTCCACCTTATCGAGTATTCCCAGGGCATCCAGATCGGCGACCACTCGTTGCCGAGCGTCCATTCGGTCCAGGCCCCGGTAGGGCTGCGGTGCAGAATCATTGATAGCGGCATTGTCATTGAAGATGTTGATTATCGGCAGGTTGTGACGACGTCCCACGTCGTAGTCGTTGAAGTCGTGGGCCGGTGTGATTTTGACGCAGCCGGTGCCGAACTCCCTGTCTACATATTCATCGGCGATGACGGGAATTTCGCGATCGCATAGCGGCAGCTGCACTGTGCGGCCGATAAGGTGTGCATAGCGCTCGTCCTCGGGATGCACAGCTACGGCGCTGTCACCGAGCATGGTTTCTGGACGGGTGGTGGCGACGGTGAGGTGCCCCTCGTCGCCGGCCAGCGGATAATTGAAGTGCCACATCTGGCCCTGCTCTTCTTCGGAGATCACCTCCAGGTCCGAGATTGCAGTGTGCAGTGAAGGATCCCAGTTTACGAGCCGTTGTCCCCGGTAAATTAGGCCCTCACGGTGCAGGCGGATGAACACGTCCTGAACGGCAGCGCTCAGCCCTGGATCCATGGTAAAACGTTCGCGCGACCAATCCAGGGAAGAGCCAAGCCGGCGCAGCTGGCGCGTGATAGTGCCGCCCGATTGCTCTTTCCACTCCCAGACTTTTTCGACAAATTTTTCCCTGCCCAAATCGTGCCGATTGGTGCCCTGCGCCTCCAGCTGTCGCTCAACCACCATTTGCGTTGCGATGCCTGCATGATCCGTGCCCACTTGCCACAACGTGTTGTATCCTGCCATGCGGTGGTAGCGGATCAGTGCGTCCATAATCGCTTCCTGAAAACCGTGACCCATGTGCAGGCTGCCAGTGACATTGGGCGGGGGAATCATAATGCTGTAAGCCTGCTCGCCGCCTTGGGGGGCAAAGTAGCCTTTAGCTTCCCACTCCTGGTACCAGCGGGATTCGATATTGGCAGGTTGGAACGTTTTATCCATGAGTGAGGAAATTCCCGAGACGGTTGGCCCTAGTGTTAACGGCAAATTGGTAATGAGTGCCGTGCGAGATTATACGGCAGTACTTGGCTGACCCCAAACGGCGATAGGCCACAGGTCTCTTCAGGTACAACTAGAGATCATGCTTTTCGAGTTGGTAGCCACGTTCTTTGTAAAACTTCCAGGATTCCCGCAGTGCTGCGAGGCTGGATGGGTCTTGTGTCACGACTTCGGCGACGCGCTGAAACCGACTAAAGAAAGAGGGGATACCCAACTGGAGATTGATCAGCAGGTCGTTGTGATTGTCAGGTTCCTGACCCCAGCCGATGGCAACGGATTCTGAATTCTCTTGTCCGTGAAGACCGTGCGGGATGAAGCTGGCCGGCCGAAAGCTCCATAAAAGCGCATCCAACTCGCTGGCCTGAGCTTCATTGGCAGCATTGATGAAGATACGATGGCCTCGTTGAAAGGCCTTATCAGCCAGGCGTGCGGCTACGCTCAGCCGCGCTTGGGGCTCCGCGGCCTGGACGACATAAAACCCTACCAGTGTCATCGTTACAAACCCGCACGGTCCATGAGATACCGGGTGAGTAAGGCTACAGGGCGTCCGGTAGAGCCCTTGGGCGCGCTGTTCCATGCGGAGCCCGCGATATCGAGGTGGGCCCAGTCGTAGTCTTTGGCAAAGCGCGACAGGAAGCAGGCAGCGGTAATGCTGCCGCCCCCGGGCCCACCGATGTTGGCAATATCAGCAAAATTGCTCTTGAGTTGGTTCTGGTACTCGTCCCACAAAGGCATGCGCCATGCACGGTCGTGCGCGTCGTTGCCAGCGGCTAACAGCTGATCAGCCAGAGCATCGTCGTTCGCGAACAAGCCGGTGGCATGGGAGCCCAGGGCTACAACGCAGGCGCCGGTCAAAGTTGCAATGTCGATGACGGCTGCGGGCTTGAAGCGCTGTGTGTAAGTGAGCGCATCACACAGAACTAAACGGCCCTCCGCATCGGTGTTGAGGACTTCGATGGTTTTACCGGACATACTGGTCACGACGTCGCCGGGCTTGGTTGCTTTGCTTCCTGGCATGTTTTCAGCGGCGGCGATAATGCACACCACATTCAGCCGCAGTCCTAGCTCCGAAATGGCGCGCAGCGTACCAAAAACACTCGCGGCGCCGCCCATATCAAATTTCATTTCGTCCATTTTAGCGCCGGGTTTCAAAGATATGCCGCCAGAGTCGAAGGTGATGCCTTTTCCCACCAGAACATAGGGTTTGTCGCCGGTTTTGCCCCCCTTGTAGTTCATTACAACAAGTTTTGCGGGCTGCTCGCTGCCAGCGGAAACTGACAGCAGGGCGCCCATGCCGAGCTCCCGCATCTTTTTTTCCTCCAGTACGCTCACACTGAGGTCAGCGTAGCCTCGAGCCAGTTTTCGCGCGTGACGCGCTAAATAGGAGGGGGTGCAGATATTCCCGGGCAGATTGCCTAGGTTGCGGGCCTCATTGATACCAAGGCCAATCGCATTGCCTTCGCGCAGTGCACTGTTGGCAGCTCGCGTGGTGATAGTCTTGTCTATGTTGATCACCAGCCGCGCCAGTTTCATCGCCTTCCTGGGGCTGGAGACAGTCTCCGTGTAGCGATAGGATGCGGCGGTAAAATGTCGGGCGAGATACGCCAGCATCCATTTGCTTTCCTTTTCTCTAAGCCCCATTCCGGGCATATGCAGGGTGGCTTCGCCCGCCTGTTTGGATTCGAGCGCAGAGCACAATCGCTGACTAAATTTTCGCACTGCATCGCGGTCAAAGGCTTTAGGGTTACCGCAACCGAGCAAGAGTATTCTCTTGATTGACCCTGTGCCCGGAAGCATAAGACTCTCTCCCGGTTTGCCACTGAAATCGCCTAGCGCAAGCGCAGATTTGATAGACCCGGAGGATGCGCGATCGATTTTTAGCGCAGGCCCGGATAATGGTTTACCCTGAAATACGGGCAATATTGCACACTGACTGGCGGCAGCGACGATATCGCTCACATCGCGGGCGATAAATTTGATGGGTTTCATAGAATGTCCTTGGGCTGATTATCGCGGGCTAGTGTATGTCGAGAAGCCGGCAAACTAAACCAAAATAAATCCGCACTACTCAATCGGCAGATTCAGGTTCTTTCTTTTCTTCCTTGACGAGCAGGATGAGTTCCGTGCCCGAAAGATAGTCGTGCCAATAGCGGTTGTTGCGATCCACAATGCACCAGAGATATCCCAGTCCCAGGCAGGCTGCGGACAGGCATGCGCCCAGGCAGCGCAGCAGGGCTTTGCCCGCCTTTGGCCTTCCTCCGTGGAAGTCAACCAGCTTGATACGCCATGCTTGCATGCCTAGTGTTTGCCCACTTTTCAGCCAAAAAATAGAATAAAATCCGAACACACTCAGCAACGTTAGCAGTTGTACCAGATTTTCATTAAGCACCTGTTGCTTTCCATTGGTGAGCTGAACCAGCGCACCCAGAGCGATGCCGTTCACCACGGCGACCAGCGCCACTACGAGCAAAACGTCGTAAAGCATCGCGGTCAGACGACGCGGTAGTGAAGGGGAGGCTGGTTGCTCCAAGTGTTTCATTGGCAGTGACACTCAGGCAGCCTTCTGCTGTTGCAGGCGATGAAGTGCGGAGAAATTGAAAACATCCTCCATGGTCATTGAGCGGCGGAGTTTCTAGCGACGCCAAGTAGGGTCTCTTAAGATCAGTGCCCGAAAAGCATAGCGTCCTTGGTTCGGCCAGTGCCCTATCGCCCATCACGGCCCCGCCAAGCTAGCTGCTACGTTTTGCAGCAACTGTCATCATGCCAGAATACGCACACATAGGAAAGGTGAGGGGTGTTGTGGGCGTATGAAGCGCTGCAGCGATGCCTTGGCAGGCGGAAGCGGGAATTGCATTAACGATTTGTAAATTGAGGCGCTCTTTAAACGCGTGCTACATTCGTGACCGGTACTTGAGGTCTATGCATGAATATTCTGCTGGTGGAAGATGACAAGCGGGTAGCCGCCTTTATCGTGGCCCAGCTGAGCGCTGCAGGGCATACCTGTGTCCATGCGTTGGATGGTGAAGCTGGTAACCAGGCCGCTTCGGCAGGCAACTATGACGTAATGGTGATCGACCGGATGATGCCGCGCGTCGATGGCCTATCGCTAATCAAGTCACTGCGTGCCCAGGGAAACAATACACCTGTTTTGGTATTGAGTGCTCTTGGTGAGGTGGATGACAGGGTGCAGGGCCTTCATAGCGGTGCGGATGATTACCTGGTGAAGCCGTTCGCTATGGAGGAGTTGGTGGCACGGCTGGAAGTGTTGCATAGACGCGTGTCTTTGCCGGGGGGCGACACGCAAACCAAGCTTGTGGTGCAAGATTTGACGATGGATTTGCTGCGTCAGGAGGTGCAGCGCGACGGCACCTCCATCACTTTACAGCCCCGCGAGTACAAGCTGCTCGAGTTTTTGATGCGGCATGCGGGGCAGGTGGTGACCCGGGCCATGCTGCTTGAGCAGGTGTGGGGTTATCACTTTGATCCTCAGACCAATGTGATCGATGTACATGTGTCGCGCCTGCGTCAAAAAATAGATAAGGATTTTGAGCATCCCCTGCTTACGACAGTGCGAGGCGCGGGCTATCGCTTGGGCACTGAACGGGTTGATTGAGCGCAATGCCATGCAGATAAAGGAAGTCCTCAACAGTCTCACATTTCGCTACATCGCCAAATACGTTGTCGTACTGAGCTCCACCGTTTTTCTGCTGGTCGGAGCTTACTACGTTTATTTTAGCTACACCTCGTTTGAGGAGTTAGGCGAGAGTGTGCTGGAAGAGCTGGAAACCTTGGAGTTAGTGTACACCGGCCAGTCCTTGATTGGCGTGGAACAGTATATTGAGGACAAGATGGCCACGCCCTCGGTGAACCGTTTCTATTATTTGATAACTGATAAGCAGGGTAAAAAAGTCGCGGGAGACCTGCCAGCAGCGCCCCGATACCGCGAATTCGATGACGGCTGGCTGGGTTTCGAGATGGCGCTGCAGAACTTGGGCGCGTCTGTTGAAGTCGATTTTCTAGCACACCCTATGCCGTTGGGTGATGGCTATCGTGCGATCGTGGCGCGGGATTATGCGGATATTGTAAATCGGGCAGAGCTGATGTTTCGCACGCTCTTCAGAGTCATGATAGCCACGTTGATACTGGGAATTACTGGTGGGTTCTTCAGCGCAGCACGCACGCTGGACCAGGTCGAGCGACTTAACCGGGAGATGTCTCATATCATACGCGGTGAACCTGGCCAGCGCCTGCAAGTGGAAGGAGAAAAAGGTTACATCCGCGCCCAGGCAATCCTCATGAACCAGATGCTGGAGAAAATGGAAACCCTGATGGAGGGGGTGCGACGTGTCTCAGACAATATCGCCCATGATCTGCGCACGCCGCTAACCCGAATGCGCAATGACCTTAGCCAGTTACGCGCTCGCATGGCATCTGGAGATGGAGAACAGCTGGAGCGGATCATTGAGGAATGTGATGATCTGCTGTCTTCTTTTAATGCTCTGTTGCGGATATCTGCATTGGAGTCTGGTAATCGTCTGGCAGGTGGTAATGACGTTGAGTTGCGCGCACTTCTGCAAGACGTAGTGGAGCTCTACGAACCGCTGGCGCATGTGCAAGGTATTGAACTGCAATTGGACGCGCCCCGGTCTCAGATCTGTAAGGGAGAGGCAGATTTACTTTTTCAGATGTTTACCAATATTCTCGACAATGCGATCAAGTACACACCGCCCAATGGCGAGATTCGTGTGCAGCTCAGTGGCGGAGAGGCCGATGCCGGGCAGCGCATTATGTTTGCGGATTCCGGGCCGGGAATCCCCATGGAGGAACGTAAGAAAGTCTTTCGGCGTTTCTACCGTGTTGAATCGAGTCGCGGAGAACATCCCGGGCATGGGTTAGGCCTTAGTCTGGTACAGGCCATTGCGCAATATCATTACGGGTCGGTGAAATTGACTGCCAATAATCCCGGCCTGCGGGTGTTGGTCAACTTACCCTAGAGCGGGTGGTGCGCTGATAATTGCTCCTAATCAATCCTGCAGGGAAATGTGATCAGTATCAGGGGCGGCTTTGGTGTCCTGTTTTCGGTACTTAGCTTCTAGCACGTCAGCGCCAGGGGATGCTAAATCGAGGTTGGAGAGGTCCAGCGGCAACGCCTCTGCTGCGGGCAGGTGACAATCGCTGAAATCGGTACCTCTAGGTGACAAACTAAATGCGTTAATATCGGGTGTCAGCGCTGTGTCAGCTGATACTAGGTTGGGAATGGTTTCACCGACCTGGCCCATGTCCAGGTGGCTGGTGTCGGGGGCCGGCGGGGGGGTGGGCAGTTCCTCGGATAAACGCTCTGCCGCGGCATCTACTGCCAGACCAGTCGTGTCCACCTCTCTGGAGAATGGCTCGGCGCGTTCTTCTTCGCGAAGTGCGGCTGTGCCTTCGGGGGCGAGAACAATGCCGTCAAAGTCGGGCTCTGCATTTTTTTGCAGCCCCTTGGAGACCGGCACTGCGTCTTTGTCGGGGGCAGAATAGCGTCCTTCATCCGGCGCCGCCGCCAACGCCGCAATTTTTTCGGCGGGCGTCATCTTTTGGTCGGAATCGGAAGGGTTTTCTGCAGTATTCGTGGCTTTTAAAATGGGCTTGGCGCCCGCTTTCTCCATAGCGGACTTATACTTTAGCGCGGTCGCCTCATCGCAATCACGTTTAATAAGCTGGGCATTGCCGCTGAATAACTTATCCAGGGTTTGCTGATCAGCATTAAACACCTTGGCCAGTCTCTCACGGACACTTTCCGGTAAATGTCCGGCTAACACTTCGCCGGCAAAATAGACGTTGTAGCGCGCTTCCATCGATCAGATCGCCAAGTCTCTGGTCCCTTAGTATACCTGTTCAAGGTTCGTGGGTCTCGCCAGCTGTGCGTACGTAGTCAGTTGGTAACGCTGACTCTCTGAGGATCTATCTGTTACCATTGCCGCCCAGCTAAACGTGACACCTACTCTCTATGAGCGATCGTGTTCCCACTAAATTTGTACAAACGCTTCTGCGCATGGCTGGCGACAAGGGCTACGATTTTAGTGTAGTGCTCAACGATGCGGGCCTCGATTTTGACCCCCTGAATGAAGTGGCGCCCGCTTATCGTAAAGAGGTGAGCGCGATGCAGTATTCGCGCATTTACCAGAGTGTTTTGAGTCTGTTGCAGGATGAGACCTTTGGTACCAGCGGTAGTGAGCTGGTTGCACCGGGCGCGTTTCGCATGATGTGCTATTGCATCATTTCCTGTAATAACCTCGGCCAGGCGATTCAGCGAGCCTCTGAGTTTTACCGCACGTTTTTTGACGAGCGCAGTCAGTTGTATGTGAACTTTTCCGATCAGTTTGCCCGCGTTGGTTATCGCACTGCGGCACGTGAAGGGAGGCCACGCGTGGAGGCCGCCGATGCCTACGGACTGAGTACCTGGCATCGTTTTTTTGGCTGGCTTTGCGGTCGGCCGATAGAATTGAAACGCGTCGACTTTGCCGGTGATACCCCACAACGCCTAGGAAAATACGAGGCTCTGTTCGGTTGCCCGCTCTATTTTAATCAGGCTAATGACCTTCTCTACTTCGACAGTGCGTGTTTGGCCTGGCCAATTGTCCATACCGAACACTCCCTGCGAGAGTTTTTACGCACAGCGCCATATCAGTTATTAATGATGGAGAGTAATCCGGATGGGAATAATCTCTCCGCTCAGGTAAAAGCTATGATCGGGCACGATTTCAGTGAGGGCTTTCCTGGATTCGAAACCATCAGCCGGGCCCTGAACATGTCTGCGCCGACGCTTCGTCGCAGACTCAAGCGAGAGGGCACTACATTCCAGCAGCTCAAGGACGAAGCGCGCTGTGATGCTGCCATCCTATGCCTGGACCGCCCAGAGCTATCGATCAATGAGGTAGCGATGCAAATGGGCTTCACTGACCCCAGCGCCTTTCATCGCTCTTTTAAAAAGTGGACGCAACAAACGCCTGGGCAATTTCGTGCTGAACGCGGAGTGCGCAGAAGCGGCTAAGCGTCACTGTCCTCGCTGACTGAGCTTGGCTATAATCGGATGAGTATATGTTCACGTTCTATTTGTAAAAGGTTTTTTATCATGGTTCAACAGGATATCGAGCAACAGCTGCAAACGAGCTTTTCTCCTGTGCATCTGGATGTCGCTAATGAGAGCCACCAGCACAGTGTGCCTGCAAACTCCGAGACGCATTTTAAAGTGGTATTGGTGAGTGGCAAGTTTGACGGTTGTTCCAGAGTTGCCCGGCATCAGCTGGTCTACGCTGCACTCGAGAGTGAGATGCAGGGACCGGTACACGCTTTGGCGCTGCACGTTTATACACCCGATGAGTGGCAGAAACGGCAGCAGGAAGCACCAGAGTCTCCCGAATGTCTCGGTGGCAGCAAAACAGAGCAGTCCTAAGGTCCCACATGGATGAGGTCGTCGTCGCCGCTCTGTACAAGTTTGTCACGCTAAAGGACTACCACGCCCTGCGCGTGCCGCTGTTGGACGCCTGTATAGCAGCGGGGACCCGCGGTACTTTGCTGCTGGCTCATGAGGGCATCAACGGTACTCTTGCTGGCAGTCGACAAGCTATTGATCAGGTACTGACCTATCTGCGCCAAGATTCCCGATTGGCGGATATCGAACACAAAGAGTCCCGCGATGATCACATGCCGTTCTACCGCATGAAGGTCAAGCTCAAAAAAGAGATTGTTACCATGGGCGTGGACGGCGTCGATCCAAACCAGCGGGTTGGTACCTACGTTAAACCTGCGCAGTGGAACGACCTGGTGAGTGACCCGGAAGTCTTGTTGATCGATACCCGCAATGACTACGAATGTGATATTGGCAGTTTTAGAGATGCTACAGATCCACGGACGACGAGCTTTCGTGATTTCCCTGAATATGTGCGTTCGCAGCTCGATACTGGAAGACACAAAAAGGTGGCAATGTTCTGCACCGGAGGTATTCGCTGTGAGAAGGCATCTGCCTTTATGCTCAACGAGGGTTTTGAAGAGGTATACCACCTGCAAGGCGGCATTCTTAAATACCTCGAAGAAGTGCCGTTCCAGGAGAGTCTCTGGGAGGGTGAGTGTTTTGTGTTCGATAACCGTGTTGCAGTAGACCATCAATTGCAAAAGGGTCAGTACGATCAGTGCTATGGATGTCGTCACCCAATAACGGCCGAAGACAAACTATCGGGCCAATATGAGGTTGGCGTGTGCTGCCCATACTGTTACGACACCCTCACTGGTGACCAGAAGCTTCGCTTTCGGGAGCGACAAAAGCAGGTAGAGTTAGCAGCCGAACGCGGGGAAGCACATCTCGGTGCGGCACCACCGGACCGCCAGCGATCAGTCTCTGATGATGTGGATGCTTAATATACTCTTGACCCGTTTGAGCTATCTAATGTAAAGCGTGAGGCTTTCTCTGAACGTGCCCACTGGCACGTAGGTGCTGCGTCCTTCACCGTCGCCCTGTGAAATTACCCCGCACAGATAGGCGTCACCCGCATTGGATACCTGAATGACGGCGCCACCGGACGCGCCTTTGTGGGCGGTGCAGTTGGTGTCCCCTACATTTTGGTGTTGCTGCGAGATGATACATTCGGGGTCGAATGTAAGGCGCTGCCCATTATCGCCCATTCCACTGTCGCCGGAATATCCGGCCATGGTGACAGGGCGGCTGGCATCGGCCTGCTGGGGATGGACCTGCAGTGAGTCGACTTTGTCCGCAGGTACTGATTGTCGCAGGCGCAGTATTGCCCAGTCTGCGTGCATGCCTCCTCCGTCTGCCAGGCGGTATGCCTCTAGGCTTAGATGTCCGCCGGACATGGGTAACAGTGTAAATAAAATTGGCCTACTGAGGTCCTTGTACAATGCCAGACAGTGCCAGGCTGTGACTATAGTATCGGCTCGATCGCGCCCCGGCAGTGCTACTAACGTCGCGCTGCAGTCCTCCAGATAATGCAAAGCATGGCCTTTTTCAAACCGCTGCCCGGGAACCTTCAGCTTGCCAACCGCGCGCAACCAGGGTGGAGCGCCGGTTGAAACTACCCGCCGTGTGTCGGCTGCCTGGCCCGCCGAACAATAGATCAGGGCGAACATTGCGATTAGCATGCGGGCACCGCTTATCGCTATTGCTGGTCGGTGCTTCCTCATTTTTCTCCGCTGGCATAAGAAAGTAGCCAGTGGGCAGGCATTGTAGCTTGGCCCACCGCATCTGTGCATTTACGATGTTGCATCGATACTACACTGAGACAAAGGAATAGCGAATGGGACTCCAGCAAAATCGTGTGGTAGTTGTGACCGGGGCCAGTCGTGGCGCGGGCAAGGGCATTGCGGAGGTGCTGGGGTCCACGGGCGCTACTGTCTATGTGACCGGTCGCAGCCGAAATGAAGGGGATGCACCGTTGCCCGGTACTGTGCAGGCAACGGCGGATGCGGTGACCGCCAATGGCGGTAAGGGCATTGCTGTTCATTGTGACCATAGCGATGAGGCGGCCGTCGCTGCGTTGTTTGAGCAGGTGGGTGATGAACAAGGTCGGCTCGACATTCTGGTGAACAATGCTACCAGCTTGCATGATGCCCTGACGGTGAGTGGTCCCTTCTGGGAAAAGCCGTTGGCGCTCACCGAACTATGGGAAGTTGGCATGCGCTCCCACTACACGGCGAGCTGGTATGCGGCGCCTCTGCTGCTGGCCAATGACGAAGGTCTGGTGGTGAATACTTCTTCTTTTGGCGGCCGTATTTATATGCATGGCCCGGCCTATGGCGCGGGTAAAGCGGCAGTGGACAAGATGGCGCATGACATGGCGGTCGATTTTCGGCCGTTCAATATTGCCGTGGTCTCCATTTGGATGGGCCTGCTACTGACAGAGCGCACCCAGCGTGTATTCGATGCGGAACCCGAAAAATACGCTGCAATGGCTGCCACGGCCGAGACCCCTGGTTTTACCGGTAAGGTAATTGACGTACTCGCTCGCGATCCTAAGTTAATGGAGAAAAGCGGCAGGGTACTAATTGGTGCGGAATTGGGCCATGAATACGGAATAGTCGATGTTAGCGGTGAGACGCCACCGTCGCATCGGTCATTTTTTGGCGATCCTACTACCTATGGTGATGCTGTAGTTGAGTAGTTGAGTAGTTGAGTAGTTGAGTAGTTGAGTAGTGGTGTAATGGCGTAGAGGAGTAGTAAGGTAGAAACGTAGGGAGTGCCGGCGATACCTCAAATAGAGGATGCCGTCACGGCCGGTGATCACCTACAGTATCGAGGGTCTATCGGTGAGGCTGACGGCATACCGATAGTTATGATGGTCAATCAGATTAGAGGCAGGTGACAGTATGAGCGAATACGGATTGGACAGCCCACGTGGGCAGGAATTGGTGGAGGCAGCGCGAGCAATGGGGCCTGCACTGCGAGATCGCCGGGCGTGTGCCAAAGCTGATGTCCAGGTCCCCGACGAAACCATGGCTGAGTTTCATAAAGCCGGCTTTTTCAGGATACTGCAGCCTGAACAGTGGGGTGGCTATGCCATGGACCCACAGGTGTTTTATGCGGTGGGTTTGGAAGTTGCTCGTTACTGCCCGTCCAGTGCTTGGGTTCTAGGCGTTGTCGCCGTGCACAACTGGCAGTTGGCGGTGTTTGATGATCAGGCGGCACAGGATGTATGGGCGGATGATCCGACGACACTGATATCGTCTTCGTATGCACCTGTTGGCAAAGTAAAGGCAGTAGATGGGGGGTTTCGCCTTAGCGGTCGCTGGAGTTTTTCCAGTGGTTCAGAGCATGGCAAATGGGCTTTCCTGGGTGCCGTAGTGCCCACCCCTGAAGCACCCTTTGACATGTCCAACTATCGTACATTTCTGGTGCCGGTCAGTGATTATAAGATTGTGCACAATTGGGATGTAGTGGGACTGAAGGGCACCGGCAGTCACGATATCGTAGTCGATGATGCTTTTGTGCCAGAACACCGTACCCATAAGTCGATGGATGGTTTCCTGTGTGATAATCCAGGTAACGCCGTTAACAGCGCACCTCTTTACCGTATGCCGTTCATGCAGGTATTTGTTCGGGCTGTTTGTACCGCGACGCTGGGTGCCTGTGATGGTGCGCTGGACGCCTTTATCGAGGTGGCAAAAACGCGACAGGCCGGCCCTACCAAAATGAAGAATGACCCTTTTGCACGGGTGCTGGCCGCCGAGGCCAAGGCCGAAATAGAAGAAATGAAGTTGACCATGTTCCGCAACTTCGATGCGATGATGGCCTGCTGCCGTGCCGGCGAGCCAATTCCCATCGAGGATCGCGTGCGCTATCGCTACGATTCAGCCATCGTTGCAGATCGTTGCCTTGCTCTGTCAGGAAAAATGTTGAAGGCGTCCGGTAGCGGGGGTATACGCGAGGATAGTGACCTTTTGTCATTCCATTTGGATATCCTTGCCAGTCAGGCGCATGTGGCCAATAATTCTACGCCGTTTGCCGCTAATCTGGGTGGCGTATTGTTCGGCGAAGAAAACGCCGATTTCGCCCTATGAGCGAATGTGGTTGCAGGAGTAGATAACATGAAAATGAACGGACGATTACCTGAAGCAAACTACGCCGATTGCGCGAACGGCTATCGTATCCACTATCTGGATGAAGGGCAGGGTGAGCCCGTGGTGTTTTTGCACGGCTCTGGGCCCGGCGCGAGCGGCCACAGTAATTTCAAAACCAATTACCCCAGTCTGGTTGAGGCTGGCTACCGCTGTATTATTCCGGACCACATTGGCTATGGCTTCTCCGATAAGCCTAACGATGTAGATCACCCATTGTCATTCTTTGTGGAGTGCATTAAACAGACGCTGGATATTGCAGGTGTCACAAAATGTACCCTGGTGGGTAATTCGCTTGGCGGCGCCATCGCACTCGGTCTGGCGTTGGATTATCCGGCATTGGTGGATAAGCTCATACTAATGGCCCCGGGTGGGCTCAGTGATCTGCCCGAATATCAGAAAATGCCGGGTATGCAGAAAGTATTCCAGGTGTTTGGTTCGGGTGGGCCCGTAACACCCGACGTTATGAAAGATTTATTCGCGACCGGCCTAATGCACGATCCTAAATACGCAACCGATGAGCTGGTTGAAGAGAGGATGCAGATCATGCAGATTATGAATGGCCATGTGATGGCGACCATGCAGGTGCCCGTACTGGTAGATCGTCTGCATGAGCTGGACTGCCCGGTACTCGGCTTCTGGGGTATGGACGAAAAAATGATGCCGGAAAACGGTATCATGGCGATGGCGAAGAACATCAAGCAGTTGCGACTTATTCTGGTGACAGAATGTGGTCATTGGGTCATGGTGGAACACGAAGCGATGTTCAATCGTGCTTGTGTAGATTTTTTACAGAATGGGTAGTCGTGCTGGCAGCCACTAGAATATTAGTTAAAGGAACGCATACCAATGATGGATGAAAAGCGGATCAACGAACTGGGAGATGAGCTTTACGCGGCCTTGCGCTCCCAGTCTGTGCTGGCTCCGCTGACCGAACGGGAAAGCGCCATTACGATTGAAGATGCCTACCATATCTCTTTGCGTATGGTGAGCCAGCGACTTGAGCGCGACGGAGAGAGTATCGTCGGCAAAAAGATCGGGGTTACCAGCAAGCCGGTGCAAGAAATGCTCGGTGTGTTTCAGCCTGACTTCGGGTTTTTGACCAATACAATGGAATATTCCGATGGTGCCGATATTCCTATTGGGGGCAATATGATTCAGCCCAGAGCCGAGGGTGAAATTGCCTTCCGCCTGAAAAGCGATCTCGTTGGTCCTCGAGTCACCGAGCAGGACGTGCTTGATGCCACCGCAACCATTATGCCCTGCTTTGAAATTGTGGATTCTCGAATTCAAGACTGGAATATCAAGATTCAGGACACCGTTGCGGACAATGCCTCATGCGGTGTGTATGTGTTGGGCACGACGGAGGTTGATCCGCGAGATTTGGATTTGCCGAATTTGAAGATGACGATTTACAAGAATGGTCAATTTAATTCCGAGGGTCTGGGGAGTGCAGTGCAGGGGAACCCTCTGACCGCAGTTGCCTGGTTAGCCAATACTTTGGGTAAATTTGGTATCCCGTTTAAGGCGGGTGAAGTGATTTTGTCGGGATCTTTGGTGCCGTTGATTCCGGTGGTCTCTGGAGATGAGATGTCTTTGGAGATTGCCGGGGTTGGTGGGTGTTCTTGCCGGTTTGTTTGACTGTTGGGGTTTCTGTAGCGTCCAGATGGACATCATTTTGAGGCGGGCATTCAGTTAGTCTCCCCCATCAACACCCGCTGTGAATCGCTCCGGGGAGCTTGGCTCCACATCTACTTCTCGCAACAGTCTTGATGGGATGGAGGAACTGGATGTCCGGCGCATTATGGCAAGATTTCGATGGACTGTACGTTACCGGCGAGAACTTTCGGCGCTGGCGCGCTATTTTTTCGGAAAAATGTAAGACATATCCACTCGCAACCTAGAGAATCAACATGAGCAAAAAAGTAAAAGCAGCAATCATCGGCCCCGGAAACATCGGCACGGACCTGTTGGTGAAAGCCATGCGCAGCGAATATATCGAGCCCGTATGGATGGTCGGCGTAGTCCCCGAATCCCCCGGTCTCGCCCGCGCCGCAGAACTTGGCCTTAAAACCACCGCCGACGGCGTCGATGGCATGTTGCCCACTCTGCAAGAAGATGGCGTTCAGATTTGTTTCGACGCCACCTCAGCCTACGTGCACGCCGAGAACAGTCGCAAGGTCAATCAGCTCGGCGCTGTCATGATCGACCTTACCCCTGCAGCGATTGGTCCCTTCTGCGTACCGACGGTTAATCTTGCAGAAGCCGTGTCCGCCCGAGCCATGAATGTGAATATGGTCACGTGCGGCGGTCAGGCCACCATCCCCATGGTCGCAGCCGTTAGTCGCGTGCAGGCCGTGGATTATGGCGAAATCGTGGCAACTGTGAGCAGCAAGTCAGCCGGGCCCGGCACGCGTAAAAATATCGACGAATTTACCCGCACTACTGCGAGCGGTATCGAAAAAGTGGGTGGAGCCAAAAGCGGAAAGGCAATTATCATCATTAACCCCGCTGAGCCACCGCTGATTATGCGCGATACTATTCACTGTCTCACTATTGATGAGCCGGATCAGGAGGCCATTACAAAATCCGTGCATGAGATGATCGCCGAGGTGCAAAAGTATGTGCCCGGCTATCTATTGAAAAATGGTCCGGTATTTGATGGCAAACGCGTTTCGATCTATATGGAGGTTGAAGGCCTGGGAGACTTTTTGCCCAAGTACGCGGGCAACCTGGATATCATGACAGCCGCGGGCCTGCGAACTGCAGAAATGTACGCTGAAGAAATGCTGGCAGGTAGGTTTGTGCCTACAGCTGCTTAGATGATGAATACAGCTGCTTAAATGTTGCGGCAAGAGAATACAAGAGAGAGCGACAATGGATTTAGCCGGAAAGAAAGTTACCCTACACGATATGTGTCTGCGCGATGGCATGCACCCCAAGCAACACCAGATTACTGTAGACCAGATGGTCACTATTGCCAGGGCAATGGACGAGGCGGGTATTCCCCTCATCGAGGTGACGCACGGCGATGGGCTCGGCGGTGCTTCAGTGAATTACGGGTTTCCAGCCGCGAGTGACGAACAATACCTAACCGCCGTCTGCAAAGAGATGAAAAATACCCGTGTTTCTGCGCTGCTGCTGCCCGGTATTGGTACTGTCGATCATCTGAAGATGGCGGTTGACTGTGGTATATCCACTATTCGCATTGCGACCCATTGCACTGAAGCCGATGTGTCAGAACAGCATTTGACGATGGCTGCCAAGTATAACGATCTCGATACAGTGGGCTTTCTCATGATGGCGCACATGGTAGAAGCCGAAGAGCTGGTTACACAGTTAAAAATGATGGAAGACTTTGGTGCTAACTGTGTCTACATCACTGATTCAGCTGGCTATATGTTGCCGGACCATGTGACATCGCGAGTCGCACTGGCGCGGGCGGAATTGCGACCAGAGACAGAGCTGGGCTTTCATGGGCATCACAATATGGCCATGGGTGTCGCTAATTCACTGGCTGCGGTGGAGGCAGGCGCCAATCGTATCGACGGTTCGCTGGCGGGGCTGGGTGCCGGAGCGGGTAACACACCACTGGAAATCTTCATTGCGGTGTGTGATCGCATGGGTGTTGAAACCGGTGTGGATTTGTTTAAGGCGATGGATGTCTCCGAGGATCTAATCGTACCGATGATGGACGACATGGTGCGAGTAGACCGGGATTCACTCACGCTCGGTTACGCCGGCGTGTACTCTTCCTTCCTGTTATTCGCTAAACGTAGCGCTAAAAAGTATGGACTGTCCAGCCGCGATATCCTGGTGGAACTCGGCCGGCGGCGAACCGTTGGCGGCCAGGAGGATATGATCGAAGACCTGGCGTTGGATATGGCTAAAGCGCAAGGGGAAAACTAGTCGCGTGAGTTGAGCCTGGTCCCAGCTCGCGCAATGTTGTTAGGCCCAATGGGGCGAGACGCTATTTTAGCTGCCAGCCGGCACCAGAATTGATGAATTCACCTGCCGGGGTCTTTTGTATAGCTTTTATTCCTGCCCGTGCTTCTACCGCTTGCAGACTGATGCTATTTTGATTGGCAATCTCCTGATAGTACACCTTGCGCTGGCTGTTGATATTAGCGACCAGCGCGTTCACCTTCGACGAGGGCTTGATCGCAGCGATATAGCCGGTACTGGTTTCTCCGACCTGACCTGTCGATTTCGCCTCGCTCAGATCTAGCGCATATGCCGGGAGTATCAATAAGAATGATAGCGAAATTACGCTGACTGTTTTTTGTAGTGCTTTTTGCAATTGCATGCGGGTTTTCTCCTAGAATAGCTCGTTGTCTTCGGTGAACAGATTGTCTAGTTCTTTGTCTACTTTGACACGTATTTCGTGTTCAATTTTGACATTCAGGTTAATAGTGATCGGCTCCTTTGGTGCATTAACCTGCACGGTGGGTGAGCAGGCCGTTGCCAGGCAGAACAGGCATGAAGCAAGAATTATTCGCATTGGGTTCCCCTTCGGCGGCTGTGACTATGAGAGCAAAAGCCGACGCTAAAGTTCATTTCAGGCGATGCTCGATCTTCTCTACCAACGTATCACTTACGCGCAGGCTTTGTAACAGCGGGTCGATGTTTTGTTCGAGATTGATATTGAAATTAATTTCGCGACCCTCGAAGCGCTCGGGATTGCTGCCGGCAAGGGACAAGCCCAGCAGCAGCGTACCTGTTTTTTTCAGTTCAACTTCGGTGCTGAGCAACTGGTAGCGAAAATCACTCAGCAAGTCCAGCGCCAGTGCGAGTTCCTTGCTGGTCTCGCCCAATGATTGGCTTGCGGCGCTGGGGACATAACGGATGCTGCCGCCGGGTGGAAGAGCGCGGAGGTATCCCTTTTCTATGATGAATCTCCCATCGCTCACGGTGACAGGAAGCTCGCCTTCCAGTACTCCGTTAGCGCGAATATTTTCATCCTGTTGCAGAGCCACCAAATCGGCCAATTGCCATTGTCGCGCTCGTAGTAAGAGCGTGTTGTCTGGTTTTCCGAAGTCCCAGGAGGCTGCCTCCGACAGGCTTAGCGTTCCTTCAAATACAGTAGCGGAGAAGTCGTCTATGCGTAATGCGGGCTGGCCAATGGGTGTGGACGCCGGCATACTCACCATCGCATTTATGTCATGTACTTCCAGGCCCGTATCTAGCTTTTCCAGCGTTAGGCTAATCGGCTTATGAGTTTGCCATTGTTCTATGCCGCTCCACTGGGCAGAGAGAGTCAGGTTTTCGAACTGCTGTACATCGACATTACCCGATAGCTGTTGCGCGTTCAGTGTTGAGGTCTGCGTCCATTGCACCGGATCAAAATTTTCTGTTTGAATATTAGTGTCGAGCAGCAGGCTCCCGGACCGTACTGCCATGTCTGAATGCATTAATCCAAAATGGCGCAGTAGTGGTGTTAGTGACGAGATGAAGTAGGGCAGGTCCAATGTTTTGGCGCTGAAATGGTGTTTGCCCCGTCCTGTAGTGATGTCTACCGAGCCCTGGCCGGCAATTAAGATACTTTGTGCTGTGTCGCCCAGTTCCAGGGTGTAAGTGCTCTCGTTGTGGCTACCCCGCTGCGTCAAAACAAGATTGAGTTGCGGTAGCTGCTGATTGTGCAATCGGGTATTGATGCGGGTGTTAAATTCAGTTTTCAGTCTGGGGACGTCGCCAGTGATTGTCCTGATGTTTAGTGCGAGTGCCTCAAGGCGAAGCTGATTCTCAGGCTCTCCGAGCATTACTTCGACATCGGCCAACTGACCGTCCCATGTGTTGTCATCGGCCCAGGCGATGTTCAGTGCCCGTGAGCTCTTCAAGTTAAATGGGACT